>DXEK01000095.1 GCA_019115005.1 Candidatus Fusicatenibacter merdavium | reverse complement strand
GGCACGGCTATCAGCCGTTCACCGATTACCGTCGCCACAATTTCCGCTATGCTTCCGAGTTTGGTTTTGAGTCGCTCCCGGCCATGAAAACCATCGAGAGCTTTACGGAAGAGGAGGACAGAAATGTCTTTTCCTATGTAATGGAGAAACATCAGAGAAGTGAAAACGGTTACGCGAAGATGATGATTTATCTTGCCCAGTATCTGCGGTACCCGAAGGATCTCTCGCATCTGGTCTATGCATCCCAGATCATGCAGGGACAGGCGATGCGGTACGCGGTGGAGCACTGGAGACGCCACAGGGGGCAATGTATGGGCGCGATCGTCTGGCAGCTGAACGACTGCTGGCCGGTGGCTTCCTGGTCCTCCATCGATTATTTCGGGCGCTGGAAGGCTCTGCAGTATTTTGAAAAACGGTTCTTCGCTCCTGTGATGATTTCCTGCTGCGAGGAGGGACTCCTGTCCCAGGATCCGAATCCGAATGCGCGGTTTTACGATGTAGAGAAAAGCATCCGGCTGCATGTTGCCAACGAGACGATGCAGGAGCAGAAGGTTCTGGTGCGCTGGAGCCTGCGCGACAGCCGTTCCCGAGTGATCGGCGAGGAGAAGTGCAGAGAAGTGAAAGTTCCGCCGCTTGACGGGGTATGGCTGGAAAAAGAAGAGTTTCCGGAAGCTGATTACCTGGAACATCATGTGGTCTATGAGTGCCTGATGGACGGGAAAGTGATCTCGGAGGGAAGCGTTCTGTTTTCCATGCCGAAGTTCTATCAGTACCGGGATCCGGCGCTTACTGTGCGCAGAGAAGGCGATGAGCTGGTTGTCCGCGCGGAAGCGTATGCCGGGTTCGTGGAACTGCAGAATGAAAAGGAAGATCTGATCCTGTCGGACAATTATTTTGATATGGAAGCGGGAGAGAAGCGTGTACGGATCCTTGAAGGCGATGCCGGAAAGGTCAGCGTGCGGAGCGTATACGATATCGGATGATGCTCCTGGGGGCTTCTCAGGGGATCCCGATTCATCATTACCTGCCCGCAGACACACTGTACCGTCGGAGGGATGTGCAGGCCTGCCGCCGGGCGGTGCCTGCGGGAAGAGATCTGGAGAAAGGGAGATAGTATTTTTATGAAGGAATGCAGTGAAAAGTATCAGATCGATACGCTGGAAAATCGGAAATTCCTGGAAAAAGTCCGGAACAATCTTCTGAGCTTCGGATATCAGTTTCCGTCGCCGGGCGGCGGATCCTATTATCTGGGGGACGACGGAACTCCGTGGAAGGACAGAAACCGTGAGACCTGGATCACCAGCCGGATGGTGCACGTTTACAGCCTCGGATCCTTTCTCGGCCATCCGGGAAGTGAAGAACTGGCGGACGCCGGGCTGAAAGGTCTGCGGGGAGAACTCCACGACACAGAGAACGGAGGATGGTATGCAGGGCGGACGGCAGCCGGAGAGATTGTCCCGACGAAACAGTGCTATGCCCATGCATTCGTGATCCTCGCGGCATCCTCAGCGCTGCTCGCCGGACGGCCGGGAGCGAAGGAACTGCTGGACGAGGCGCTGGCGCTTTATGACCTGCGCTTCTGGAACGAGGAGGAAGGTCTTTCCTGCGATACCTGGAATACGGAGTTTACTGTTCTGGATGACTACCGCGGACTGAACGCTAACATGCATACCGTGGAAGCGTTTTTGGCGGCCGCAGACGTCACTGGTGATGAAAAGTACCGCGTCAGAGCGGGACGTATCATCGATCACGTATCCGGCTGGGCGGAGGAGAATCAGTGGCGGATCCCGGAACATTTTACAAAGGACTGGACTGCAGATCTGGAGTGCAACAAGGAACAGCCGGACGATCCGTTTAAACCTTATGGCGCGACTCCGGGCCACGGGATCGAGTGGGCGAGACTGATCGTTCAGTGGGCGCTTTCCACCTACGGCTCTGCCGGGAGAGAGGCGCAGAAGTATCTGATGATTGCGGAAAATCTCTACAACCGCGCGGTGGGAGACGCATGGAATGCCGACGGCGCTCCGGGAATCGTATATACCACCGACTGGAATGGAAATCCGGTGGTACATGACAGAATGCACTGGACGCTTGCCGAGGCGATCAATACATCTTCTGTCCTGTATCATGTGACCGGAAAAGAGAAGTATGCGGATAATTATGCGGATTTTATGCAGTATCTGGACGAGACGGTGATCGATCACGTCAACGGTTCCTGGTTCCATCAGTTGGACCGCGAAAATCATGTGATTGGAACAGTATGGCCCGGAAAATCCGACCTTTACCATGCACTGCAGGCGATGCTGATCCCGTGCTATGTGCCGGATGTGTCCATTGCAGTGGCAGTAAAAGAAAACAAAACATTGAAATAAGTTTCATCGGCGACCGTTCCATCACAGGAACGGCCGCGTGCCTCATCACACACATATAGATCAGATTTCTCCGGAAATCAGAAATCAGCCTGGAACAGACGTGCCGTACACAGGGCGCCTGTTTCAGGCTGATTTCCTTTTTGGTATATTCCTGTTGCGTATTCCTGAAATACGCCGGCTATACAGTTGTCCGATGGACAAAAAGGATTTATAATAAAGCAGGAAAAGGGGCAGTGAAAAGTACATGGTCCCGGGTGGAAAACGGGCCAGTTATGAATAAAAAAATTAAGCATGGAGGAAAAAGAAAATGGACAGAAAAAACCGGGAAATGGAAGAATGGATGGAACAGCAAATGCGTTCGGAGCAGCAGACGAAACTGGAACGTTACCGCATCCTCAACCGCTATGCCAGAAAAGGAGAAATCCTTTTTACCGGCTCTTCTCTGATGGAGCAGTTTCCGATCAATGAACTTCTCATGAGCAGCGGCATGACGCAGGTGATCTACAACCGCGGGATCGGCGGATTTACAACGGACGATATGCTTCAATATATGGAAGAGATGGTCTACGGCACGGAACCGTCACGGATTTTTATCAATATCGGTACCAACGATATCAGCAGGCCGGAATACCGCCTGGAGACGCTGATGGCCAATTATCGGAAGATTCTTACGCAGATCAGAGAGCGCCTGCCTCAGGCGGAGATCACTCTGATGGCTTACTATCCGGTTAACGAGACGGACAAACTTCCCGACTCGTCGATGGCTGCGGAAATGTTTGCCACCAGGAACAATGAGAATATTGCGCTGGCCAATCAGGCGGTGGAAAAGCTTGCCAAAGAATTGGGGTGTCAGTTCATCAATGTCAACGACGGACTGACGGATGAAAGGGGAAAACTGAAAAAAGAGTTTACCATTGAAGGCATCCATATGTATGCGAATGGCTACCAGGTGGTTTTGGACAATATGAAAAAATATCTGTGATCCTTGCGGCAAGCAATGCAGGAGACCTGTCAGGCTCGTTCGCGGAAGTGAGTCCTGCAGTCTCCTGATTTTTCTTGTGCGAGCCGACAAAACGTAATCCGGATGTGCTGTTTCCAGTGGAAGAATAGAATAAAAAAGGAACCTCTGTATTCAGAGATTCCTGAAAAGCTGCCTAGCGGATTTGAACCGCCGACCTCCGCCTTACCAAGGCGACGCTCTACCAACTGAGCCAAGGCAGCATCTGTATTGAGTTTTATCGGCTCGCTACAAGAAAAGAGTTTACCAGAGAAACATCAAATTGTCAACAATTTTTTCTACAATTTTTTTATTTTTTTAGACGGTTACGTAACCGTTCAGCCAGGACTGCGCATTTACTGCGCAGTCCGTGTGAAAATATAGTGCCTGTGGAGCAGGGTACTTTCACACGCGTTAAAAATTTTGGGCTGTGAAAGCATCTTGCTCCGGCGGGGGCGGCATCCCGAAAGCAAACAGAACACTCAACTGTTCTGCAGAAAGCTGTACTGCGACATATACAAGTCGTAATATGCGCCTTTTAAACGCAGCAGTTCCTGATGATTTCCGCGTTCCTGGATCTTTCCCTTGTCCACATAGAGGATCGTGTCACAGTTTTTAATCGTGGATAGCCGATGGGCAATGATAAAGGAAGTACGTCCTTTCAGCAGTTCATTCAGTCCTTTCTGCAGTGCGATCTCTGTCTCTGTATCGATGCTGGAAGTCGCCTCGTCGAGGATCAGGATCTTGGGATCCGCCAGCAGCGCCCGTGCAAAGGAGATCAACTGACGCTGTCCGGCAGAGAGACGGCTGCCCCGTTCGTTGACCTGCGTCTGATAACCGTCTTCCATCTGCATGATAAAGTCGTGGGCGCAGACGGTTTTCGCAGCCCGGATGACGTCCTCGTCGGAAGCCGTCTTGTTTCCGTAACGGATGTTGTCCATGATTGTCCCGGAAAAGATAAAGCTGTCCTGCATCATGACGCCCATCTGCGTCCGCAGAGAATAAAGCGTCACTTTTGAGATATCGATGTCGTCCACCAGCACGGCGCCGCTGTCTACGTTATAAAAACGGCTCAGCAGATTGACGATGGTAGTCTTTCCGGCGCCTGTCGGACCGACGATCGCAAAGGATTCTCCCGGCCGGGCGGTGAAGCTGACATCATTCAGGATCTTTACGCCGTCCTCATAGCTGAAATTTACATGGTCAAAGGTGACTTTTCCGGTGATCGGCGGCATCTCGGCGGCGTCAGGAGCATCCTTGACAGCCACCGGCTCGTCGATGGTCTCGAAAATACGCTCCAGGTAGGAGATTGCTGTCAGCAGGGAGTTGTAAAAGTTTGCCAGTGTTGTGATCGGTGACCAGAAACGGCTGATATAGCTGGTAAATGCCACCAGGACGCCGACGGAAGCACCGGACACATCGTGGCTGACCCACTGCACGATCACCACATAGAGAAATGCAGTCGTGATGACGGAGATCATATCCACGGTCGGTCCCATCATGAAATTAAAGCGCACCGCCTTCATCCAGGAAGTCCGGTAACTGTTGCTGAGATTGTTGAAAATCTCCCTGTTTTTCTCTTCACGCACGAAGGATTGCGTGACTCTGACGCCGTTGATGCTCTCGGCAATGTAGGCGTTCAGGTTTGACTGCTTATTGCTCTGGATCTGCCAGGCCAGATGCTGCCGCCGTTTGATCAGCGCCGCAAACAGCGCCAGCACCGGAAGACCGCACATACACATCAGTGTCAGCTTCCAGTTGATCGAGAGCATAAATCCGATGATAAATACCAGGCTGCAAAGGTCTGTGATCGTGTTGATCAGGCCGTTGGACAGTAGATCGCTCAGGTTATTGACGTAATTGACCACGCGCACCTGAATTTTTCCGTGGGGTCTGCTGTCATAATAGGAAAATGGCAGTTCTTGCAGGTGGGCAAACAGATCGGTCCGAAGCTGATGGATTACGCTTTGTCCCACCTGGTTGGTGATCTGGATCTTTGCCCTTAAGGTGATCACGGAATACAGGATCAGCAGCAGGGACAGAATGCTGTAGCGGATGATCCCGTTCATATCCCGGTTCGGGATACACTGGTCGATGACCCGCATGAAAAAAATCGGGATCAGCATCGTCAGTGCGCTGGAGGACAGCATGAGAACTGCCGCCAGGATCATCTTCTTTTTATAGGGAACCACATATTTTCCCAGGCGGAGCAGCTGCCGGACGTCAAACTGCTCTTCTATGATCTCGTCTACGTCGTATTTATTTCTGGCCATCTGTCATTGCCTCCTTTCCGTATTGATGTTCAAATACCTGTGCATAGTAACCGCCGTTGCGCAGCAGTTCTTCGTGGGTACCCTGTTCGCTGATGGTTCCGTTTTCCAGCACGAGGATCTGATCCGCGTCCTTGATCGATGAGATACGGTAGGCGATGATAAAGATCGTGTGGTTTTCCCCCAGGGTTTTCAACTGCTGCTGGATATAAGTCTCTGTCTCCATATCCACCGCGGAGGTCGTATCGTCCAGGATCAGGATCGCAGGGTCTTTGACAAGCGCGCGGGCCAGTGAGATTCTCTGTTTCTGACCGCCGGACAGGCCGACACCTCGCTCGCCGACGATCGTGTCGTAGCCGTCGGGGATCCCCCGGATAAAGTTGTCTGCATCCGCCATGACGGAGGCATTTTTCACGGTCTCAAAGGAGCAGTCCGGCCTTCCGTAGGCGATATTGCCTTCAATGGTGTCGGAGAACAGAAAGACGTCCTGCATCGCCATACCGATATGGTCTCTGAGATTCTGAAGGTTGAGCCGGCGGATATCCTCCCCGTCGACCAGGATCTCTCCGCTGGAGACATCGTAAAAACGGCACAGCAGATTCATCAGCGTGGATTTTCCGGCGCCGGTCGGACCGAGGATACCCACGGTTTGCCCCGGCTTCACATGAAAGGTGATATCTTTCAGGATATTCTCGCCGTCCGCCTGATAGGAGACATGGCAGAATTCCACCTCGCCGCGGTAATCTGTCTTCTCCTTACATTTCCGGTGATTCAGGATCCGCGGTTCCACGGAAAAGGTACTGTAAATCTTTTCCACAGAAGTAATAAACCGCTGGATATCGTTGATATACCATCCGGCCATCCGCAGCGGCATGTTGAGCATCCAGAGATAGCCGTTGACCGTCACCATATTTCCGACGGTGATTTCTCCCTGAAGAGCCAGGATCCCGCCGTACAGCATCAGCACGACGGTGAGAATATTGGAAAACAGTTCAAAGACCGGAACGTATTTCGTCCAGATCGAGGCACAGGCCAGCTCCGCGTCCCGGTACGCATCGTTTTCCTTCTCAAATTTCTCCATCTCAAAGTCTTCCTTTGCGAACGCCTTGACGACACGGTTTCCGCTGATATTTTCCTGCACATAAGTATTCAGCGAGGAAAACTGCCGGCGGATCCTGTGAAAGGCAGGCTTGACCGCCCGCATCTGCAGAAACGTCGTCAGCGCCGTAAACGGAAGAATACACAGCATACTCACTGCGAGACGTCCGTTGACTGTGAAGACCATGACCAGCGCGAAAATAAAATACAGTACACTCTCATAGATCGTATAAATCGTCGAAGCGGTGAAATTCCGGATCGCATCCATATCGCCCGTCTGCCGGGACATCAGATCGCCGGTCCTGTTGTGATTAAAAAAGTCAAAATCCTCCGCCAGGAGTTTCTGAAAGACCGCATCTCTCATCCGGTACAGGATTCCCTGGGAGCAGGTCTCAAAATTGTACGGGACGATAAAACGCAGAATACTGCGGCAGACCGTCGCTCCGAGAAGGACTGCCAGAAGCCCCGGCAGCGCCGCGTAATCCCCGCCCTGGATCACACGGTCCACGATAGAACCGGAGATCCTGGGACTGATGATCGCCAGCGATGCCATCACTGTCACCAGGACAAAACCCAGAACGATCCTCAGACGGTACTCTTTCAGGAATGAGTAGAACCACTTCATTGGTGTCATAAATAAAAACCCCTCCTCTGATTACTATTTTGTAGCAGTTCCGCCAGAGGAACCGTTACACTTTTCCGGCTGTGTGGTTATGTGTTTTCCATTCATGAATGATTACCCTTATAATAAAAAATCCTGAAAAAAAAGAAATGTATTTTCTTGTACACTTTTTGTATTATTTTAAAAGCGCCGGCACACGGGGAGGAGACGGCCGGGGCCTTTTCTGTGTGATGGCAGCGTGGGGGGAGGGCGGAAAGTGATGGAGTGACGGCAACGTGGGGGAAGGCCGAAGCCTATCGGTGGTTCGTCTGTCCCGTCCCCATTTCGTCCGATTTTATCAAAAAAATATTTGCATTGAAGCAGAGGCTGTTTTACAATGAAGGGAGTACGAAAAAGTGAAAATCCGCGGGCCGCCCCGTCAGAGACGGTCCATACGTTTTCTGCAAGAGGTGACGTTCTTATGTGTCAGCAGCAATACGATATTACTTTTGAGGATCTGAACCCTACATTTCTGTTTTCTGTTCAGATGGTCCGCCATACGACGGAACAGCCGCACAGCCATGATTTTATTGAGATCGCGATCATTCTCGACGGGGAGGGAGAGTTCTTTGTGGACGGACAGACATTTCCGGTCCGCAAGGGTGATCTTCTTCTGTTCAATCCCGGGATGACGCATCAGAGCCGCCGGGTTGACGGGAAAGGACCGGCCACGGAATTTTATGCGGCTTTTACCAATATTCATTTTCGGGATATGGAAGATAATCAGATCCGTTTCCCCGGAGGGGCATTTCTTCTGCATCCTGAGGAGAAAACGTTTCTTCATCTGACCAGGCTGGCACAGTCCATGGTGCTGGAATCCTGCAACGCACAGCCGGGGCGGTATTTTATGCTGAAGGCATATCTGACACAGATGATCCTGCTTCTTTACCGGGAGCAGGTGGAAGATCAGAAGCCGAAGGCTCTGGGGTATATTTTTGAGTCGGCGAATAAGAAGTATGTGGTGGAGCAGATCGTGGATTATCTGAACCGGCATTATAACGAGAAAATTTCACTGGACCAGATCGCCCAGAATATGTATCTGAGTCCCTTTTATATCTCAAGGATCTTTAAAAATGAGGTCGGCGATACGCCGATCAATTATCTGATCAATCTCCGCATGGAAAAAGCCAGAAAGCTTCTGTTGGAGAAGCAGGACTGCAGTATCCAGGAGATTGCCCAGTGTGTCGGATATGACGACGCTTATCATTTCAGCAAATTGTTTAAAAAGCATTATGGCAATTCTCCGTCGCAGTATCGTGCACGGAAAAGCAGCAAAACGCAGAATCCGGAATGAATCACAGGTTCCGGATTCTGCGCTTCTTTTCTGCGTTTCAGATGCATGCTTCGAGCAGGGAAAACAGGTGACAAATGGTAGTGCCGGAATTTATGCTATGCGCAGGTTCCGTCGCTGCGGAAGTAATACCGTTTTCCGTCGATGGTCACCCACTGGCTATACAGTCTTCCGCCCCAGCTTCTGACATAATAAGTGTTGCCTCCGGTGCGGATCCACCGGTCATGAGCCATGGTGCAGTCGGTGTCGAACCAGTACCAGTCGATGCCGATCCTGCTCCAGCCGCAGTTCAGGGCGCCGCCCCAGCTCCTGAAATAGTACCATTCGCCGTTCCTCTGCTGCCATGTATTGTAGAGCATACCGCCCCAGCTGCGCAGGTAGTAGAGATCGCCGTCGATGGTCTTCCATTCATCATGAGCCATGGTGCAGTCGGCGTTGAACCAGTACCAGTCGATGCCGATCCTACTCCAGCCGCAGTTGAGCGCTGCGCCCCAGCTTCTCAGGTAATACCATTCAGAACCGTCCTGGATCCACTGATCGTGCGCCATAGTGCCGTCGGAATTTAGATAATACAGATTGCCGCTTTCCCGGAGCCATCCGGTCTGTTTTACATTGTCGAGATAATAGTACCAGTTCCCGCCTGCCTGATGCCAGCCGTCCGGGAAGGCCGGAGCGCTGCGGGTCAGCGTCGCGGCTGACTGGAAAAGATTCTTTCCGGCAGGAGTTTTAATATAGGAATGAATGTAAAACAGTCCATAGGAGTCCTTGTGATCGCTCAGATGAACGGTGGCTTTATAAGTTCCGTTCCCTTCGGCTGCTGCGTTGTAGAATACCAGATCATCCTGTCCGTTTTCGTCGCTCCATACAGGGAACAGAACGCGGCATCCGGATGGAGCCTGTACGTTTTCCAGT
This sequence comes from Candidatus Fusicatenibacter merdavium, assembly GCA_019115005.1. Classification (GTDB taxonomy): domain Bacteria; phylum Bacillota; class Clostridia; order Lachnospirales; family Lachnospiraceae; genus Fusicatenibacter; species Fusicatenibacter merdavium. The sequence goes on along the minus strand of DXEK01000095.1, from coordinate 6,867 downwards.
GTGATGGTGCAGGTATCGTTATCGGAGGCCAGAGAAACACGCAGGGTTCCGCTGCTGATGGAGGACGGTCCGCTGTAGCCGGGTACAAGCTCTTCCCAGGTTCCGGCGCCGATGGAACTGAGACAGTCTCTCGTATAATCGCCCGCCTCGTCCGTATCCATGTATTTGAAGACGTCGTAGGCCGCACGTTTGTGAGACGCAACATACTGGGCAGACTGTCCGGCAGCCCAGGCGCTGTTCATCTCCGCGGCGCTTCCCGAGAGAAGGCCAAGAAGAAGTCCGCCCTCGGCAGGGTTGTCTATGTAAGCGCGGAAGATGACCGCATCCACCATATCATTAAACTGTGCGGCATAGAAGGTATAGGCGATAAAAGCTGACTGATAGGCTTCGCTTCCGCTGGCGTCATAACCCTGTTCCGACAGAATGACCCGGTGGCTGCTGCCCCAGTTGCCGCGGATATAATCGGTCAGTACTTCCAGATTGGAACCGCAGACGTACCGCGTGTTGATGTCGTGTGTCACACTCGGACTGTTCCAGATCACCTTGCTCTCCCACGCAGTGCTGGCGGAGGAGTTCAGGACAGGCGCATAGGGATGCCATGCGACACTCCACGGAGCCTCCGGATCATCGGCGGTCAGTTTCTGTACGAAAGCATCCAGGAATTGTTTGCCGGAATGGCCGGTATCTGTCGCGGTCCAGTTGTGATCCAGAGAAATATAAGCGCGGGCGCTGTCGTTTCCGCTCGCCGCAAGCGCCTGGTTCAGGATCCGGAAGGAATCCGCATACACGGACGCGTTGGTGTTCAGATCCGTGGAGCCTGTGTAGTTGTATGAGGACGTCCCGTACTGATTCACCTCGTTTCCGAGGATCCAGTTGTCAATGTGGCAGTCGGGACTGCCAAACATTTCCGCAATCGGTACCGTCATCTGCGGCCACGGTCATCGTCGAGAACCAGACGCACAGAAGGAAAAACGGCAGAAGAAACCACTTTTTTTCATGAGTTATATTCCCTCCTCTGAATGATCTTTGATTTTGCGGATGCGTCGAAAATTAATCCTGTTTTTATTATCGCGGATGATCGTCCGAATTTCAAGAGAAAAAGCAGGCGGTAACAGTTCAGCCAGTTGAACTGTTACCGGCATTCAGCCATTGAGAATCGCTTCGCGATGGGCTGGATGCCCACAGGCACTATGTTTTCACACGGTCTGCGCAGTAAATGCGCAGACCTGGCTGAACTGTAACACAGGCACTACGTTTTTTCAGAAAGTCCTTTGAAAAAGCATGTTTTTGTGATATAGTGGAATATTATAAGCGGCAAGCGTTTCGAGGAGGATTTATATATGGAAGAAAAAGAAGTGGTATCAAAGAATTTTATTGAGCTGGCGATCGAGAAAGACCTGGCGGAGGGCGTATATGACCATGTCTGCACCCGTTTCCCGCCGGAGCCGAACGGTTATCTGCATATCGGACATGCCAAGGCGATCTTGTTAAGCTACGGGATGGCAAAAAAATATAATGGTGAATTTCATCTCCGTTTTGACGACACAAACCCGACGAAGGAAAAGACTGAGTTTGTAGAATCGATCAAGGAAGATATCCGCTGGCTTGGCGCCGACTGGAAGGATCATCTGTACTTTGCCTCCGATTATTTTGAGGAGATGTACGAGGCGGCGGTGAAACTGATCAAAAAGGGAAAGGCGTATGTCTGTGACTTGAGTGCAGATGAGATTCGTGAATATCGCGGAACTCTGACGGAACCCGGAAAGAACAGTCCTTACCGCGACCGGAGCGTGGAAGAGAACCTGGAGCTTTTTGAGCAGATGCGGGCGGGAAAGTTTGCGGACGGAAGCCGTGTGCTCCGCGCGAAGATCGATATGTCTTCCCCGAATATCAATATGAGAGATCCGATCCTTTACCGTGTCGCTCATGTTACACATCACAATACAGGGGATAAGTGGTGTATTTATCCGATGTATGATTTTGCACATCCGATTGAGGATGCGATCGAAGGCATCACCCACTCTCTGTGTACGTTGGAGTTTGAGGACCATCGGCCGCTCTACGACTGGGTTGTGAGAGAGGTGGGCTATCCGGTTCCGCCGCGTCAGATCGAGTTCGCAAAGATGTATCTGACCAATGTGGTGACAGGAAAGCGTTATATCAAAAAGCTGGTGGAGGACAAGGTTGTGGACGGCTGGGACGACCCGCGGATCGCGTCCATTGCGGGACTGCGCCGCCGTGGATTTACGCCGGAATCAATCCAGATGCTGATTGACCTGTGTGGAATCTCCAAAGCAAACAGCTCCGTGGACTATGCAATGCTGGAATACTGTATCCGTGAGGATCTGAAAATGAAGAGTCCGCGGATGATGGCGATCCTGGATCCTGTGAAACTGGTGATCGACAACTATCCGGAAGATCAGACGGAAATGCTGGATGTGCCGAACAATCTGGAGAACGAATCGCTGGGAAGCCGTCAGGTGCCGTTTGGACGGGAACTTTATATCGAGAGGGAAGATTTTATGGAAGTTCCGCCGAGAAAGTATTTCCGGATGTTCCCCGGAAATGAGGTGCGCCTGATGAATGCATACTTTGTCACATGCACCGGATGCGAGAAGGACGAGGACGGCAATGTCACCGTGATCCATGCGACCTATGATCCGGAATCCAAGGGTGGAAATTCACCGGATGGAAGAAAGGTCAAAGGAACGATCCACTGGGTTGCCGCAAAGACAGCAGTTAGAGCAGAGTGCCGTCTCTACGAAAATCTGATTGACGAGGAAAAGGGCGTATACAATGAGGACGGTTCTCTGAACCTGAATCCGAATTCGCTGACCGTGAAAAAAGAATGCTGTCTGGAGCCGGCGTTTGCAGGTGCGAAACCCTACGACCGTTTCCAGTTTGTCCGCAACGGATACTTCTGCGTGGATGCCAAAGATTCCCGCGGCGATGCGTTGGTATTTAACCGCATTGTCTCCTTGAAGAGTTCGTTTAAACTTCCGAAACAGAATCCGTAAGCAGCAGTTCAGGCAGCTGAAAGGTCACACCAGTAAAGAGAAAGAATATGACAGAACTTGCGATTTCGCTGGATCTGCACAGCAAGACTCCGCTGTATGAGCAGATCTACGATTATATCAGAGAAGAAATTCGAAGGCGGCAGATTCTCCCCGGGGAGCGTCTGCCGTCTTCCCGTGCACTGAGCAGTTATCTCCAGGTAAGCCGGAGTACGGTGGAGCTGGCATATGAACAGCTGGTCTCCGAAGGATATCTGGAAAGCGTTCCCTATCGGGGATATTTTGTCTGCGAGATGGAGGAACTGTATCATATAGAAGGAATGGAATCTGCCGAGCAGACGTTTCAGGAAGAGAAGAAACCGGAATGGCGCTGGGATTTCGCGGTGAGCGGGATTGCGCCAGGAGGATTTCCGTATAATGCCTGGAAGAAAATCTCACGGGAGGTGCTCAACGATGCATCCCCGGAACTGTTTCAGCTGGGAGATCCCCAGGGAGAGCCGGGACTCAGGGAGGCGATCGCCAATTACCTTCATCTCGCGCGGGGTGTCAACTGCAGTCTGTCCCAGATCATTGTCGGAGCGGGAAATGATTATCTGTTGATGCTGCTCTCCGTTCTTTTCGGCGAAAAGAAGAAAATAGCCATGGAGAATCCGACTTACCGAAGCGCTTTCTGCTGCTTTGAGAGCCTGGGGCATGAGATCTGCCCGGTCCCCATGGATGAGGCCGGTATGGACCGCAAGGCGCTGGAAGCTTCCGGCGCTCAGATCGCGTATGTGATGCCGGCTCATCAGTTTCCTGTCGGAACGGTAATGCCGGTAAAGCGCCGGCTGTCTCTGTTGGCGTGGGCGGCGCGGGAGGAAGGACGCTATCTCCTGGAGGATGATTATGACAGCGAATTTCGATATAAAGGAAAACCGATCCCGGCGCTGCAGGGATTTGACAGCGCCCAGAGGGTCATCTATCTGGGAACCTTTTCCCGGGCGATCGCGCCGTCCATCCGCGTCAGCTATATGGTGCTCCCGGAAAGTCTGATGCCCGTCTATCGCAGCAAAGGAAAAAATTTTTCAGCAACTGTATCAAGGACGGATCAGAAGATCCTGGAAGTTTTCATGCGGGACGGCTATTTTGAACGCCATCTGAATCGGATGCGTGCGCTGTACAAGACGAAACATGATCTTCTTCTGCGCCAGCTGAGAGCCTTTCAGGATATATGTACAGTTTCCGGGGAGCATGCCGGCGTTCATGTGTTGCTGAAACTGACAAACGGGCTCAGTGCGGAACAGGCGGCACGTCTGGCCGCAGAGGCGGGTGTCAAGGTTTATCGCCTGAAGGATTATTATATCGAGGAGACCGGCGGGAAAGACGATACCGTGATGATCGGGTATGCTTCGATGCCGGAGGAGGAGATCCCGGAAGCCTGTGAGGTTCTTTTGAATGCTTGGAAAGATGCGGTGTAACAGGAAGGCCGGAAATCCAGGAAAGAGTAGAGGATCAGATATAGTTTCACCCGGTCTGCACATTTGACTGTGCGGACCGGGTGAAATTGTTAAGCCGGCAGATATCCTGCCCTTCAATCGCGGGATATCATAACCGTTCAGCCGGCAGAGCGGATGAATGTCCTGCGGATGCCGGCAGTATGGCTTTTCTCACGTGGGAGTTTTCAGCTTTTGTCTTGTCTGTGCGGTCAGTTGGAAGTCTCGTCAGAAGTCTCGCCGGAATCTTCGCCGGAAGAATTCTCAGCGCCGGACGCGGCCGCCTCTTTGTCATCTTCTTTTTTCGTTTCTTTGGAAAGGGTTGTGTAAGTGCGCTCTGTGTAAGCATCCTGATCCCCGGAAGGATCCTGAGTTTCAAATTCATCGGTAAAATCGTCGAAATCTTCATCCAGAGAATCTTTTCCGTCTCTCGTCTTCAAATATGCCAGCACACCGCCTACGGCAACCATCACAATAGTCAGGCCGCACAGAGTTTTTGCTAATTTCTTTGCCATAATGTCTCCTTTCAGTGTCTGTTTTTATTACGGTTCCGCCGGATGGCTTCACAGTAATACAAACACAGAGTCCTGCATTTGTTATTATGCTCTATTGTAATACTTTTTCAACAAAAAAGAAAGTAGTTTTTTTGTATCCGTTCCGAGCGGGTAACAGTGCGGCTGGCTGAATTGTTACCCGCCCGGCATACGCATTTTGATGTACAGGCTGTGTGAAAACACAGCGTCTGCGGGCGTTCCACCTATCGGGAAACGGTTTTTTGCAGGATACGGTATCTGTTCGACTGACGAATAGTCATACACCGCCGGAAGGAATGTCATCCCGGGAGATGATTTCGCACACAGAGTGTGGTAGAATAGAAGCAACAGTTCGGCCGAAGGAACTGTCATAGAAAAACGCAGCATTGACTTTGCGGCATAAAAAAAGCAGGACAGGAGGAAGAGTATGGAAAAGATTCGAACGATGGTGATAGAAGATTATGAGAATGTCCATAATCTGTGGATCCATACGCCGGGGATGGGATTGAATACGGTGGATGACAGCCGGGAGGGGATCGAAAGATATCTCAGACGCAATCCGTCGACCTGTTTTGTTGCGGAAGAGGACGGGGAGATCGTCGGAGCAATCCTGGCCGGACACGACGGGAGAAGAGGATACATTTATCACACGGCGGTCCTCCCCGGATTCAGAAAACGGGGAATAGGAAAACGCCTGGCGGAGGCTGTGATGGAGAGCCTGGACCAGGAAGGGATTCAGAAGGCAGCGCTGGTGGCTTTCGTGAGAAACAAAGGCGGCAACGCTTTCTGGGAAGCCGTCGGATTTTCCGAACGCGGAGATCTGATATATAGAAATAAAAACATACACGATCTGGAGCGTATCGACACCTGAAGTTTTATGAATTTTCCTTGCGCAGATGTGTGCGTCGTTTTATAATGAAAAAGCGGCGGATCAGAAAGTTGGAACCGCCGCGGAAAAGAGGGGATATCAATGGTAAAGACTTGTATTTTTGATCTTGACGGTACCATTGCGGACACAGTGGAATCGATCGCGCATGCCGTCAACCGGGTCCTGGTACAGTATGGGCTGGAGCCGAGACCGGTAGAAAATTTTAATTATTATGCAGGAGACGGGATCAACCTGGCATTGAAGCGGGCACTTGCCGATGCGGGAGATCCCCAGGGAGCATTCTGGAAACAGGGAATTCCGCTGGTAAGACAATATTTTGCGGAAGATCCGCTGTATCACGTAAAACCGTTTCAGGGCATGCCTGAGACGCTTCGCAGGCTGAAGCAGCAGGGCATTTCTCTCGCGGTATTTTCCAATAAGCCCCATGAACAGGCAGTCTATGTGGTTGAAAAACTTTATGGTACAGATGTGTTTGACCGGATTCAGGGGCAGACAGCCGGAGTCCCGCTGAAACCTGCGCCGGACGGGGCATGGAAGATCGCCCGGGAACTGCAGGTAAAGCCTGAGGAATGTATGTATTTTGGAGATACGAATACGGATATGCAGACGGGGAGAGCCGCAGGGATGTTTACCGTGGGTGTGACCTGGGGATTCCGTCCCCGCCAGGAACTGATCGACAACCATGCGATGGCGCTGATCGATACACCGGAGGAGATTTTGCGGTTGATACAGGAAAAAGGAAATCAGAAGGAGGACGTGGAGAGTGATTGAATACAAGGAAGAATATGTCATGACGTTTCTGAACAATCAGGGGCAGTTGTTTGACGAGCCGGTCGCAGAGAATTTTGAGGAGGCGGCTGCTTTTCTCGACGACTGTATGGCTGTGGTCGTGGACTCGCTGCGTGAGGTGAGAGAGTTTCTGGAAGAGGAAGGAATGGATGTGGACGGATTGAGTGACT
>DXEK01000094.1 GCA_019115005.1 Candidatus Fusicatenibacter merdavium | reverse complement strand
TCTTTATGAAATGCATTCTGCTGCAGAAAACCGAGACGGATCACACGGGCGATTTCAAGGACTAGTTTCTGATCGTCCGGGAGCACGTCGCTTCCGATCAGTTTTACGATTTCCAGCAGGCTGCTTTCCTGATTTAACAAAGCCATCAGACGGTTGCGGTAGTCTACAAATTTCGGCGATACATTGTCCTGGTACCAGTGGCTTAAGTCGTTCAGGTACTCGCTGTAGCTGGTGAGCCAGTGGATCGCCGGGAAATGTCTGGAATATGCAAGGCTCTTATCAAGCCCCCAGAAACATCGGACGAAACGCTTGGTATTCTGGGTTACAGGTTCGGAAAAATCTCCGCCCTGCGGGGATACGGCCCCGATGATAGTAACGGAACCGTCGGTGCCGTTCAGGTTGTGCATCATACCTGCCCGCTCGTAAAACGCGGACAGTCTTGATGCCAGATATGCCGGGAAACCTTCTTCGGCAGGCATTTCCTCCAGTCGTCCGGAGAGCTCACGCAGCGCTTCCGCCCATCTAGAAGTGGAGTCTGCCATGATCGCTACGTCATATCCCATGTCGCGGTAATATTCCGCCAGAGTAAGTCCTGTATAGATACTTGCCTCACGGGCAGCCACCGGCATATTTGAGGTATTTGCGATCAGAGTGGTGCGGTCCATCAGCGGATTTCCCGTTCTCGGGTCGGTCAGTTCGCCGAACTCTTCGAGAACCTGTGTCATCTCATTACCGCGTTCTCCGCATCCGATATAGATGATGATATCTGCATCCGCCCATTTTGCGATCTGATGCTGCGTCATTGTTTTTCCTGTTCCGAAACCGCCGGGAATGGCGGCTGTTCCTCCCTTGGCAATGGGAAACATAGTGTCAATGATACGCTGTCCCGTGATAAGCGGTACAGACGCCGGAAAACGGTGATGTGTGGGACGCGGCACACGGATGGGCCAGTGCTGCGTCATGGTCAGCTCCTTTTTGCTTCTGTCAGAAAGTTCCAGTGTGAGAAGCGTCTCGTCAATGGTGTATTCTCCGTCCGGAACTGTGTCAATTACTGTTCCTTCCACATCGGGCGGCACCATGCATTTGTGCACAATGGCGTGGGTTTCCGGAACTTCCGCGATAATATCGCCGCCGTGGAGATACTGGCCTTTTTCAACAGTAATATGTGTCTGCCATTTTTTCTGGCGGTCCAGTGAGTCTACACTGACACCGCGTGTGATGAAAGCGCCGCCGGAGGATTCTGCGATTCGTTCCAGCGGACGCTCGATTCCGTCAAATATATTGTTCAGGATACCGGGAGCAAGAGTAACCGAGACCGCGCTGCCGCTTGCAAGGACTTCCTCTCCCGGACGAAGTCCTGTTGTCTCCTCATATACCTGTACTGTGGTCATATCCTTGTCAAGGGCAATGACCTCGCCTACCAGTTTCTGTTTTCCGACATAGACCATTTCGGACATACGGAAACCGGTATTTCCCTTCAGGTAGATGACGGGGCCGTTAATGCCGTAGATCGTTCCTGTATTAAGCAATGCCGTCACCTCCTAAAAACATAAATTTATCGTATTCATTGCGCAGCTGTGTTTTAAATGAATTGTCTATGAGGATGTTGCGGGAGCGGATGACTGCGCGGATACCGCCGATAAAATCCTCTGCGCTGATCGTGAGATGGACTCTTACAGCATCCTCGAGATCGGAACGCTTTTTCTCATCCGATGGATTAATATAAATAACAACCGGATCCTCGCCGGCATAGTGTACTGCCTGACGGATACAGCGGATGAGAAAATCATTGTAGGCTTCCGTCTTCATATAATCATCGACGAGGCTTTCCGCCTCTTTAAATATCTTGTCCTTAAGTTCCTGCTGGACCTTTCCCTGCTGCCGCTTGATCTCGAGCTGGGACTTTGCAGCCGCCTGATTTAAAGATAATCTGGCATTGGTCGTCTCTGCCTTGATCCGAGTCTCCGCCTGACGCAGGGCTTCTGCTTTGTGATCTTCAAATACTTTTTCCAGCGCTTCGCGATGGGAATCAATGATCGCGTTACCCTCAGCGCGTGCCTGCTCCATGGAAGCAGACTGCATCTGTGCAAGTTTTTCTTCAAGAGTCAAGAGGAATCCCTCCTTTATAGTTTTAATCCGATGGCCTCGGTAATGTACGAAGTGATGAAATCTTTCTTGCGCCCTGTGCCGTGCCGGTCGGGAATCTCGACTAGAAGCGGCATTTTCCGCTCCAGCCGGAATGTGTCGATAATATCCGGAAATTCCCTCCCGAATTTCTCAGTCAGGAGCACAATGCCTACGTTTTTGTCCGTGAGTACGTCTTCGAGCGCTTTCCTGAGCTCATCCCGTTCGTGGACAACAACGCCGTCCACACCTGCCAGACGCATGCCGGTATAGGTGTCGACATTGTCGCTTATAAGAAACATTTTCATATAATTGCCTCCAGTTCGGCTTTGTGAATAGTGCGGGCGGGCCCGCAGATCTCGTCAGTCCGTATTTTTCTGCACGGCTGACTGGTATTACAGATTTCCTAAGATCATGAAGGAGATGATCAGTCCATAGAGGCAGACACCTTCCGCCAGACCTACGAAGATCAGTGATTTACCGAGTACACTGGAATCCTCGCTGATCGCTCCGAGAGCGGCACTTGCGGCGCTTGCAACTGCGATACCGCCGCCGATACAGGAGAGGCCTGTAACAAGCGCTGCTGCCAGATAACCGAGTCCGGTTGCAAAACCGCTGTCAGCCGTTACAGATTCGGCAGCCTGTACGTCCGGTCCGCCCAGCAGCATGATCGTTGCAACGGCAAACGCACCGAAGAAGAAAAATGCATTGGTTCCAATGGCGCGTTTATAGCGTTTCTTTGATTTCTCCCCCAGCAGATAGTAGCCGAAAGGTACAATGATGCTTACGATCAAAGCGATGATAAAGATGATTTTTGTTGCTAAAGTCATGGTTGAATCCTCCTGATTTCTTTAGATTTATTTTTTCGCTTTCTTTGCATTCTTTTTCGTATATGGGTCAAATGCATGCCCGCTGCCTTTGTAGAAACGGCTGAACATCTCATAATATTCGAGACGAAGTACCTGTATGCCGACGATAAGTCCTTCGAAGCCGCAGACAAACAGGTTGCCGAATATCACGCCGATCCAGTTGGGATGTCCGCTCTCAGCGCCTGCGAGCTGCAGGACTACTTCCATGATCGCCGCATGGCTGACTGCGAATGCGCCGATACGGATGAAGGAGATCGTGTTGGAAAAATAGCTTAAAAGCGTCTCAAACATCTCGAAAAATCCCTGAACGATGAACATTGCCTTGCCGGTCTCCATCTTGTCAGCACGTTTCTGTATGGCTCTTGTGATCGGCTCGCGGAAGAGCATTACGATCAGCGGTACGCCGAACATAACGGCCATCACGATTCCGCCCGGAAGCGGATTGCCTGTCATAAAGAGAACGATAGTTATAACCACTGCCGCATAGAAGACCAGTCCGGCGGCACCGTTCGGTTCGAACCATGCGGCTTCGATGTCCTTGCTCTTGGCGGCATTGATAATATGAAGGATCATTGCCACTATGATAAGGAACATACCGAATGCAACTGCAACGATAAACACCGTGTTCAGCTTGCCGAGGAAGGGAAGCGTGGTCATATGATCAATAGGCCGCATCCACAGGGCTGGCAGCACATCTTCAAAACCGAAGATGCTTCCGAAGAGGAATCCGAAGATGGTGGAAAATACACCTGCCGAAGCAATGATTCCTGCAAGAGGCGCTTTCTTAAAGTGATAGATAAGCGCGCCGCCGATCAGAAGCAGCAGCCCCTGTCCTACATCTCCGAACATGACGCCGAAGATAAAAGAATAAGTGATGCCGACGAATACGGTGGGATCCATTTCATTGTGAGCCGGAAGCCCGTACATCTGGACGAACATTTCAAAAGGTTTGAACAGCTTCGGGTTTTCCAGCTTGGTGGGCGGTTCACCGAAGTAGGCGTCGTGGTCATCTTCGACTACGACAAATACTTTGTCGTCATCCTCCACTTCCTTTAAGAATTTCTCTACATCGTCTTCAGCCATCCAGCCACATAGGATGTAGTAATCTTCCTTGTTGTCCTCCATTCGCGCTGCAAGCTTGCGGACATCGAAGTTATTGGACAATTCCTCAAGACGGTTTCTCGCCGCAATGAGCTGGGGAGCACGGTCAGAGAGCATCTCGCCGGCCTGCTTATCCAGATCTTCAATTTCAAGGTTTACCCGGGCAATCTCAGCTTCGATGGACTGATAGGCATATGCCGGAGTGCCCTCGAATTCGTCTTTTATTTCAATCCGTTCAAAATGAAGGGAACGGAAGACTGCATCGACTTTCTGCGCCTCAGCAGGGGAAACAAAATAAGCCCCGTATACAAAACTTTCATCCCGCTCGCCCTCAACGAAGACAGCTTTTAAATCTTCCATGAGATATTTCTGCATTTTGTGGTAGAATTCCACGGCAATGCGTCCGAACCGGTAGGTGATATACCGGTAGTTCAGCACTTTGTGGAGATCACAGTCCACAGGACGGAAAGGAGCGATGACCTGCTGTTTTGCGCGAAGCTCGTCAATCTTTTTCTTTAATTTTTCTTTCTTTTCCTGAAGGGTCTGATAGTCTTCATTTGCCTTGCGAACGAGCTCAAACATATCGTCAAGGCCCAGATTCGATGCGGGTTCCACATCGTCTGCATTGGGCAGGTAACTTACGAACTGGTTCGCCTTAGCGAGCGCGTCGCGGTATGGATTGATCTCTACGAAAGGTCTTAAGTTGTCTACGGTCTTCAGTTCCGACAGTGCGGATTCGAGCTGGATCTCATAGCGGGAGAGATACAGGTCGGTCACGCGGTCGATGTCATTCCTCGGACCGGATATGTTGATAAATTTCATTTTAACGATCATTGGGTTTTACCTCCAACGTATGCCAGCGTCTCGCCGGGTGTCAGGCCGTAGCGTACACACTCCATGGCGGTAGTCAGCTTATTGATTTCCTCTTCTTTCAGGAAGAGGTAAGTGTTGATCGCGGCAATCGAATAGGGATTGCGCCTGCGGTCTATTGTGTATAGATGGTGCAGACAATCTGCATACATCTGTTCAATGGTAAGATTCTGACGGAAATTATAGTGGCGCGCGTAATAAGTACGTGCAACTGCATTCTCAAATTCTTCCAGTCCCGGTGCGTCAACCATCTCTTTGACCTGATCGGTGGACAGCTTGTAATGGATTGGAATCAGAAGCAGATAGATGTCTGCCGGTTTCATATTATAATATTTTTTCGCCCGGTAGATCCACTGCAGGTTCAGAAGATCGATCTTGGAGCCGCGGTCCCGCATGAAGAGCTCGAGATCCGCTTTCTTTAAGACCTTTTTCTGTTCCTTCCACGTAGAAGTAAAATAGTACAGATCAAGAGTCAGATTATAGTCGTAAAGCGTGATATTCTGACTGTCTTTCAGCTTCCTGAGAGGAGTGTAATATTCTGTGCCTTTCAGGTTCTCGACCAGTTCGTCCGTGGTGCGCGATGTGATGAGCTTCTCAATGGAAATCTGAGAATAGCGGTCAAAAAAACCGCGTTTGTAATTCAGGTCAAAAGGCTGCTTATAATGGTTGATCACGATGCGCAGACAATAATTTATCAGGTCGATCTCGTAACTTTTCAAGATCAGTTTCATAAATTGCCGCTGCTTCTGGCCGCAGAAGCGATATAGCTTTGTGTAATCGTGATAAAGCGACTGCGTCAGCACTTTCTCGATATTTCCGCGGTGGATCTGATCCTCGGTCAATGTGTCGAGGACATCGGCATATGCCGTGTTCTTTTTCAGATAATCCGCGATCTCGGGTACACTTCCCAGATTGGCGATTTCGACAAACTGCTCCGGTTTCAGAAGTTTGGCTTCCATAGCCCGTACTTTTGTTACGATACCGCTGTATTCAAGTAAGTTTCCCATAGGCTACACCTCGGTGATACGTTTTAATATTTCGCGGGCGTATTCCGTGTGTTTTTCTTCATATTCCTTCTGGAGAGAGCGGATCAGTCCGGCGCTTGAATCGCTCTGGGTCTCCAGAATCTGTGAAGTCTTTTTTTCAAGATCCGCGCGGATCTCATTCAGACGGGCCGTGGTCTTCGCATCCAGTTCTTCGTCAAATGCTTTCTTTTTTTCATCATATTCACGGTTCAGAACTTCTTTCTGATCTTCCGCGTGTTTGACGATCGCTTCAGCTGCATCCTCAATTTCCGTCAATTTGTTTACAATAGAGTCCATATAAAGCCTCCTGTTTGTAAGAAAATCATAATATACTTTATCATACACCATTTGGTGAAAAATGCAAGTTAAGAATTGTCAGCAAAGAGACATGAAAATACATGAGAAATACCGTTAAATTCCAACTACATTTTGACCTCTATCCGCACGCGTGTTATTATGGTAATGGCACGGAAAAGTGCCGGTATTAGTCTGGCAGATCAGGGGAGGATAATACATGAGGCTGAGAAATATACCAAGGGCGGAAGGTACGCTTCAGGCCCATAAAATAGTAATTAAAAGACCGGAAGACCAGAAAGGATGCTGGAAACAGGTATTTGGAAATAAACATCCCGTGAGAATCGAAGTCGGAACGGGAAAAGGCCGTTTTATTTTGAATATGGCGAAAGAAAATCCGGATATCAACTTTGTCGGGATCGAGAGATATTCCAGCGTGCTGCTGCGCGCAGTTGAGATGTATGATACAGATGAGTTCAAAGACCTGCAGAATGTCCGTTTTATCTGTATTGATGCGAGAAGGATTGAAGAGGTGTTCGGGCAGGATGAAGTGGACCGCATTTATCTGAACTTTTCCGATCCGTGGCCCAAGGCAAGGCACGCTAAAAGACGGCTGACATCGGTAGAATTTCTGGAGAGATACGAGAAAGTACTGGCGCCGTATGGCAGGCTTGAATTTAAAACGGACAATACAGAACTTTTTAATTTTTCGCTGGATCAGATGAGAGAAGCTGGATGGACACTTCAGAACTTCACCTATGATCTTCATCATAATGAAGAGATGAACCGAGGGAATATTATGACGGAATATGAGGAAAAATTTTCCCGGAAAGGAAATCCTATCAATAAGCTGATCGCGGTAAGAAAGGGATGAAAACACAGCCGATGTATACCGGCGGGACTTTGAATATATCCGGGAAGGCACATTCCTGTCTCAGGAGACATATAATAATTTATAACTTCTGAAAGGCAGGTGTATTATTTTGGGGAAAAAGCACTGGAAATACTGCGCCGGTGAAATGTTTTACTGCAGGCCATGGCTTAACCGCCGTATCTTGTGTATCCGGAATTCTATGATAGAAGTCTGTAAGATACTGAATTCGGACATCTGCCGCGGAAAAGGCAGAAAGAACCGGGAGGGCAGGTGCTGAGAATGGTTCAAAGAATCGATCTGGAGAGATTTGAGGCGGAAGTGCTGAAAAATCCCCTTCCTGTTCTTCTGGAAATTTACGCGCCGTGGTGTCCGCGCTGTGCGATGCTGGAGGATGTTGTAGAACAGTTCGCAATCGAACAGAAAGGCAGGATAAAAGTATTCCGGATGGATGAAGAGAAGGCGGAGCGTCTGATGATGCGGTATGGCATAAACCGGGTACCTGCCTTCCTTGCATTCAGAAATGGCCGGCTTACAGGAATTGCACAGGGTATAACAGAAAAAAAGACACTGGAAGAGCTGATCTGACGGTAACAAAAAACAAGATTTCCCATATCCCGATAAATAAAATGTAAAGAAAAAGGAAATTTCAATAAAAAAATGTAAAAAAATACTTGCATTTTTCAAAACAGTCGTTTATAATACTACATGCGCTGTTAATGAAGCACATAAGAGATGCGCGATTAGCTCAGCTGGCAGAGCACCTGACTCTTAATCAGGGTGTCCAGGGTTCGAACCCCTGATCGCGCACTTAAAAATCGCTGTTTTTGCAGACATGGTAGCTGTGGGGACGGCGGTTTTTTTGTGCCTGAAATGGCGGATTTGCGCGGCTTTCATGCTTGCTGAAGCAGAATTGACAGCAGAGGATATATAAATATACAGATATGAAGAGAGCTGATACACATTAGAGAAAGGTATCAGCTCATTTTTTATGTTTCATAGCCTGTATCAAGTTTTTTACAGCAATTTTTTCTTCTTCTGTCAGTCCTGAGAGGTCAATGCCTGTTGGAGATTCGAGTCCGAGAAGATAATCGGTGCTGACTTTGAAGAGTTTGACAATCTGTATTAAGCACGGCCGAAAAATTCCTTGATATGACCGGCGACAATTTTCATCAGCCTCTGCCGTGCTTCAACAGCTGCCCACGCCACATGCGGTGTGATAAACAGCCGGTTCTTATCATGTACACCGAAGAGAGGATTATCCTTTGTCATAGGCTCCACAGAAAGTACATCAAGCCCGGCAGCCCGGATTTCACCGGAATTCAGTGCGCCGGCAAGGTCTGACTCATTTATGATAGGCCCTCTTCCGAGATTGAGAAGGATGGCTTCGGATTTCATTTTTTTAAAGGCATCTGCGTTCATTAAATTTTCTGTATGTTCGTTAAGCGGTGCGTGAATGGAGAGAATATCCGATTCAGAGAGCAGAGTGTCAAAATCTACCTGCCGGTAACCTTCCTGTGCGGGTGCGCCGGATGCAGAGTGATAGATAACCTTTGCACCGAACATGCCTGCAATATCGGCCACTCTGCGTCCGATTGCTCCAAGACCGAGAATCCCCCATGTGACGCTTCGAAGTTCATGGAACGGGATGCCGAAATGTGTGAATAGGGCAGAGGAGGCATAATTCCCGCTTTTTACATAGTCATCATAGTATCTTAAGCCTTCCATGAGATAAAAGAGCATGGCAAAGGTATGTTGAGCTACGGATTCGGTGGAGTAGCCGGCAGCATTGCGCCATTCGATTCCTCGGCGGTCAAGATAATCTTTGTCCAGATTGTTGGTCCCGGTCGCACTGACACATACAAGCTTCAGCTTTTCCGCCGAACCTATAGTCCTTTCGTTGACAGGGACTTTATTTACAACGATTACATCCGCATCGTTGATACGTGCAGGAACTTCGTCAGGAGAAGTGCATGGATATTTTACGACCTCTCCAATCTGCTCAAATTCAGAATAATCGGTATCGCTGCCAAGTGACTCAGCATCTAAAAATACAATTTTCATATATTACCTCCGGTCTTTTTTGATATCAGAATAGTCGAACTGTCGAGAAATGTCAATGTACCGGATCAGGAGGCGCCTGTATTTTCGCGCTTTAATGCGTTGATGAGTTATGCAGATTATGATATACTTTATCTGTTGTTCCTTCTGGAACTGAGAGGGAATATGGAAATGGAATTCCGTATACACACCTCTGCGGATAAGAATAATATTTTGGAGGCATATGAGAGATGGAAAAAAGAATCAGCGGACATACACAGCTTTACGCCCTGATCGGCTCTCCGGTAGGGCATTCGGGTTCCCCGGCAATGTATAATTACAGTTTTGAGAAACTGGGCATCGATGCAGCATACCTTGCGTTTGACGTACCTGTGGAGAAGACGGAAGATGCGGTAAAAGCGCTTGCCACCCTTCATGCGGGCGGATTTAATGTGACGATGCCGTGTAAAACAGCGGTGGCACAGCTTGTGGACAGGCTCTCACCGGCAGCAGAGCTGGCAGGGGCATGTAATACAGTTGTCTTTGAAGAAGATGGTACGATGACCGGGCACATGACGGATGGAACGGGATTTGTGCGCAATCTGAAGGAGCACGGAGTTGATATCAAAGACAGGAAAATCGTGCTTCTCGGAACCGGAGGCGCGGCGACAGCGATTGCAGTTCAGACAGCTCTGGACGGCGTGGCGGAGATTGCTATCTTCAACAGAAAGGACGAGTTCTATGCGAATGGGGAAAAAACAGTGGAAAAGATAAAAAAAGCTGTCCCGTCTATTAAAAAAGTCTATATTGAAGACCTTGATAATAAAGAACTTCTGGGCGAGGTCATCGGTCAGAGCGATATACTGATCAATGCCACCCGCGCGGGAATGAGCCCGATGGAGAATGTGATTCCCGTACCGGCTGAGTTCCTGAGACCGGAACTGGCGGCAGCAGATGTCGTATACAATCCGAAAGAGACTCTCTTGATCAGGAAAGCGAAAGAAGCCGGCTGCCGTGCAGCCGTTGGAGGAAGCGGCATGCTGCTCTGGCAGGGAGTGGCGGCATTTGAGCTGTTTACCGGACAGGAAATGCCTGTTCAGGAAGTCAGAGAACGTTTTTTTGAATAAAAGAAAAAGCGGCAGATCACCCTTGCGGGGGGATCACCGCATAAACCGGTGGATTACATCCAGAATACCGTCCTCATCATTGGAGCGTGTAATGTAATCCGCCGCGTCTTTTACAGCAGGCTGGGCGTTGCCCATCGCTGCACCCAGACCGGCATATCTGATCATGGAAATGTCATTATATCCGTCTCCGCAGCAGATCATGTTATCTGCCGTGAGGCCGAGGGTCTCCAGAAGTTTCTGCAGGGCGCGGGCTTTATCCACGTGCAGCGGCATGATTTCCAGAAAAAACGGCTCGGACAGATAGATACTTAAGACATTCCGGTATTTTTCCTGAAGGGGAGCTATGACCGGTGCGATGAGTTCCGGATCTCCGGAGACGATCATCTTATTGACAGGAAAAGTAATTGCCGAAGGGAAATCATCTGCCGGAACAATTTCCATGATGCTGTTTCTGGATTCAATTTCATCGTAACGGTTAGACTGTATGCCGGATATAATCTGTGTGTCATTATATGAAATCACATTCAGCCCGGGAATTGTTCTGATATATTCCCAGATAGGGCGGATAACCTCCGGGGGCAGCGTTCGGTTATAAATCGTTTCACCGGAAGAACATCTGGTAATGCGTCCGCCGTTAAAGGAGAGCATATAGCCTTTATAGCGGCTCATATTAAGACTGGCTGCAAGAGGAGCTACTCCGTTAATCGGACGTCCGCTTGCCAGTACGAGAATTTTTCCGGC
>DXEK01000009.1 GCA_019115005.1 Candidatus Fusicatenibacter merdavium | reverse complement strand
TTCATAGAAGTCTTAACTGCGGAACGGATGGATTTGTTGCGCGCAGCCTTTGTCTGATTTACAAGGATTCTTTTCTTTGCGGATTTAATGTTAGCCAAACTGTACACCTCCAAACTAAATTTTCATTTGATATGTTTTATAATTCGAGTTCTGTGTTCCGGGAACAGACACGGGCGTTCCTCCGAAACATGCTTTATTATTTTATGACATCTGCCGGGGTTTGTCAAGCGTTTTGTCAAGAAACTTATCCGAAAAAAATAGCCGTTCATCCAGCCGAACAGGTCCATAAGATCGTCCTACGGGCTCCTGCTCTCCGTAGTTCGATAGCCTCTGACTGTGCAGGCGCGTCCGTCCGTGATGCAGGTAAGGGCGCCGGTATCCGCAGTCACATAAACGTCGGCGGAGACGGCGGAAAGTCTCTGCAGAAGTTCCTGATGGGGATGTCCGTAACGGTTAGCGGCAGAGCAGGAAATGACTGCGACTTCCGGACAGGTCAGGGAGAGAAATTCCTCCGGCGTCGAGTTTTTGGAACCGTGGTGCGCCACTTTCAGATAGTCATAGTCCTGTCCCTCTTCTTTCAGCACATCCAGTAATCTTTCTTCTCCGTCTCCCTGTACATCTCCGGTCAGAAGCGCATCGAATTCCCCGTAGTGCAGCGAGAGAACGATACTTCCGGCGTTCGGTTCTTCCCGGTAGTCCTCCCCTTCCTCGGGGTGGAGCACCCTTATAGTCAGTTCTCCGGCCGTGATGCAGTCTCCTTTTTTCAGATAGCTGACGACAGCCCCGGTTTCTCCGGCCAGCTGTTCCAGTTCCGCCGCGCAGTCGCTGTTCTGCATCCACCATGGCAGAAACAGCCGACGGATTCTCAACACGGTCATCCGTTTTCCGGTCAGCTCCAGCAGTTCCCGGATCCCGTTCACATGATCTTCATCGGAATGTGTCACAATGACCGCGTCCAGCGTTCCGATCCCCTGGCTTTTCAGGTAGGGCAGGATCCGATAGTTTCCCACATTTTTTTCGTCTGTGCTTCCCCCGTCGACCAGCCATGCGGACTGTGCGCCTTTTCGTATCACCAGAGAATCCCCCTGACCGACGTCCAACGCTGTGATGGACAGCGGCGGATCCCATCGGAACAGCAGGCAGATAACGGCAGCTGCCAGAATACACCCCTGAAGGATTTTTCCCGTTCGGGAAAACAGGAATCCTGTCAGCTTCTTTTCCGCATTCTCTTCCCGTGACGCCCAGGATATACCGGCCAGCACAAGAGTAAGCTGTATATAAAACAGCGCCACCTGAATCAGCGACGGCTGACCGCAGATCCAGACCGCACCGGGGATCTTCTGCACAGCCTTCATGACGGTCTCATACAGCCCGAGAAGGATGAATGCCGGAAGAAGCGCCAGTCTTCCCAAAGTCACGGAAAACAGGCCCGCACAGCAGCCCAGGATTCCCGAAGCCATGACCCACACCATGGTCGGCAAAATGATCAGGTTCGGAAGGATAGAGAGAACCGGTATTTCATAGAAAAAATAAGCGGTCAGCGGCAGCGTCGTCAGCGTAATAAGCGTGCAGGAGACCGCGTTTTCCTTTAATGCAGCGACCAGTCCTCGCCCTTTTTCTCTCCACTTCTCAGGAATCTTTTCCGGAATTCTTTCTCTTTTTCTGCTTTTTCCCGCTTTTCCACCGTTCCCCTGGTCTCCGTTTTCACTTCCTTTGAAAAATTTTTCTGTCCTTGCAGTCTTTTCCACTGTTTCTCCGCAGATCATTCCCTTTTTCCACACCGGCCACACCAGCGCGGCGCCGATCACCGCGATATAAGACAGAAGAAATCCGCTGTATGTCAAATTCTCCGGCTGCAGGATCAGCGTGATCACCGCTGCCAGCGCCAGGGCGCTGACGGAATCATAGGTCCGGCCGACCAGTCCGGCAATCACCATGACCGTAAACATATAAAATGCCCGTCTGGTGGCGACTCCATTCCCCGTAAACACAGTATAGACCGCCATACCTGCGACAGCCAGACCGGAACTGATCAGACGATGACATCCGGTTTTCCGGAGCAACCGCAGCAGTCCCATACCCATCATGGACAGATGCAGTCCGGAGATACTGAGCACGTGCAGCACGCCGCCCATCTGATAAGCGGCTTTCAGTTCCGGATCCAGAAGGGATTTGTCCCCGATCAGCATTGCCGAAAGGATCCCCGCCTGGGATTCCGGCAGCATCACGGACAGATTTTCCACCATCCGGCTGCGAATCTGTTTCATATATTCCGAAAACCCCGGAGGCGCCTCCTGTGCCACCCGGATCTCCTCCGCCCATATAGTATAAAAGATTCCTTTGGCCGCATACCACGCCGCCGTGTCAAACTGACCGGGATTCGCCGGAGCATCCGGTTTTTCCAAAGTTCCCTCCGTGGAAACCACGCTGCCGATCGTGATCGGATCTTCCTGCTGTGTGATCAGATATAATTTTTTTACTGGAATTTCGTTCTCCTGAACCTTGAGAACACAAGATGTAATAAGATAAGTTTTAGAATTGTCTTTGATTTCATAGTCCCGGACCTGTCCCTGGACCTGTACGGTTTCTTCTGACTGAACCAACATCTCCAGCTGTCCTTTTTCGGGCTCCCCGAAGACGGGAAGCCCGGCCAGACGCATCAGCCAGATACCCAGTGCAAGTCCGAGACACACCAGGCACATTGGCCGTTTTTTCATTCACTGTTTTCCTCCAGATATGACAGGTCTTTTTCGTAAAATTGATTCAGTTTCATACTTTCCCGGAAAGTCACATCGCTCTCCCCGTTGATTGAGAACTGTACTTTCTGCACCGGGCAGTTGGTAGTGATAGAATTCACCAGCGCATAGATCGGAATTTCCTGCGCGACACTCAGCGTTCCGTTCACAAACGTATCGTCAAAATTGACATAAGCGATATTGTCCGAGGTCGTGACGCTCAGGATGTTCGTGTCGGACGGCATGACCGCATAATGTCCCTGCTCCGACGGGCCTTTCACCAGCTGTTCCACGACCACACGTTCCAGCGGCATGCTGGTACTGTAATATACAGATCTTGTCTCCGCCACCAGTTTATCTCCGGTTTCGTTGGCGAAATACAACGTCAGCGTCGTATACTGATAATTGTTGATCTCCTTGCCGGCGTTTTCCACAAAACTTTCCCGTGTCATCGGGCCGATCACATTCCCCGCCGAATCTTTCAGTTCGCCGTTCTCCGTCGTGATCTGCACCCGGTCGACACCTTCAATCTGTGTAAACCCCCGCACCAGCCCGGCACGTACCAGGACCTCTCTTGTCCGGTTCATCTCATCGTAAGGTCCGCTGATCTTCAGCGTCAGCGTATGATCTTCCAGCGTATAATCCTGAATGTTCACGTCCTTCGCCATCAGACGCTGATAGTCTTCCTCCTCCGGCGCCGCATTGAACATTTCCACATACTCCCGGATCAGTTTCTCGCTTTCCGACGCCTCCGGTTCGTAGGCTTCCTCCACGACCTGATTCGCATCCAGCGACAGATAATACATAAAATAATCTGCCGATTCTTCCTCGCTCTCGTTTCGGCCGCATCCCATAAGAAGGACAAGAACTGTCAGAATTGAAATTAATCGTCTCATTTTATGCCTCCTTGAAACACGCGCTAAGCCAGATACGTCAGAGGAATACGAACAGAGAACGTTGTCCCTTCATTTTCCTTGCTGTAAACCTTGATCGCGCCGCGATGCATGACAATCGCACTTCTTGCGATCGCAAGTCCGAGTCCGGTACCGCCGATTTCTCTGGAATGAGACTTGTCCACGCGATAAAATCGTTCAAAAATATGATCCAGAGATTCCTTTGGAATACCAATCCCCGAGTCCGCCACAGTCACATAAAAGTACTTGTGATCGGCATTCAGAGAAACTCTGACCCATCCGCCTTCCACATTGTATTTGATCGCATTCTCCACCAGGTTGGAAATCGCCAGCGTCAGCTTCGTCTCGTCCACCTCCGCATTCACCGGGCGGAAACTGTCGAGGATCAACTCCACGTTTTTGGTCGCGGCGATCGGGCGGAGCCGTTTCAGGATCAGCTCCAGCAGATCGTTGATGTTGATCGAAGCAATATTCAGATCCGCAGCCTTCTTGTCCAGTTTCACAAGGGACAGCAGATCTGTGATAATCTGATTCTCCCGGTCGATCTCCTCGGTGATGTCCTGCATAAACTCCTTGTAAAGTTCCACCGGCACATCCTCCTGAGCGTTCAGGGAATCCGCCAGAACCTTCATGGACGCCAGAGGCGTCTTCAGTTCATGAGACACATTGGAAACAAATTCCTGGCGGGATTCATCCAGCGTCCGCACACGGGCCAGCATCTTGTTAAACGCATCGGTGATCAGTTCCGTCTCAAGATAATCCGGAACCGAAATATTTTCATCCAGGTACCCATCGGTGATATCCTCAATGGAACGGGTGACCTTCTGAAACGGCCGCACAAGAATCCCGGACAGAAAGTATCCAAGTACGATGACAAACACCATGACGATCAGCAACATCATCGTTCCTTTTCGCTCCAGGATCTGCATATTCGCCTTGATCTCGTCGGTGGAAACGCTCGCCAGCATTACGCCCAGCGTGTCCCCGTTCTCCTTATCCTGGATACGGATGGTCATTTCAATATAACTGCTCTTGGAGTCATAGCGGCTGGTATCTTTCCCGTTATAGCTGTCGATGACCTCCTGAGAGATCATCGTCTTGCCCCGGTCTAAGTCGTAAGTATCCTTTACGATCTTAAAATCGCTGTCGATGATCAGGATCCGGCCGCCGTAAATGTTATTTAAAATACTGAGTTCCCCGTTGATCGCTGTTGAACTCTGATCCTGCAGATAATTCTGCTGGACCATCTGATCGCAGATAATATCGCACTGATTTTTAACTGTGATACTGCGGACCGTAACCGCGCGTTCCTCGTAACTGTCGACAATCCCGTTTTCCACGATGATCATCGGAACGATCCCGATCACTACCAGGATCACAGTAATGCGGAACCGAAGGCTCCGCAGAAACTTCCATCTGCCTTTTTTCGTAAATTTAAGCCTGGAAATAATAACCCACTCCCCATTTTGTATGTACGTACTTCGGTTCACTCGGATTCGGCTCGATCTTCTCTCTCAGCCGTCGAATATGGACGTCCACGGTGCGGACGTCGCCCGGATATTCGTATCCCCAGACGATATTCAGCAGATTTTCCCGGCTGTACACTTTATTCGGATTGAACACCAGAAGCTCCAGAACGTCAAACTCCTTCGCGGTCAGGTTGATCTCCTTATCCTTGATAAATACGCGGCGTCCTTCGCAGTCCAGCTTCAGATCTCCGGCCTGTACCACTTTGGCCTTTTCTTCCTTGGCGGCAGGTTTGGTAGTACGGCGCATGATCGCTTTGATCCGCGCTTTGACTTCCAGAATGTTAAACGGCTTGGTAATATAATCATCCGCTCCGTACTCCAGTCCCAGGATCTTGTCCATATCCTCGCCTTTCGCCGTCAGCATGATGATCGGAACACTGGAAAACTCCCGGATCTGCTGGCAGACCTGAATGCCGTCCATCTTTGGAAGCATGATGTCCAGAAGAATCATATCGTAGTCATGTTCCCGCGCCATATTCAGCGCTTCCTCACCGTCATAGGCACAGTCTACTTCCATTCCGTCCTGTTCCAGACTGAAACGGATCCCTTTTACAATCAGTTTCTCATCGTCTACTACCAGTACCTTTTTCGCCATAACTCTCTCCTCATATATGAAACTGTTATACAGTTATCGAATCCCTGATCTTTTCAAACATTTTTTCCTTAATACCATCGATCTTCATGATATCCTCGATCGACTCGAATTTTCCGTTTTCTTCCCGGTAGGCGATGATCGCCTTCGCACGACTCTCCCCGATTCCGGAAAGCGTCATCAACTCGTCCTCGTCCGCCGTGTTGATATTGACCTTTCCGTCACCGCCGGAAACACTTCCGCCGGCTCCCTGCTCTGCAGTTTCCCCATTCTGCACTTCTTCCACTGTCAGAACCGTGATCTGCTCGCCGTCCGCCAGCGGCCTTGCCTGGTTCAATGCCTTGGGATCTGCAGATTCCAGCAATCCTCCTGCCATCTCCACCGCCTCATAGACACGGCTTCCTTCCGGCAGAACATATACTCCGGGACTGGCCACCGCGCCGCACACATAAACCTGGATCTCCGCCGGCGGAAATTCCTCCGGATCAGAGACCTCCTGTCCGGCGTCCGAAGCATCCGCCGTCAGGTCCTCCGGATCGGAGAGATCCGTCACTTCTGTCCCAGTCTCCGCCGAAGACGCGCCGGAAGAAGCCACAGTATAAGAAACCGCGTCCCTCTCACACCCGGCCAGCAGAAAAACCATCAGTATCGCCAGATTCAACACCGGAAAACCGGAAAATTTTCTTTTCTTTATCATCAGCATAACTCCTTTTCGCATATGCGTAAAGGTCCCTTGTGTATGCATAACTTACTACATATTGTAGCGGAGTTTTTATGAAAATACAAGATTTTTTTAGAACGCAAAATTCCCCTCAGCGGTTCGTCCGCGTCGGGGAAAATCGTCCGTCACTTCTCCCATTTAAAGAGTATGATCCCGGCGATCGCTATCGCCATTCCCAGAAGCTTGCGCCACTCAAAGCTGGTCTTCTCCATTCCAAACATCCCGAACAGTTCGATCACCCAGGCGGCGATCAGCTGGGCGATCACGATCAGCAGCGCCGACTGCGCCGGGCCGAGACTGTTCATACTCTGGATCACGGTGACTGTGATCGCCGCCCCGATCACACCGCCGAGCAGCACATACCGCGGCGTCACCTGAAACAGAGACGTGACATCCTGCCGGCCGGTAAACAGCCATGCGGCAATACAGACGATCAGAGCCGTAAGCTGTACCCAGCCCGCAGATATCCACAAGCTCGTCTGCTTTGTCACCTGGGTATTGAACACTCCCTGAACACTCATCAGGATTCCGGAAACCAGCGCAATGATAATTCCTGTCATCTTTTTCCCTCCATCTGCACATCCCTGCAGCGGATCTCTGTCCCTCTCTTCTTTTCAACCTGCAGACTCTATGCCTGATCCGCACGGCAGAAAATGATCTGCGGGCATCCGCTGCTGCAAATTTATGATCTTACAACACTCCGGAGAAATACAGTTCAACAGAAAGTGACAGTCCGTCAGCCGGAACATTGCGGCACTCTGCCGTCCCGTCTTCTCAGCACCATTTTCCCGGAATGCTATAGGGTATGCAAAAAAGGAACTTCTTATACTTCTTTTCACGATTTTAAGCGCCGTTCCGGAATCCGAAAAACCTTCCTATAAAAAAGCCCCGAAACGGAAACAACCTGTCTTTGGCCATTTCCCGGTTCGGGGCTTTTCCCTCTCGGTCGTAACCGTTCAGCCGACTGAACAGTTACAGCATCCTGCCATTGAGAACCGCTTCTCAATGAACGGATATTCCGATCCATCCGTTTCTCAAAAACTTTTCTCCAGTTTCTCAATCATCTCATCCACATCCGCTTTCGTGATCACCAGCGGCGGAACCATACGCAGCACATCGGTTCCCGCTGTGATCACCAGCAGGCCGTTTCCGATCGCCTTCTGGACGATCTCGCCCACCGGCCGTCCGGCGACCACCAGACCCTGGATCAGACCTTTTCCACGGCGCAGAGCCAAAAAATCATATTTTTCCACCAGTCCGTCCAGCCGCTGCTCCAAATATGCACCGACCTCGCGGACATGTTCAACGATATTCTCTCTCTCAAAGATCTCGAACACGGTGCGGACCGCCGCGCATGCCAGCGGGTTTCCGCCGTAAGTCGTACCGTGATCTCCCGGCACCAGAGAATGCTCCGCGGTCTTCTTGTTCAGAACAAACGCCCCCACAGGGATTCCGCATCCCAACGCCTTCGCGCAGGTCATGATATCCGGCTCCACGCCGTATTCCTGCCATGCGAACATGCTTCCGGTCCGCCCCATTCCACACTGGATCTCATCCAGGATCAGCAGGATGTCTTTCTCCTCGCAAAGCGCCTTCACTCCCTTGAGAAATTCCGGATCCGCAGGATAGATTCCTCCTTCTCCCTGCACCGTTTCCAGGATGATCGCACAGGTCTTCTCCGTCACCTGAGCCTTCACACTGTCCAGATCGTTGAAATCCGCAAACCGGATCCCGCCGATCAGCGGCCGGAACGGATCCTGATAATGGGTATTCCCTGTCACGGAAAGAGCGCCCATGCTTCTGCCGTGGAAAGAATGATTCATCGCGATGATCTCGTGGTCACTGTGGCCATCCCTCAGATACGCATACTTTCTCGCTGCCTTCAGCGCTCCCTCAATGGCCTCAGTGCCGCTGTTGGTGAAGAACACCTTGTCCAGTCCGCTGGCCTCCACCAGTTTCTGTGCCGCCTCTGCCATCGGCTCATTGTAATACAGGTTTGAGGTGTGGATCAGCTTGTCAATCTGATCCTTCAGCGCCTGATTGTAAGTCTCATTTCCATATCCCAGCGCAAAAACGGCAATGCCGGCGGCAAAGTCCAGATATTCCTTTCCTTCCACGTCATACAGCCTTACCCCTTTTCCGTGGTCCAGAACTACCGGATACCGGTTATAGGTGTGAAGCACATACTGCTCCGATTGCTTCATGATCTCATTTGCCTTCATGATAGAATTTCTCCTCGCTTTCATTCAGGATCGCCGTTCCGATTCCCTTATTTGTAAAGATCTCCAGAAGCAGACAGTGGGGAATTCTTCCGTCCAGGATATGCACTCTGGATACACCGTTCTCGATGGCATCGATGCAGTTCTGCAGTTTCGGGATCATGCCGCCGCCCACATTTCCGTCGGCGATCAGCTGTCTCGCCTCGCTGATGTGCAGTTCCGAGATCAGGCTGTCCGCATCGGAATAATCCCGGTAAACACCCTCGATATCAGTCAGGAACGCCAGTTTCTCTGCATTCATCGCCTTCGCGATCGCGCAGGCCGCATCATCCGCATTGATATTATAGGTATTGAAATCATCGTCAAATCCCACCGGGCAGACAACCGGGAGGAAATCATTCTCCAGAAGTTTCCACAGCATCCCCGGTTCCACAGCGTCGATATCCCCGACGAATCCGATGTCCTGCCCGTCGGAAAGTTTTTTCTGTACATGGAGCAGCGCGCCGTCTTTTCCGCTGATCCCGATGGCCTTCACACCCAGCGACTCGATCATCGTCACCAGTTCCTTGTTGACCTTGTTCAGCACCATCTCCGCGACTTCCATCGTCGCCTCGTCGGTCACACGGAGTCCGTTGATAAATTTCGGCTCCATGCCGACCTTTCCCACCCAGCGGCTGATCTCCTTTCCGCCGCCGTGAACGATGATCGGCTTGAATCCTACCAGCTTCAGAAGTACCACGTCTTTGATAACATTCCGTTTCAGTTCCTCATCTACCATCGCACTTCCGCCGTATTTTACGATAATGACCTTCCGGTTGAACCGGCGGATATAGGGAAGCGCCTCGATCAGCACCTCGGCTTTATCCAGATACATTTTATTTACCATCTTTTCCTCCTTCTTGACACACCCGCTGCGTCAGGAAGGGCAGATTGAAAGTTTCCTTCCAAGCCTTTCCGACTGACGCATTTGCCTGCGATACAGTTACACCTGTATTCCGTCCACCTGCAATTTCTATAAAAATCCGTCTCTGTGTTATGAGCGGTAGTCTGCATTAATCTTTACATAATCATAGGTCAGATCACATCCCCATGCCGTCGCCTCCGCGGTTCCCATATGAATGTCAGCGACAGCGGTCACTTTCTTCTCGGAAAGGATCTTCGTCGCCTCTTCCTCGCTGTAGTCCGTCGCGACGCCATCCCTGATGATCTGGAGTTTTCCCGCTTCGCTCTCGAAATAGAGATCTACCTTTTCCGGATCAAAAGAAGCGCCGGAGTAGCCCATCGCACAGAGGATCCGGCCCCAGTTGGCGTCGTGACCGAAGATTGCCGCTTTCGTCAAGTTTGAGGTGATGATGGATTTGCTCAGCGTCACCGCCTGCTCCTTACTCTCAGCTCCGACCACCTTCGCCTCAAAGAGCGCCGTCGCACCCTCTCCGTCCCCGGCGATATTCATCGCCTGCGTTTTATTGACCTCAAACAGCGCCGCCTTGAATGCTTCATAGGCTTCGTTCTTTTCCGTGATCTCCGGGTTTCCCGCCATTCCGTTGGCCAGGAGCAGCACCGTATCGTTGGTGGACGTGTCGCCGTCCACAGACACCATGTTGTAGGTATCCTGGACCACCTCGCTGAGCGCCTCCTGGAGAAGCTCCTTGGAGATGTTGACATCCGTCGTCACAAAACTGAGCATGGTACACATATTCGGATGGATCATTCCGGATCCCTTGCACATTCCGCCGATGGTGACGGTCTTTCCGTCCAGTTCCAGAGACACTGCTGTCTCTTTCGGATGCGTGTCGGTGGTCATGATCGCCCGCGCCGCCAGAGCCGCCGCCTCGCTGGTATCCTCCAGCATCAACGCCAGTTTGGCGATGCCTCCCTTGATCCGCTCCATCGGGAGCTGTTTTCCGATCACTCCCGTGGAAGCCACCAGCACCGCCGTCTCCGGCACTTTCAGCATCCGGGCCGCCGCCTCTGCAGTCTCCTTACAGTATCCCATGCCTTCCTCACCGGTACACGCATTGGCGATCCCGCTGTTGCAGACCACCACCTGCGCGCCGTCCTGATGATAGACAATCTCCTGATCCCATTTCACCGGCGCTGCCTTCACAACATTCGTCGTAAACGTGCCGGCTGCGTGACACGGCTTCTCGCTGAAAATCATTGCCATGTCCATGATTCCGTCTTTTTTTATTCCTGCGGCACACCCCGCAGCCTGAAAACCTTTTGCTGCGGTAACACCGCCTTCTATTTTCTTCATCGATTCTCTCCCTCTGTCTTTCTGTAATCGTTCCGCCAGTTTCTGCCACAGCATTTCACAGATCAACTGACGCCATGCCTGCCTATCTTTCTGTGCAAACTCTCCTGATATCTGACGAACGCTGCACCATACACATACAGCATCACGGAAATACAGGCGCCATCCACAGTCCTTCTTCCTCCGGCAGACCGAACATCAGGTTCATATTCTGTACTGCCTGTCCGGCGGCGCCTTTGACCAGATTATCCATGGCTCCCATCATGATGATCCGGTTAGTTCTCGGATCGATCTTGAAATTCACATCTACAAAATTGCTTCCTTCCACCCATCGGGTCTGCGGGCAGACGCCGTCGTCGAGCACCCGGACAAACTTCTCATCTGCATAGTATTTTTCATAGACTGCGCGCACCTCTTCCGGCGTAACCTTCCGTTTCAGGCTGGCATAAGCTGTCACCAGGATTCCCCGGTTCATCGGCACCAGATGCGGCGTAAAGTTAATGCAGACCGGATAGCCTGCCGCATAGGTCAGCTGCTCCTCGATCTCCGGCGTATGGCGGTGGGAAGCGACGCCGTAAGCCTTGATATTTTCATTGACCTCGCAGAACAGATTGTCGACCTTCGCTCCTCTGCCGGCTCCGGATGTGCCGGACTTGGCGTCAATGATCACCGTATTGCCGTCGATGATCCCTTCCTTTAAGAGCGGATAGATGGACAGCGTCGAACAGGTGGGATAGCAGCCGGGATTTGCCACCAGACGGGCTTTTTTTACTGCCTCCCGGTTGATCTCGCAGAGTCCGTAAACCGCCTCGTCAATAAACTGAGGTGCTTTATGTTCCAGCTTATACCACTCTTCGTACACCTTGACATCCTTGATGCGGAAATCAGCGCTCAGGTCGATCACCTTTGCTTTGGAAAGGATCCCTTCGTTGATCAGGGAAGCGCACAGCCCCTGCGGCGTCGCCGTAAAGATCACATCCGCCTCATCGGCAAGCTGTCCCATATTATCGTCTCTGCATACGTCCTCTACCAGCCGGAACATGTTCTGGTAGACATCCGCATATTTCTTATCTATATAGCTTCGGGAACCGTACCATACGATCCTGGCGTCCCTGTGGCCGAGAAGCAGACGGACCAGTTCTCCGCCGGCATAGCCTGTCGCACCGATAATTCCTACTTTTATCATTTCTCTTCTCTCCTTTTGTTCATCCGACGTATCCGGAACGCCCGGACAGGTCTTTCGTCCTTTATCATATCATAGTTCCTGCGGTCTTTCCAGATTCTCCGAAAGATTCCCCGGAATTCCTGAAGCCGTCCGGTCCGGCCGGCAAGCCTCGCTTTTCTTCCGGGTTAACGTGCATAAGTATACATCAAAAATGAATAATATGCAAGTTTTTTCGGAATAAATCAAAAAAAGCTTGCATAATAATCAAAAATGATGTATATTTAGTCCATGCTTTATTCTGCGGCGTTTCCGGACGTTCGGTACCGCCGTTCAGACAGAACTACAAACGCTCTGTCCGCAGCGGACAGATGAAAAACGGAGCTGATGCAACATCCTGTATCTTTCCGTTTCATTTGTACTTTTAAAAAGGACAGGGACATTCAGGGAGGCTATTAATTATGAAAGAAAAAGTTGTACTCGCGTATTCCGGCGGACTGGATACCACCGCGGTAATTCCGTGGCTCAAAGAAAATTTTGACTATGACGTGATCTGCTGCTGTGTCAACTGTGGTCAGGGAAACGAACTGGAAGGTCTGGATGAACGTGCAAAACTTTCAGGCGCGTCCAAGCTGTATATCGAGGATATCATCGACGAATTCTGTGACGAATACATTATGCCATGTGTGCAGGCCGGAGCTGTCTACGAACATCAGTACCTGCTTGGTACCTCCATGGCTCGTCCTGTCATCGCAAAAAAACTGGTTGAGATCGCAAGAAAAGAAGGCGCTTCCGCGATCTGCCACGGTGCAACCGGAAAAGGAAACGATCAGATCCGTTTCGAACTTGCCATCAAAGCGTTGGCTCCGGATCTGAAGATCATCGCTCCGTGGAGAATGACCGACGTATGGACCATGCAGTCCCGCGAAGATGAGATTGAATACTGCCACAAACACGGCATCGACCTTCCGTTTGACGCCAGCCACAGCTACAGCCGTGACAGAAACCTGTGGCACATCAGCCATGAAGGTCTGGAACTGGAAGATCCTTCCAACGCACCGAATTACGACAACATGCTGGTTCTCAGCGTGACACCGCAGAAGGCGCCGGATCAGGAAGAATCCGTCACGATGACCTTTGAGCAGGGTGTTCCGAAAACGCTGAACGGAAAAGCCATGAAAGTGTCCGAGATCATCGCGGAACTGAACAAGATGGGCGGAAGAAACGGTATCGGCATCGTGGACATCGTGGAAAACCGCGTAGTCGGAATGAAATCCAGAGGCGTGTATGAGACTCCCGGAGGAACCATCCTGATGGCAGCTCACGAGCAGCTGGAAGAACTGATCCTTGACCGTGAAACGATGGAAATGAAAAAGAAACTGGGCAGCCAGTTCGCCCAGGTCGTTTACGAAGGAAAATGGTTTACACCGCTGAGAGAAGCTCTGCAGGCATTTGTGGAGTCCACCCAGAAATACGTCACCGGCGAAGTGAAATTCAAACTGTACAAAGGCAACATCATCAAAGCCGGAACCACTTCCCCGTACAGCCTGTACAATGAATCTCTGGCTTCCTTCACCACCGGCGATCTGTATGATCACCACGATGCAGACGGATTCATCACCTTGTTCGGACTGCCGCTGAAGGTAAGAGCGATGAAAATGCAGGAACTGGAGAAAAACAAATAATTGGAAATTGCAAGACCCATGCAGCAAACGGAGCCATGCAGCCAGCTGAACTGCTCCGCCTGCCGCGGGGTATCAAAAATCCCATTGACGAAAATCAATGGGATTTTTGGCGTTCTTCCATATTTCTATTTTCAGACCCGCAAACGGAAGTTTCCTCCGATCTGTTCCGGGCCTCTTCTTCCATACCGACGGACAGTGCATTTTTATACATTTCGGTCAGTCACTGTTTTCCCGACTTTCTCACGCGTCCTCTTCTCCATCCGCTGCCGGAAAAAACTCTGTCTCTTCTGTGATCTCCACCGGCACAGAAAATCCGGAGATCCATTGATCATAACACGCTTCGCAGAGATCAAAGGAATGTTTTTCCATATCCTTGTTTGAAAAGTACCCCCACCCTGTTTCCAGACGGCAGGCCCCTTCTTTCAGGATCCCCCGCTCCACCTTCAGTTCTCTGCCGCAGCAATTACAGATCACCTTTTCCAGTTCATTTGTCTGTTTCTGATACTGACGCATCTCTTTCCTCCCTTGCAGATGCCCGGATGTGACAGTTCAGTCGTCGAAGCTGTCACCGCCGGATCCTGATCGATCCTTTGTACAAAATGTTCCTGCGATATTCTGCCGCCGAAAGACCGGCAGGCAACAGTTGCTTCCTCGCAATTCGAATTGTATCACAGTTTTCTTTGCTTTCCCAGCGGGAACAAAAGGAAACAGAGGAACTCTATAACAGCTAACCGTTCCGCCAGCAGATCTGACACACCATCCGGTCATCGAAGGCCGCTTCACAGCAACGGCGGTCCCTGTCTGTAGAGACGATCTGCTGTTTCAGCCTGTCACTGCTCTCCTGCGGCATCACGCCTGCTCATCAGAACCGCATCCTCCTTCGGCTCCTCATAATAACCCTTTCGCAGACCGTCCTGCACAAATCCAAGCGATTCATAAAGCCGGATCGCACCTTCATTGCTCTCGCGCACTTCAAGATGCCAGGCGGCAACCCCTGCTTTTTTCGTCTCTGTGATCAGCCTCTCTACCAGCATTTTTCCAATGCCCTTTTTTCTGCGGTCTTCCCGGACACAGACATTGGTAATGTCCGCTTCATCCAGGCTGATAATACTTCCGCAGTAGCCGAGGATCTCTCCCGTCTCATCCTCCGCCACCAGGAACAGCGCGTCCTCCCGGAGCAGAAAGGTAAAAAAGCCATTGGCTGTCCACGGAATGGAAAAATTTGCCTCTTCGATCGGCACCACCTGCTCCAGATCCGTAATCTCCATCTGCCGTACCGTTACCATCACTGACGTTCCTCCCGTTCTTCCCGTTCCCGCTCTGCCTGCGATTTCCGCAGATATTCGGGAGCCATCTCTTCCGCCGGTTCACATTTTCCCGCACGGTAATAAATCTCTGCCAGGGCAGCGACCGCACCCGCCCTCTGCCGGTTCAGATGCGCCGGCGCATAGCAATGGGGAATCTCGAGCAGCTGCTCCAGCTGTTCCCGGTAAACCGGAACTCCATCCCCGAGAAGGATCGTTTCCTGTCCCAATTCGTTTAATGTCTGTGCCAAATCCGTGACGCTGACCGCGGCCTGCGGCTGAATTACATCCAGCATTCCGTCCGTATAACCGTAAATCCCTGTATACACCTGACTGCGCCGTGCGTCCATCAAAGGACAGATCAGCCGGTCCGTCACCCCCACATTATATGCCAGCGCATCCACCGTGGGAACCGCGATCAAAGGCTTCGCCAGTGCAAGCCCTAGTCCCTTGGCCGTAGCCGCTCCGATCCGAAGCCCGGTAAAAGATCCCGGCCCGGCGGCAACGGCGATCGCATCGATCGTTTTCAGATCCAGTTCCAGCATCTGCACCACGGTATCCACCATCGGAAGCAATGTCTGTGAATGTGTTTTTTTGTGATTGATCGTATATTCTCCCAGTAGCGTATCATCTTCTGCCACCGCCACCGATGCCACCAGCCCGGAACTGTCCAATGCCAGAATTCTCATTTTTTCTCCTCACTTTCCATCTGTTGTTCAACCTCCGCATCCAGTCCCTCCAGAGTGATCCTGCGGTAGTCAAAACCTTTCCCCAGATCTTTTTCGATCTTCACCTCGACGATCTGCTCCGGCAGAAGTTCCCGGATCAGATCCGCCCACTCGATCAGGCAGACGCCGTCGCCAAAGAAATAATCGTCATACCCGATCTCTTCCATCTCCTCAATATCCCCGATCCGGTACACATCAAAATGGTAAAACGGAAGCCGTCCTTCCTCATACACCTGCACGATCGTAAAAGTGGGGCTGTTCACCGCCTCTGTGATGCCAAGCCCCCGGGCAAATCCCTGAGTAAAAACCGTCTTTCCTACTCCAAGATCGCCGACCAACGTATATATCTGCCCGGGACGCGCCTGCCTGCCGAGAAATTCTCCCAGCGCACCGGTGTCGCGGGCACTCTTTGTCTCTATGATCATCTTTCCCTCCTTCCTGATGCACTTGCTACGTCATCAAGGCAGATTTGAAAATTTACTCTCAAACTTCTTTCTCCTGTTTTATAAACTTATGACGGTTCATCTTGCTGAACGGTCACACAAACTTTCATTCACAGACCATTTTAACATACCCGTCAAAACGATACAATGAAAATGTACTTGCTCTGAAAATACAAAACCCGTATAATGTTAAAGAAACAAGCGACAAAAGGCCATAAATTCCATATCTGCATGAAAATTTATGACCTTTGTGGAGCGTAAAACACTGAAAAGCAGCCATTTTCGAAGAAAAATGAGCGGACCAGTTAAAAAGGATCAAAGAAAGAGGAGAAAAAAATTATGGCAAATCCTGTTGTTACCTTTACGATGCAGAACGGCGGCGTGATCAAAGCGGAACTCTACCCGGAAATCGCCCCAAACACAGTCAATAACTTTATCAGCCTCGTTCAGAAAGGCTTCTACGACGGTCTGATCTTCCACCGAGTCATCCGCGGCTTCATGATCCAGGGCGGCGATCCGCAGGGTACCGGTATGGGCGGCCCGGGCTATTCGATCCCCGGAGAGTTTGCCCAGAACGGTTTCCTGACCAACAACCTGGCTCACACCGAAGGCGTTCTCTCCATGGCGCGCGCGATGAACCCGGATTCCGCAGGCTCCCAGTTCTTCATCATGCATAAAACCTCCCCGCATCTCGACGGCGCTTACGCTGCATTCGGAAAGGTGATCGAGGGCATGGATGTGGTAAATGCGATCGCTGAGACCGCGACCGATTTTCAGGACCGCCCGCTGGAAGAACAGAAACTTGCATCCGTGACCGTGGAAACCTTCGGCGTGGATTATCCTGAACCGGAGAAATGCTGATTCTATCATAGAACTGTTAGAATTCTCCCGTTACAACTCCACTAGGTCTGCGCATTTGCTGCGCAGACCGTATGAAAACATAGTGCCTGTGGGCATCCATCCCATTGCGAGGCGATTTTCAATGCTGTTCCTCCTCTTTTTGCTCTCTCACCAGGTCTTCCAAAGTCCGATGATCCACCACCTGCCGCACCGCCTGATCCAGTTCCTTCCACAATTTCAGCGTCACACAGTGATCCGCCCTCGGGCAAAGATTCCGCTCTGTCTCCAGACACTCCACCGGCGCCAGACTGCCTTCCGTCAGACGCAGGATATCTCCGACCGTGTAATCCTTCGGTTCCCGTGTCAGGACGTAACCGCCCTGGGGGCCCCGGATACTTTTCAGATATCCCACACGGGCAAGAACGGAGACGATCTGTTCCAGATATTTCACGGAAATCTCCTGACGATCAGCGATCTCCCGAAGCGCAACCGGACGTTTTCCCTCCTGCAGTGCGAGATCCAGCATCATTCGCAGCGCATACCTGCCTTTGGTTGAAATCTTCATGTTCCTTCTCCCTTTTTACAATTTCCTTCTCTCTCAGTCCTTCACTGCCTCAAACGCTGACGCGAGATCCTCCAGAATATCCTCGATATTTTCCGTTCCTATAGAAAGGCGGATGGTGTTGGGAGCGATCCCCTGCTCCGCCAGTTCCTCTTTATTCAGCTGCGCGTGGGTCGTAGACGCCGGATGGATCACCAGCGACTTTACATCCGCCACGTTCGCCAGAAGCGAAAAGAGTTCCAGATGGTCAATAAAATCCTTCGCCTTTCTCTCGTCTCCTTTGATCTCAAACGTGAAGATAGAACCGCCCCCTTTGGGGAAATATTTCCGATATAGTTCCTGCTGGCGGACGTCCCGGCTGACCGAAGGATGATGAACTGCTTCCACCTGCGGATGTCCGTTCAGATATTCCGCAACCCGCAGAGCATTCTCCACATGCCGTTCCACACGCAGAGACAGCGTTTCCAGCCCCTGCAGAAACAGAAACGCATGAAACGGAGACAAGGTAGCTCCCGTATCGCGCAGAAGGATCGCGCGGTTCTTGGTCACAAACGCTGCGGGGCCTGCCGCCTTTGTAAAACTCACACCGTGATAACTGGGATTCGGCTCCGTCAGAGACGGGAACTTTCCGGATGCCTCCCAGTCAAAGGTTCCTCCTTCCACGATCACACCGCCGATCGCCGTGCCGTGTCCTCCGATAAACTTCGTCGCAGAGTGCACCACAATATCTGCTCCATGCTCCAATGGACGGATCAGATACGGCGTTCCGAACGTATTGTCCACCACCAGCGGAATTTTATGTCTGTGGGCAATCTCAGCCGCTTGCTCCAGGTCCACAACCTCCGAGCGGGGATTTCCCAGCGTCTCCACAAAAACAGCTTTTGTCTCGGTCCGAATGGCCGCCTCGACCTGCTTCGGATCAAAAATATCCACGAAAGTCGTCGTGATCCCATACTCCGGCAGCGTATGGGCCAGGAGATTATAGGTACCTCCGTAAATATTCTTTGCTGACACAAAATGGTCCCCCGCAGACGCAAGATTTTCAAACGTATAGGCAAGCGCTGCGGCCCCGGATGCCACAGCCAATGCCGCGCTTCCGCCTTCCAGCGCAGCCATCCGCTGTTCAAAAACCTCCTGGGTCGGATTCGTCAGTCTGCCATAGATATTTCCGGCATCCTCCAGGGAAAATCTTGCCGCCGCATGGTCGCAGTCGTGAAACACGTAGGAAGACGTCGCATAAATCGGCACCGCCCTTGCATCCGTCGCCGGGTCCGGCTGTTCCTGTCCTGCGTGAAGCTGCAGTGTCTCAAAACGGAAGTTTCTCTCTGTCTTTGCGTTGTTTCTGTTCATGTCATTTTCTCCTTTTCAAGTCGTTTTCTTTCGCTGCTTTTCCGGAACCGAAACTGCATTCCTCCATCCTCCCGGCAGAAACAGGTACACCAAATACAAAAAACTGCGCGATTCCCATTGTAATTGTCCTGTTTCCTGTCACACCGATCTATGAACACCTATACTCTCAGAACAGATCTGTGGAATAATAGCGGTCCGCGCTGTCCGGAAGAAGAACCACAATAGTTTTTCCTTCGCTTTCCGGCCTTTCCGCAACTTTCAGGGCTGCATACAGCGCCGCACCGGAAGAGATCCCCACCTGAATCCCTTCGGTCTTCGCCAGTTCTTTTCCCATAAGGAACGGATCCTCGTTATTGACCGTCAGGATCTCATCGTACACCTCCGTGTCCAGGACGTCCGGCACAAACCCTGCGCCGATCCCCTGGATCGCATGGGGTCCGGCAGATCCGCCGGACAGCACCGGCGAAGTCTCCGGCTCGACGGCGACCACCCGGATCCCGGGGTTCTGCTGTTTCAGATATCGTCCGGTGCCGGTGATCGTGCCGCCGCTTCCCACCGACGCCACAAAGACGTCCAGCGCTCCATCGGTATCGCGCCACAGTTCCGGTCCGGTTGTCTCAAAATGTGCTCTGGCATTCGCCGGATTCTCAAACTGCCCCGGAAGAAAACTGCCGGGAATCTGTTTCACCAGTTCCTGTGCCTTTTCAATCGCGCCTTCCATTCCCCGTGCACCGTCTGTCAGAACGATCTCCGCCCCATAGGCTTTCAGAATCTTCCTCCGCTCGACGCTCATCGTCTCCGGCATAGTCAGGATCAGACGGAATCCCTCCGACGCCGCCAGGGCCGCCAGACCTATCCCGGTATTCCCGGAGGTCGGCTCCACGATCGTCGCCCCCGGCGCCAGAATTCCCCGGTCCAGCGCGTCTCTCACCATGCCAAGCGCCGCCCGGTCCTTTACACTTCCCGTAGGATTCAGATATTCCAGTTTCGCCAGCAACCGGCAGTTCAGCCGATACTTTTTCTCCATGCCTGTCAGTTCCAGCAGAGGAGTGTTTCCGATCAGTTCTGCGATATTCCGATAAATCTTCGCCATAATTATGCTCCTTTCTGACGGATTACAGCTTTCGAGTATCATATTCCTTATTTCCTACTTTGTCAATAGGAATACTATGTTTTTTATGTTTTTCTATGCTTTACAGCGATGGATCGATCACCTCGTCCTCCAGCTTTCTTTTCGGGACATAGTGAACATCCTTTTCATCTCTGTAATAATTTGTGTCTCCGCTTTCAGGGACCTCTGTCAGCACGATCTTCTCCTGCGGTTTTCCGAATGCGACCACCAGCAGCGGATGGTAATTTTCTTTCAGATTCAGAGCCTGGCTGATCTCGCCGGCGGTAAAATTACCGATCATACATCCGCCCAGATCCTGCTCCACCGCCGCCAGGAGCATCGTCTGCGCCACGATCCCCACATCTTTCATATAACGGTTCAGATTCGGATCGATCTCCGAATCCTGACAGATCACAATAAACGCTGTCGGCCAGTGTCCCGGATGCGGAAGTTCCGTCGGCTGCAGCGCCCTCGCCCACCTGGTCAGCGGCCGCACCTTCTCCACCAGTCCTTTCTCATACACAAGACAGTATTTCAATGGCTGCTTATTCACACTGGACGGGCAAAGTCTCGCACAGTCGACAAACTCCAGCAACGTTTCCTTTGAGATCGAAACACTCTCGTCATAACCGCGGTAACTTCTGTTCTTCAAAACCAAATCTTTCAGCATTTTTTCTCCTTTCCATACACGCTCCGGCATCGGACACGGTACAACAGATTTTTTTCCATTATACCGAAAGACCAGTGTCAGATTCAAGTACTGTATTCGCCGCGCCGACGGTAAGGGCCGGATTGTTGCAGTTCAGCCAGCTGAACGGTAACCGGCATCCAGCCATTGAGAATCGCTTTGCGGTGGGCTGGATGCCCACAGGCACTATGTTTTCACACGGTCTGCGCAGTAAATGCGCAGACTTGGCTGAACTGTTACGCCAAATTCCAGAACCATTGCTGTTTTTCTATACAAATCCTACATTCTATGCTATGATAAAGAAAATCCGTGGCGCTCTCATATAGCTTGTACAAGTACCTATACAGAACCGGCTGAGCTGCCGTCCCCGGAATTTGTTCATATTCAAAACAGACAATATCATTTCAGAAGGATAGGATTTGGAGGGAAACATGATCGTAACAACGACAAACAGTATCGAGGGAAAACAGATTTTGGAATATAAGATGGTTGTTTTCGGTGAAGTGATCACCGGTGTGGATTTCATCCGTGACTTTGCCGCAGGAATGAGAAACTTCTTCGGCGGCCGTTCCCAGGGATATGAGGAGGAATTGATCCATGCCCGCAATCAGGCAATGGACGAAATGATCTCCCGTGCTACCCAGCTTGGAGCCAATGCTATTGTAGGCGTGGATATCGATTATGAGGTACTCGGCACAAACAACGGAATGCTGATGGTCACAGCCTCCGGCACAGCTGTTGTCACCGATTGAATGCCCGTGAAATATTTGATTTTGCAACCGGTAACCGTTCAGCAGGCTGAACGGTTACTTTGACTTTGTTACAGTTCAGCCAGCTGAACTGTAACTTGACTTTCGAAATATTTACGGAAATCTCTTGACTTTCTTTGATTTTCAAAGTATTCTATATATAGTTTTTGAAACTACTTATCACTTTTCGAAATAACATTTCCTTCTGACCAAAAGAGGAAACAAAATAGAATCAAAAAATCAAAGGAGATTTCATATGTCTTTACCAGCATTACAAATTGGCGATCTCACAGCCCCGATCCCGATCATCCAGGGAGGAATGGGCGTCGGGATCAGTCTTTCTTCCCTGGCCGGCGCAGTGGCAAAAGAAGGCGGCATCGGCGTAATATCCGCAGCACAGCCGGGGTTCCGTGAACCGGATTTTTCCGTTGACCCTCTCGCTGCAAATCTGCGGGCGCTGTCTTATCACATCCGGCGCGCCAAAGTAATATCCGGCGGAGGAATCATCGGAGTCAACATTATGTGCGCTCTGACTCATTATGAAGAATACGTAAAATGCTGTATTGACAGTGGTGCAGACCTGATCATATCCGGCGCCGGACTTCCCAGCGATCTGCCCCGCTATGCCAAAGACAGTTCCATCAAGCTGGCGCCGATCGTCTCTCCGCCGAAAACCGCCAAAGTCCTGTTAAAGCTCTGGGATATGCACTACCATCGGGTTCCCGATCTGGTAGTGATCGAAGGGCCGAAAGCAGGCGGACACCTTGGCTATACCCCGGAAGACGTAGCACGGCTGGAAACAGAAGGATACGACCGGCAGGTTTTGGAAATCCTTGACATTGTACATGGCTATGAGGAGAAGTACGAGAAGTCTGTTCCTGTCGTATTTGCCGGCGGCGTATTTGACCGGGGCGATATCGATCACTATCTGTCGCTGGGCTGCGCCGGTGTTCAGATGGCCACACGCTTCGTCGTGACGGAGGAATGCGATGCCGATCCCCGTTACAAACAGGCTTATCTCAACGCCCGTAAAGAGGACATCACACTGATGAAGAGTCCGGTGGGAATGCCGGGACGCGCCATCCGGAACAAGTTCCTGACGCTTCACGAAAAGGAACCGGAGAAAATTACACACTGTTATCAGTGTCTGAAAAAGTGCGACCGCGCTTCTATTCCCTACTGCATCACGACAGCTCTGACCCGCGCTGCTGAAGGTAAAGTGGACGACTCTCTTCTGTTCTGTGGCGAGAACGCCTGGCGACTCACGGAAATGACGACGGTTCATGATCTGATGCAGGAACTCTGTCAGGACATAACCGCCTGAGATATGG
This sequence comes from Candidatus Fusicatenibacter merdavium, assembly GCA_019115005.1. Lineage (GTDB taxonomy): Bacteria > Bacillota > Clostridia > Lachnospirales > Lachnospiraceae > Fusicatenibacter > Fusicatenibacter merdavium. The sequence continues at coordinate 4,583 of DXEK01000009.1, read as the reverse complement.
CCGAAACCTTTCCCGGCAGGATTACAAAAAACTTTAAATGGCTGCCATCCCGGATCACATTTCTATCCGGTATGACAGCCATTTTTTATCAGGAATGACAGCTGCTTTTCACAGAAAATATCCTATCTTCCACAGCAGTATTTTCCGGACGGTATCAATCTCTCTTCGCAGATTCCCTTCTCTCCAGCGACTTTTCAATCCTGTAAAACTCTTTCCATGCCTGGCGGCCAATCCTGAAAATTTTTCTGAAATTGACGGAATTTACGCCCCCCTGTCTGGGCCGGAACGTGATCGGCAGATACTTCACTCGATAAGGACCTTTGCTGTATAACACAGAGATCAACACATTGGAAAGATGAAAGTCTTCCGGAACATACTGCAAAACCTCCTGCAGCGTATCTCTGCGCATCAGGCGATATGGCGTATTGGCATCCTCCGTCCGAACCTTAAACGTCAACTGTATCACCAGTCTGAGAACACGCGTGACAAAAACTCTGCCTTTTCCATCCTGGCGGTGCCATCGCCGGCCGATCAGAAAATCATACTGCTCTCTCTGTTCCCAGAACGGCTCAAATTCTTCCGGAAGCGTCTGCCCGTCCGAATCCGTCTGAAAAATATATTCTGCGCCGTGATCCAGCGCATAATGGTATCCATAGAGAACGGTCGCCCCGTGTCCTGCGTTAGGCTTCGTCACGGTCTCCAGCAGAGGATATTTCCCGCAATATTCCTTCAGGATCTGATAAGTCCTGTCTCTGCTCCCATCATCGATCACCAGCAGCCGTGACCGTCCGTCCGCCGCATGGCGTTCCACCACCGGATACCATTCGTGAATGACATGTTCTATATTTTCTTCTTCATTGTATGCAGGTATTACGATATATAAACTTTCCATATGAAAACTCCGAATCTTCCATCCTGTATTCCGGCTCAGAAAAAGGCTGCGCCCTGCACAGCCTCCCGTACACGTATGAACTGCGTTTTTTTAAACCATCGGCAACTCACACCTACTTGAAAAACGAATCGCTATGGCCGGAACCACAGTATAATATTCCGATAAACAGCTGCACAACTGTAATATCTGAAAGCTACTGACACCGCTTCAAAAAAGCTACTCCCATAGGATACGGTCCTGTGTGGACCCCAATGGTAGCTCCAATCTGTATTTCCTCCCAGTCTGAAATATGATATCCCCGTTTCTTCAGTTCTTCTCGAAGCTGCTGTTTAAACGGTTCATACTCCGACACTGGAAGTCCTATCCCCGTCGCCAGATGATACTCCTCCAGATTAATCTGCTCTTTCTCAATATATGCAAGAAACATTTCAAGTAATTTTTGCAGCGACCTTTTTCTTCCCCTACAGATTTCCGGCGCTGCCAACTCCCCGTCATAGTACTGCAGCAGAGGTTTAATATTCAAAACACTTCCGGCAATGGACGCCGCTTTCCCGATCCGCCCTCCGTGCTCCAGGTACTTGAGATCTTTGGTCGTAAAGAAAATATGGCCTGTGCCTCGGACTGCCTCCAGCCGCCGGACCGCCTCTTCCATCTCTATGCCCTGATTTCTCAGCTTCACAGCTTCTTTTACCAGCATTCCCTGGAGCGCCGTGACCAGTTCCGAATCCATCACATAGATTTTAGCCTCCGGATACACTTCCATCAGCTCCTGTCTCGCATTCAGCGCAGCCTGCATGGAACCGCTGAATTTCTTTGTCAGACAGATGCACAGTACCGGACATCCCCGGGTGACAAATGGCAAAAAGGAATCTTTATAATCCTCTGCCGAAGGCATAGACGTCCTGGGATAACAACCTGTCTGCGCCTCCATTTTTCTGTAAAAATCTGTTACCGAAATTTCTTTTCCTTCCCGATAATAATTCTCGCCGTCAAAGGATACATAGAACGGCACCACTGTGACCTTTTCCCTCTCCGTATACTCCTGTGCCAGGTCACAGGAACTTTCACTCACGATTGAAAATTTCATCATACCCGACCTTTCCCGCTCTCGCTGACCGGCAAAATCCTATCCGCCTGCACGCGCGAGAGCCGCGTAAAAAGATTCATATAAAATGCTAAAATTGTATCATTATCTTATAAAAAAAGCAAGACTTTCCATTCCTAATTCCTTACATAAATTTTGTCTGGAATTCTGAAAATTATTTGCAGTTTTCTTGTATCTGTGCTAAACTATTGCTGAAACCCGAAGACAAATCCGAAAATTTTAATTTTTTTTCAAAATACCTTATTGAGAGAAAGGATGAATTCACATGAATACGTTTCAGGGTATATCAACCGAACAGCTTCAGGACTGTGAAGAAAGCTATGCATCGAGTCCTCTTTGCCGCGCGATGACGAACGCGCTTTTCAATACTTCCGTAAATGACGCGGCATTCTGTCATGCCGGACTGGCTCAGGCACAGCACGCATTCTCCGTCGAGCTTGCAACCCTCCCGGTTACAAATCAGAAAGCCAGCGGACGCTGCTGGATCTTCGCTGCGCTGAATGTGCTCCGTGAAGTCACCGCCAAAAAGTGCAACATAGAACAGTTCGAACTTTCTCAGAATTACGTAGCGTTCTGGGATAAATTTGAGAAAGCAAATTATATGCTGGAGAGCGTCATCTCCCTGGCAGACCGCCCGACTGACGACCGTGTTCTGTGTCAGGTGCTGAGCACCGGCGTACAGGATGGCGGCCAGTGGGATATGTTTGTCAACCTGGTAGAAAAATACGGGGTTGTTCCAAAAACAGCGATGGAAGAGACTTTCCAGAGCAGCAACACCCGCGCTATGAACAAACTTTTGAACACCAAACTGCGCAAATCCGCTGTAATCCTGAAAAAGGCAGCTGCAGAAGGCAAGGACGTTCAGGCGATGAAAGCAGAAATGCTGAAGGACGTTTACAAATTCCTCTGCATGTGCTTCGGCTGCCCGCCCAAAACCTTTGATTTCGAATATGTAGACAAAGACAAACAGTATCACATTGTACATAATCTCACACCAAAGACCTTCTATGACGAATATATCGGTCTCAATCTCCACGAAGACTATGTAAGTATTATCAACTCTCCGACCGCTGACAAACCGTTCGGCAAAACTTACACTGTGGATTATATCGGAAATGTCGCGGAAGGCGCACCGATCCGTTATTACAATATCCCAATGGATACGTTCCGTTCCCTGATCGTACGTCAGCTTTCCGACGGAGAGCCGGTATGGTTCGGAAGCGATGTCGGACACATGGGCGACAGAGAGCGTGGGATCTGGAGCACGGACTGCTACGACTATGCAGGCACTTTTGGCATGGATTTCGCAATGACCAAGGAAGAACGTCTCGACTATCGCGAAAGCGCAATGAATCACGCAATGGTGATCACCGGTGTCAACCTCGACGAAAACGGTCAGCCGACGAAATGGAAAATTGAAAACAGCTGGAGTGACGAACACGGCAAGAAAGGATATTATCTGATGAGTGCCGACTGGTTCGATCAGTTCGTATACCAGGCAGTAGTCAACAAAAAATATCTTACAGAAGAGCAGCAGAAGGAAGCTTCCGCTGAGCCGGTTCATCTTTCCCCGTGGGATCCGATGGGAACATTGGCCGACTGAAAAAAATCCGGCTGCGATTTGAGTTATCTCACACCGCAGCCGGATTTTTAATAAGACTCAAATGGCCTGCTGCTAGTACTATTTTTCAAAACGGATTCTTTCCGTACGCCAGATCTCTACTCAAGTCCCAGATTCTGCATTTTTTCGTTTACACTTGCCTCACAGGAACGCATCGCCTGAATAGTACGCTCCATCAGCTCTTCCAGCGTCCAATTCAAATTCCCAGCACCTTCTGATATGATCTCTCTGGAACATCCGGCTGCAAACCGCTTGTCTTTAAATTTCTTTTTCAGACTTTTCAGCTCCATATCGGAAACACTTTTGGAAGGACGCATTTTAGCCGCCGCCCAGATCAGACCTGTCAGCTCGTCGCATGCAAACAATACCTTCTCCATCTCATGCTCCGGTTTTACATCACTGCAGTGTCCAAAACCATGACTGCATACAGCATGGATCACTTCCGGCTCCACATTCTCCTTCTGCAACAATTCAACGGCCTTTTTACAATGCTCCTCCGGGAACTGTTCAAAATCAACGTCATGAAGAAGTCCGCAAATTCCCCAGAACTCCTTTTCCTCTCCATATCCGAGATGCTCCGCAAACCATTCCATACACCCTTCCACTGTCAGTCCATGTCGGATGTGAAATGGCTCACTGTTATACTTTCTCAAAATGTCCAACGCCGTTTCGCGATTCAGTTTTGTCTGCATTTCCATCGTTCCTTTCTGTAAAAATCGTAACAGTTCAGCCAGCTGAACTGTTACTAAAAATCTTCTTCATTGTTTCCAACAATGCAAAAAAGTCTCAGGGTCCTTTGAATCATCGATTCAAAGGACCCTGAAACTTCACCCAATGCCGCAGGCCGGAATCGAACCGGCACGGGTATCGCTACCCACGGGATTTTAAGTCCCGGGCGTCTGCCTGTTCCGCCACTACGGCTTAATGGAACCTATAGGGCTCGAACCTATGACCCTCTGCTTGTA
>DXEK01000093.1 GCA_019115005.1 Candidatus Fusicatenibacter merdavium | reverse complement strand
TCAGTTTTGCGGCCACTTTTGTCCCGGCTGCCACACCGCCGATGATCAGTACTTTCATAATACTTTCATCCTCCTTTATCCTTTGTTCATGAAAAACCTTTCGCAGATTTCCGTCTGCGGCAGCGAAACTGACGCAGACAGTATATTTTCCAGCTGACTGAGCTGCCGTCACAACCGTTCAGCCTGCGGAACTGTTACCACTATTTTCTATTTTACTACTTGTTCATTCATTTTAAAAATGATATTATCAAATCATATTAATAGGTAAAACCAATGAAAGACTGGAGATACGAACATGACAATCCGACATTTGAAAATATTTGTCCAGGTAGCCGAGACCGGAAAGATGAGCGCTGCGGCTAAAAAGTGCTATATTTCCCAGCCCACCGTCAGCCAGGCGATCCATGAACTGGAAGAATACTACGGTGTTCTCCTGTTTGAACGCCTATCCAAACGGCTCTATATCACGGAAAGCGGCAAAAAGCTGCTGACCTATGCCCGTGAAACGGTACGTTCCTTTGAGCTTCTCGAGGAAGCCATGCGCAAAGACCGGATGGTGGACCGTCTGCGCATCGGCGCAAGCATTACCGTGGGAAACTGCCTGCTCTCCAAAATCATTTCCCAGCTTCAGTCCAAACGACCGGAACTGGAGCTGTATGCTCAGGTCGGCAATACCCGAGAAATCCAGGAACATCTGCTCAATTCTACTCTGGATATCGCGCTTGTGGAAGGCCGGATCACCCATCAGGATCTGATCAGTATCCCGGTCGTCGACGATCTCCTCGTTCTGGCCTGTTCGCCCTCTCACCCTTTCGCCTCCCGCAAAACCATCTCTTTCCACGAGCTGAACCATCAGCCATTCGCACTGCGGGAACCGGGAAGCGGAACCAGGGATCTGTTTGCACGTACCCTTCAGAACAGAGGGATCCAGATTAAAATTGCCTGCGAGTCCAATACCCCGCAGGCAATCCGAAATATGGTCATGTATAACAACTGTCTGACCGTTATTTCCATCCGGCTGATCGACGACGAAGTGCGCAGCGGAAAAATCCACGTCATTCAGAACAGCACGGAAGAATGGAACCGGAGCTTTTTTCTTGTGTACCACAAAAACAAAACCTTTACCCCGGCCATGCAGCTTCTCCAGGAACTGTCCCGTCAGTTTAAACGGCCTTCCCTACCGGAAGGCGTCTCGTCCGGTCTTCTTCTGTGACATACTCTGAATCACAACCGTTCAGACGGAAGGTCCGTCCCGCCAAAGCATCTATTCAGTCAGAAGAACTGTCCCGCTCCAAGGATCCTTTTTCCAGCGTGAACCAGAAGGCGACGCCGTTCTCATAATTGACGGCGCCGCATTTCTGGTTCAGGGAATCCATGATCGCCTTGACGATGGAAAGACCGATCCCACTTCCGCCGTATTCCCTGGTCCGCGCCTTGTCTACTTTATAAAATTTGATCCAGATCTTGTCGATATCTTCCTCCGGGATCGGATCTCCGGTGTTGAAAACTGTGGTCGTTACTACATTTCCCTCTGCCTTGCAGCTAATCTCTATGATATGGTCATAATCCAGATGATTCAGCGCGTTCGTCAGATAATTGGTGATCACTTCTTCTACCTTAAATTCATCTCCCCATACGGGAACCGGATCCTGCTGGTTGAAGACGACCTTGGCCCCTTTCTGTTCGATCAGGATACCAGAAGACTGAAGCACTCCACGGATCACTTCCGCCAGATCGAACCACTCCATCGTCACCTGGTCATTTCCGAACTCCAACTGGTTCAGATTCAGCAGTTTTTTGACCATCTCATTCATCTTGGACGCCTCGTCCACAATGACGTCACAGTAGAAATCACGGCTTTCCTGGTCCTCGTTAATATTGTCTTTCAGGCCTTCCGCATATCCCTGGATCAACGCAAGCGGCGTCTTCAATTCATGAGTGACATTGGAAAGAAATTCTCTGCGCATTTCATCGATCTGTGTCTTTTTCTCAATATCCTTCTGCAGTTCCGCGTTCGCACTCTTCAATTCGGAAATTGCCAGCTCCAGTTTGTCCGACATGGAGTTAAAATTGTTCCCCAGTTCTCCGATCTCATCCTCTCCGCCGCTGACATATCTGGCATCAAAGTCCAGAGCAGCCATGCGCTTGGAAATCTCCGTCAGCTCCTTGATCGGGCGCACGATCCTGCTGGCCACCAGCCAGATCACTACCGCACCGACAAGGATCGTCACAATCCCCACATAAGTATAAAACTGATTGGAAATCGCCGCTGCGTCCTCGATGCTGTCGATAGGGCACTGGATCATACAGTAATTGTTATTGCTCAGTTCACCCACCAGCTGAAGATAGTCGATATTCATCGTCGTCTCATGGAAATTCTGGATCTCAAAATTGTAGTCCTCCTGTTCCACTTTTTCCAATACTTCCGTGTTGCGCTGCTCCAAGCCCAGTTCAATACCGGCAAGGCGGATCTGCATCACCTCGCTGTCGATCGTATTCTGGTAGATTCTTCCGTTCAGATAAGCATTGACCACAAGAACTTTCAGATTATTCGTCGCGCAGAACTGGGTAAACTCCGACGGAACATCGTCCGATTTCTGAACATTCAGCTGATCCAGCGTACTCCACGCCTGTTTCAGCGTATCCACCTTCTGATACGTATAATATGTGCCGAGAAAGGCGTAATTGAGCAGTGCGATTGCCGCCAACGCCGCTGTCATCACTACAATGAATGTGACTGCGATCTTCCTCTTCACCGAATATTTCATTTGTCCACCTCAAATTTATAACCCATGCCCCAGATGGTCTTGATATACTCTCCTTTTTTCCCCATCTTACTTCTCAGTTTTTTTACATGGGTATCAATCGTACGGACATCGCCGAAATAATCATAATTCCATACATTGTTCAGGATCTTTTCCCGGGACAGAGCGATCCCCTGGTTCTCCAGGAAATAAGTCAGAAGTTCGAACTCCTTATAACTGAGTTCCATAGGTTCTCCGTCCAGCGTTGCCTGATGAGCCGCTTTGTCAATCCTGATGCCGCCTGCTTCCAGCACATTTTCCGCGTCCACCTGCCCGGTCCGGCGCAGGATCGCTTCCACCCTCGCCACCAGGATTTTCGGAGAAAACGGTTTTGAAATATACTCATCCACTCCCAGGTCGAATCCCAGAAGCTCATCTCTCTCGTCACTCTTTGCAGTCAGCATGATGATCGGCACCTTGGAATACTGACGGACTTCCCGGCAGACCTGCCATCCGTCCATCTTCGGCATCATGACGTCCAGGATGATCAGTGCGATCTCTTTGTCCTTGAAAAACAGATCCAGCGCTTCCTCGCCGTCGCCGGCTTCCAGCACCTCATATCCGCTCTTGGTCAGAAAGTCCTTCACCAGCTTGCGCATCCTGCTTTCATCGTCCACCACCAGAATTTTTATCTTATCCATTTTTTCACGTCCTCTCTCAGACCGCACAGCGCCTCTTCTGTTGCCCCCACTGCACAGGCCCGCTTTCCTTCACTTTTTTCCATTTTAGCAAACGTTTATGTTTATTTTGTGAAACAGCCGTGGATTTAAAATCACTCCTCTTTGTTATTATACTTCCTGTCTTCCGGAACGGCAACCTGGATTTTCGCTGCGGATGCCTTTTCGCAGCAGTTCATCTGATTGAACTGTCACATTTTTTCCTCATTTTGGAGAAAAAATATTGATTTTTTTTGAAAAAGTGCTATACTACATTTCATGGGGCATTAGCGCAGTTGGGAGCGCGCAACATTCGCATTGTTGAGGCCGTGGGTTCGAATCCCATATGCTCCATGTCTGAAACCTCTGACTTTTTCAGAGGTTTCTTTTTTTGACAGGGTAACGGACAAGCATACAAAAAAACCGTGAAATCCTTGTCTCTCCAAGAAATTTCACGGTTTTCCAATATGGACCTGGCGGGAATCGAACCCGCGTCCGAAAGCCCATCCATCCAGGCATCTCCCATCACAGTCATTCTTTTAACATTCCCTTTGCATTACGCCGGATGACAGGCTGAATGCATCAGTAGCTTCATAAAATCTTTCATCACCGCAAAGCTTTGGCGAAGAAGTGCCCCGCTGATGTTTGATGCCGAAGAATGAGCCGCGGGAATCTCACGCTTCGACAGCCGCCATTAGGCAGCGTACGCTAATTCATTATTATCTGCGTTTAATTTTAAGTTCCAGGTTGTTGCGCGGTCCCGGAGTCCGCGGATGGCTTCCCAAACTTCAAAACCCCCGTCGAAACCAGTACAAGCCCGAACGCTTTCGGCGGAAAGCAAAGGATTTCCGCTCTCTGGTTTTACGCAGATAAAGTTTTCACTTTTGAAGTTTTTACTTTCCTACTATAACCCATAAAATTTAACCTGTCAACGCTCTTTATAATTTTTTTATTTTCCTTTTATCTTTCCTGATAACCGTCCGGATGAAAGAACAGCATCTTCTTGTACCATTTTCCGGTTCTGGTGAATATATGATAGTAAAAGGAAAAGGAGTTGTTCATGGAAGAGTTAATGAGTTATATCCGACCGGAGCTTCTGGTGGTGTCGGTTGTTCTGTATCTGATCGGGATTGGATTGAAGAAAGCCGGCGGGATCAAAGACCGGTATATTCCGCTGATCCTTGGCGGCGCGGGGATTCTCCTGTGCGGGATCTGGGTGTTGGCGACTTCGGAGCTGACGGATCCGCGCTGTGTTGCGATGGCGGTATTCACATCTGTTGTACAGGGAATTCTGGTGGCAGGACTGTCCACTTACGTAAACCAGATGGCCAAGCAGATGAAAAAAGAAGAATAACGGCAGCTCACCCGGCTGAACGATTGTGGAAAATTAAAAAAATTTGATCCTATCGGAAAGGAGTGTATGATGGGAAGAGATATCAGTGAACTGCATCCTCGTCTGCAAAAGACGATCTCACAGCTGCAGGCAGCATGCCGACAGGAAAATCTGGCACTGGGAATTGGGGAGTGTTTCCGCAGTGTCGCGGAGCAGGATGCATTATATGCCCAGGGAAGGACGAAGCCCGGAGCGATCGTCACCAATGCGCCGGGAAGTTCCTACAGTTCCCAGCATCAGTGGGGCATCGCTTTCGATTTTTATAAAAATGTCAGCGGCCATGCCTATGATGACGACGCATTTTTTGACAGAGTGGGAGCGCTTGGAAAATCTCTGGGACTCGGATGGGGAGGAGACTGGTCGAGCATTGTCGACCGTCCTCATCTGTATCTGCCGGACTGGGGAAGTACACCGGCGAAGCTGAAGGAACAATACGGCACTTTTGAAAATTTCCGTGCGACCTGGGACAGCGGCGGTTCCGGCAGCACATCCGGAACAGTCTCCGATTCGGGAAGCACCGTGATATGCGACGGCCAGATTCATGCAAATAATTTCTGCAGCGCGGGGATTTCTCCCGACGGTATCCGCGGCAGCCGTACAAAGAAAGCGGGCGTTATGGTTCTGCAGCAGGCGCTGAACCTGGATTATCAGGCGGGGCTGTCCGTGGATGGAATCTGGGGCACCAGATCACGTCAGGCCCTCGGAACACACTATGTTACGCGAGGGGAACGGCAATATCTGGTGACAGCAGCGGAGATTCTGCTGATGCTGAAAGATTATGCCGTCAACGGTGTAGAATCTCCGGGAATATTTGGAAGCGGACTGGAACAAGCGGTGAAAAGTTATCAGGGAGCAAATAATCTGGCTGTAGACGGCAATGCAGGTCCGGCGACTTTCCTGTCGCTGATCGGCTGAAGCACTGGCTCCCGGCTGATAGATATGTAACAATTCAGGCAGGTACGCGCATCTGCTGCGTAAACCTGCCTGAACAGTTACAAACATAAAAGTTCCAACTCGTCATACCGGTGATTTACACTCCCGGTTTAATACAGATTCCTGACCTTAAAGTCTCTCTGGGCCTCTCTGCGCTGATCTTTCTTCGCGATATCCTGGCGCTTGTCATAAAGTTTTTTACCGCGGGCCAGTCCGATCTCCACTTTGACCAGGCTGTTCTTAAAATATACCTGTAGCGGAACCAGCGTGTATCCTTTCTCCTTGATCTGGTTCTGAAGTTTCCGGATCTCATAGTCGTGGAGCAAAAGCTTCCGGACTCTCAGCGGATCCTTGTTGAAAATGTTACCCTTCTCGTAGGGGCTGATGTGCATACCGTAAATATAAACCTCTCCTTTTTCGATCCGCAGAAAAGATTCCTTAATGCTGCATTTTCCCATACGGAGGGATTTCACCTCGGTTCCTGCCAGCGCAATCCCCGCCTCATATTTTTCTTCGATAAAATAGTCGTGATATGCTTTCTTATTGTTGGCAATCAGACGGCTTCCTTTTTCCTTCGCCATTATTTCCTCTCCTTCTCCCAGCGGCTGTCAGTGTGTCCGCTCACTCCGTCAGAACAAAATCGATCGTCCGGTTTACCGGGACCGCATCCTTGACACGAACCCGTACCTTCTGACCCATACCGAATGTTCTGCCGGTCGCCTCGCCGACCAGCCGGTAGCTTTTCTCATCAAATTCATAGTAATCGTCCCGAAGAGACATGATATGCACCAGTCCTTCCACCGTGTTGGGCAGTTCCACATAGAAGCCCCACCCGGTGACCCCGGAGATCACACCTTCGTACTCTTCGCCCAGATGTTCCAGCATATATTCTGCTTTCTTCAGTTTCACCGCTTCCCGCTCCACTTCCTGCGCTCTCTGTTCTGTAGAACTGGACTGGGCTGCAACCTCCGGCAGACGCTGACGGTAGCCGGCGATCCTCCCGTCTCTGTCCAGCCGTCCCCTGAGATCATCTTTGATGATCCGGTGGATCTGCAGATCCGGGTATCGGCGAATCGGAGATGTAAAGTGACAGTAATATTCCGCGGCAAGACCAAAGTGACCGACACAGTCGGTCGTATAAACCGCTCTTGACATAGACCGGAGCAGAAGCCGGCTGACCAGCGCCTCTGTTTCCGTTCCCTCAATTCCGCTGAGAATTTTCTGCACTTCCACAGGCGTGATATCATGTCCTTTTTTGCTGACAGGAATTCCCAGTTCCCGGATCAGCTGCAGGGCGCCTTCCATCTTTTCCCGGTCCGGCTTCTCATGCGTCCGGTAGACAAACGGCAGCTTTCTCGTACAGTATTCTCTGGCCACCGTCTCGTTGGCCAGCAGCATAAAGTCCTCGATCAGCTTTGTCGCGGTGTTGGAAGGATACGGCCGGATCTCCACCGGCGTCCCTTCCTCGTCCAGAATGATCTTACTCTCCGGAAATTCAAACTCGATAGCGCCCCTCTTCGCCCGCCGTTTTCTCAGCAGCGCGGACAACTGCTCCATCCGCCGGAACATCGGAACAAGTTCCCGGTATTCCTCCATCCAAACCGGACAGTTTTCCGGTTCCGTCAAAATCCCGTTCACTACAGTATACGTCATCCGCCGGTCCACATGGATCACTGTCTCTGCGATTTTATGGTCTGTCACCCGTCCTTCCGGATCGATCCACATCAGACAACTGAGCGCAAGCCGGTCCTCTCCCTGATTCAGGGAACAGATCCCATTGGACAGTTCTCTTGGAAGCATCGGGATCACACGGTCAGGCAGATACACACTGGTTCCCCGCTTCAGCGCTTCTCTGTCCAGCGCCGATCCCGCCTGTACATAATTGCTCACATCCGCAATGTGCACACCCAGAAGATACTTGTCTCCCTCCATTGTCAGAGAGACCGCGTCATCCAGATCCTTTGCATCCTCCCCGTCGATCGTCACCATCTGCCAGTCTCTCAGATCCATTCTCCCATTCAGATCATTGGGGATCACCTCCTGCGGACAGCGGCAGGCCATCTGCTGCACCTTCGGCGGGAACTCCTCCGGGAGTTCATAGGCATCCACGATATCCTGGATATTTACGGTCTGGAGCCGCGGCTTTTTCTCATGAGCCGGTTCCCTGCTGCCGGAGCTTCTCCGCTCTTCAGTAGATTCTCCCTGACGCGCTTTCTGGTATTTTCCGCCTGCGAGAATATCTGCTTTTCCTTCTTTTACCAGATCCTCCAGCACTTCTGCCAGTTCATACCTCTGATTTTTCGGAATCTGCAGCAGCATCGCCATATCCTTGGCACGCATCGGTACGTAATTTTTCGACGAGAGCAGATCCATGATCATCTTCTTTCTGTTTTTAAACAGCTGATGATCTCTCCGGCGGGGCTTTTGTCTCTGTGCCTGTATATTTTTCTTTTTTTTCGCATATTCTTTTCTGCTTTTTCTGCTCATTTCTTTCTTACCTCTGTGATTGGAACTTTCGTATAACGCAAAACCGGGAGCCGTTTGCACAGCTCCCGTGTCTTAAAAGTTCATGTTTAAAACCATTGACAATACAATAAACAAAACTGCCATAATCTTCGTTGCACGAATCAGATTTCCCTCAGCAGAACGTCCTTTGTTCTTTCCCCAGTAGGTATCCGCGATACCGGCGATAGCACCCAGACCCTGCTGTTTTCCTTCTTGCATCAGTACGACCACCGTCAATGCAACACAGTCAATGACATATATTACCGTTAAAACAATTCTTAAAATCTCCAAAACTGCACCTCCTAGGCTAACTTTTATCAGTGTACCATAGGACAGGCAGGATTTCAACCGATTTTTTTTAAATTCTTTTATTTTTTTAACAGTCCGCTGCCATTCACACTTTCACCGCAAAATGGAGATTTATACCATGCATTCTGCCCCAGATACTCTTCGATCCGAAGGAGCTGGTTGTACTTTGCATTACGATCCGACCGGCAGGGAGCGCCGGTCTTGATCTGTCCGGCATTGCAGGCAACCGCCAGATCCGCAAGAAAACAGTCTTCCGTCTCTCCGGACCGGTGAGAGATCACTGCGTGATATCCTGCATGGAGCGCGGTGCGTGTCGCCTCCATTGCTTCCGTCAATGTTCCGATCTGATTTACCTTGACCAGAATCGCGTTGGCAACGCCAAGACGGATCCCGCACCGAAGTCTTTTGGGGTTCGTAACAAACAGATCGTCTCCCACAAGCTGAATCTTATTTCCCAGCGCATCCGTCATCTGTTTCCAGCCGTCAAAATCATCCTCATAGAGTCCATCCTCGATGGAGACGATCGGGAACTCACTGATCAGTTCCTGATAGTAATCAATCATCTCCGCTGTATCCCTCTCCACAGTTTTTCCCGTCTGTTCGCTCTCTCCGGGAAAGCTGTAGACATGTCTGTCCTCCTGATAAAGTTCACTGGACGCCGCGTCCATCGCGATGCTGATCTGTTCTCCCGGACGGTATCCGGCCTGCTCCACCGCCTCCACCAGAAGCTGTAATGCTTCCCTTGTATCCTTCAGATCCGGCGCAAAACCTCCTTCATCACCGACACCCGTCGACAGCCCCCGGTCTTTCAGGATTTTTTTCAGTACATGGTACGTCTCCGTACACATCTCCAGTCCTTCCCGAAAGCAGCCGGCTCCGACCGGCATGATCATAAATTCCTGAAAATCCACCGTATTATCCGCATGACGGCCGCCATTGAGAATATTCATCATCGGAGCCGGAAGCCGGCCGGCCCCGCATCCGCCCAGATACTGATATAGCGGAATCCCCAGCGCTTTCGCGGTTGCGCGAGCCACTGCCAGAGAAACGCCGAGAATCGCATTGGCGCCTAACTTTTCCTTGTTCTCCGTCCCATCCGCCTCCACAAGAAGCCGATCGACCCGTGTCTGATCCAGGGCATTCTCTCCGACAATGGCATCCGCCAGGACTGTGTTTACATTTTCCACAGCCCTCTGGACGCCCATTCCACCGTAACGTTTCTCTCTGTCCCGCAGCTCCACCGCCTCAAATTTCCCGGTAGACGCTCCTGACGGCACGATAGCTCTTCCTGTATATCCTTTTAATCCGACGACTCCCTCGCCCACAGTGACTTCTACTTCCACGGTGGGATTACCTCTGGAATCCAGAACTTCTCTTGCGTTAATTTTCCTTACAGGTAAATAACGTAACATAATCATAACCTCCAGTTTCTTATGTTACGCTTAGTATCTGAGAAAACAGGATTTTTATGCATAATAAAAGCCATCCGGTTTTTTCTTCCCCCATCTACCGGATGGCTTTTACTGTTCTTCATTGTGCATTGGACAATACCTCTGCTTTCTTTATTTTTTAATCTTATTTACTTATTCATTTTTTGTTTTTTCTCTTTTTATAAAAGAGAGCTTTTACGTTGCTGGTGGTCCATACCTTCCTTTCTTAAGATTATGATGTAAATCGTTCTGTTTTCGGTGGTCTCGCCTCCTTGTTTCTTATTTTTTTGGTTCCGTTTTCTTTTCTTTTGTTGATTTTATTATAACAGCCGTTTTCCAATATGTCAATATATTTTTTGATTCTTTTTTTATTTTATTTTTGTTTGCTTTCTTTTATCTGTTAAGAATATTATATTCAGAAAATTTCGGCAACTCAACCTCCGCAAACGATGATCCAAATGGATATGCTTACATGTCCATTTGGCAATGCTTTATACCGGCGGCACACGGTTACCACCGTCACCACCGACCGAAACGAAAGGCCGACCTGCCGCGAGGGTCAACCATCCTGCGGTACCGCTGCGCTGCAGATTTGATGCCCATAGCTTGCTGCAGGGGTTTTTGCCTCAACGGAACAAATATGGCAGACAGCCATTGAAAATCAGAAAAGGCAGACAGCGCGGGAGTGATCGAATAGCGCTGTTTTCCAGGCACACCGCAAAAAAAGACCAGGGATCGGAGTAATCACTCCGAATCCCGGGCCTTTTTGTTCTATCTCAGTTTTTTAAGAATAATCGCTGTATTCTTTTTCAGGTATACAGGTTTACCGTTTTACCAGAAGGGAGGTTCCGGTCATTTCCTTCGGCTGTTCCATACCCATCAGTTCCAGCAACGTCGGCACGATATCCGCCAGTTTTCCGCCCTCTCTCAGAGTGTAGGAAGGATCTGCATTTACCAGGATAAACGGTACAGGATTCGTAGTATGGGCAGTAAACGGCTCGCCGGTCTCATAATCAACCAACTGTTCCGCGTTTCCGTGATCCGCACAGATGAACATCTGTCCGTCAACCTCTTTGATCGCGTCAACCGCTCTTCCCACGCAGGCGTCCACTGTCTCGATCGCCTTGATCGCAGCGCTCTCCACACCGGTATGTCCGACCATATCCGGATTCGCAAAGTTGATAATAATCACATCATATTTTCCGGATTTGATCGCCTCCACCAGCTTGTCGCACACTTCTGGAGCGCTCATCTCCGGCTGCAGATCATAGGTGGCAACCTTCGGGGATTTCACCAGGATACGGTCCTCGCCCGGATTCGGCTCCTCGACGCCGCCGTTAAAGAAGAAGGTAACATGAGCATATTTCTCGGTCTCCGCGATACGGGCCTGCGTCATATTGTGCGCCGCAAGATACTCACCAAAGGTATTTTTGATCTCTTCCTTCTTGAACGCTACCAATTTGCCCGGAATCGTCTCATCATAATCGGTAAAGCACACGTATGTCAGATTCAGTTTCTTTTCTCTCTCAAATCCTTTGAATTCCGGATCGCAGAACGCTCTTGTAATCTCTCGCGCACGGTCCGGGCGGAAGTTAAAGAAGATCACAGAATCATTGTCCTGGATCGTTGCGACCGGATGTCCGTCCTTTTCGATCACTGTCGGCACTACGAACTCGTCAGTCTTTCCGACGTCATAGGAGGCCTGAACTGCCTCCGCCGCATTGGTTCCCTTTACGCCTTCCCCTTTGGTCAGCGCCTTATATGCCAGTTCTACACGATCCCAGCGGTTATCGCGGTCCATCGCATAATAACGTCCAGAGATCACTCCGATCTCGCCGACGCCGAGTTCGTCCATTTTTTTCTGAAGTTCTTCAATATATCCTTTTCCGGAAGCCGGAGGTGTGTCACGTCCGTCCAGGAAGCAATGTACAAAAACCTTCTTCAGGCCATGACGCTTTGCCAGCTCCAGCAGACCGAACAGATGTGTGATATGGCTGTGAACACCACCGTCAGAAAGCAGTCCGAACATATGAAGGGAGCTGTCATTTTTCTTTACGTTCTCCACAGCCGCCAGAAGTTCCGGATTCTCGAAGAAATCTCCGTCCTCGATGGCTTTTGTGATCCTTGTCAGTTCCTGATATACGATGCGCCCTGCGCCCATGTTCAGATGGCCTACCTCAGAGTTTCCCATCTGTCCTTCCGGAAGTCCTACCGCCAGCCCGCTGGCCTGTCCCTCCACATAGGGACACTGGCTCATCAGCTGATCCATGACCGGAGTCTTGCCTTCGCATACGGCATTATGCTCACAATTTTTGTTCAGGCCGTAGCCGTCCAAAATCATTAATACGGTTGGTTTCTTGCTCATGATTTTCTCCTCTCTATCAGTGATAACAATCTGATTATTGTTATTTTCTTGTCAGAAACATTCTATCACGAATTACGGCAGGGGTAAATGGCTTTTTTTCTTTTTTTCCGGCAGATCAAAGAAACCGTAAGACGGAAGCGGGACTGATTTATAAGACTTTCGAGAGAAAGTCTCTGGCTCTGGGGGTCTGCGGATTGGCAAAGAATTTGTCCGGAGTGGTGTCTTCCATGATGACGCCGTCGTCCATGAACAGGATCCGGTTGGCTACTTCGCGGGCGAATCCCATCTCATGGGTGACGATGATCATGGTCATGCCCTCTTTTGCCAGCGCTTTCATCAGGTCCAGTACCTCGCCGACCATCTCCGGATCCAGGGCGGAGGTCGGTTCGTCAAACAGAATGACGTCCGGATTCATGGCCAGAGAACGGACGATCGCTACTCTTTGTTTCTGTCCGCCGGAAAGCGTAGACGGATAGACGTCGGCTTTGTCTTCCATGCCGATGCGTTTCAGTAGTCCCATAGCCTGTTCCCGGGCTTCCGTGCGGATCTGTGCTTTGTTTGTGTTGATCGGCTGCATCGGCTGTTTTTCTTTCCGGAACACATTTTTTATACGGTTGGCAAAGTTTGCGCGTTTTGCTTTCCGCAGATCCTGGCATCTTACATAGACCGGAGCCAGCATAATGTTCTGAATGACTGTTTTGTTATTGAACAGATTGAAATGCTGAAACACCATTCCCATATGCCGGCGGTGAACGTTGATGTCGACTTTCATATCTGCAATGTCCACGCCGTTAAAGATGATGCTTCCTCCCGTCGGATCTTCCATACAGTTCAGGCACCTGAGGAAGGTACTTTTTCCGGAACCGGAAGGACCGAGCACAACGACGATGTCGCCTTTATTGACGGTTACGTTGATATCTTTCAGGACTTCTGTATCGCCGAAATTCTTTTTCAGATTAATTACGTCTATCACTCTTCTTCAGGCTCCTTTCCAGTAATTTGATCAGCAGAGAGATCAGCAGAACCAGCACAATATAGATCAGCGCCATCACCAGATACGGCACCATGAACTCGTAGCTGTTGCTTCCGATATAGTTGAACGCCACATACAAGTCTGCTGCTCCGACAAAGCTGACGACGGAAGTCTCCTTGATCAGGGAGATAAACTCATTGCCCAACGTCGGCAGAATATTTTTTACCGCCTGAGGAATCACAATCTTGCACATACTGGTGCCGAAACTCAGCCCCACCGCACGGCCTGCCTCCAACTGCCCGGGATCCACTGACTGAATTCCGCTTCGCATGATCTCGGAAATATACGCACCGCTGTTGATACCGAACACTGCCATCGCTACCTGAACACCTGTCATGTGCGCCCCGATCAGCGGAAGAAGCACATAGTAGAAGACCAGCAGCTGCACCACCATTGGCGTTCCACGGAACAGTCCTACATAAAAACTGCAGAAACCGTTCAGGACCCTCGGCAGCAGTTTATATTTCGGCACGACGCGGACGGTTGCGATCAGCGTGCCGATGATGATACCGATGATCAGACCTGTCACCGCGATCAGCACCGTGTTCTGAAGTCCTTCCAGTACTCTGACATATCCGTTCTGTTCCAGGAAGATTTCGATAAATTTATCTATTTTCTGTCCAAAATTACCCATTTTCTCACCTTTTCCAATGTGTAAAAATGCGGACAGGTCTTTCTGTCCGCACCTTCGGCAGCAGCCCAGCAAACTGAACTGCCGCCACATTAACGTTTCTGTTATGACAGTTGAACTGTCACTTTCTGTTCTGGCGTTTTACTGCATCGCGTTGATCGCTTCTGTGATGCTGGCTGCCGGAGCCGCATCGATGATCACGTATTTCAGATTTCCATTTACCAGATCCTGTACTGCCAGGGAACCATTCTTATAGGTCACACATTTTGCCGGAAGTCCCGGGAATCCCAGGTCGTCGCTTCCCTCAATATAAAACTGGCCGGTGGTACCCTGCTGCGCGCCGATGGAATCGCTGGAAGAAAGACCGTTCAGGATTTTCTCCACATCGGCTGCCTCTGTGCAGTCGTCAAAAGTGGTATCGCTTGCAAGAGTGATCAATCTCTGGGATGCCTGATAGTATGTTTCCGAAAACGTCACATACTCTTTTCTGTCTTCGCTGACCGTGAGACCTGCCATCGCAATATCACATTTCTGCTGTCCTACAGAGAGACATACCGCGTCAAAATCCATGTTCTGAATAACCAGCTCCTGTCCAAGATCCTCCGCAAGAAGCGCCGCGATCTCCATGTCAATGCCGTAATAATCCTCGCCATCCATATATTCGAACGGCTCGAAAGCCGCATTGGTCGCAACTACCAACTGATCCTTTGAGGGATCCAGAGCCGCAGACTTCACTGCCTCCGGCTCTCCACCTCCAAAATACTTGTCAAAGATCTCGTCCAGAGTGCCGTCTTCCTTGATCTGGTCAATAAATGCGTTTACCTGATCCAGCAATTCCGGCTGGTTCTTATCCACACCGAACGCATATTCCTCCTGGGTCAGGTCCACATCAACAACCTTAACGCCCTTTGCTCTTTCCTCCGCGCTGCTTCCGCCGGTGCTGGCAGAATTGCTGCTCTCACCATCCCCGCTGCCGCAGGCTGCCATGGAACAGGTCATCAGCGCCGCCAAAGCCAGAGCCGCAAACTTTTTCATCTTTTTCATACTTTTTCCTCCATCCTTTTATACATTTATGGAGTCATAAATGTATATTTATTCATCTCACACTAATTATAACAATATCGTCTTAAAATACAATTAGTAAAATACACGATTTTTTCACCGTCTGCGGCATCCGTTTTTATAAATCAGAAAATCATAGCGCTTCCGCTGTCTGAATAGCAACAAAAGGTCAGCCATACACACGGATCAGTGAGGAAATATTCCGGATCAGCGACATTCCTTCGAGGATCCGGATCGCATCCATAAAATGTCTCTCCTGAACCGTCTCTGTGATCACAACGATCTCAGCAAGCTCGCTTCTTTTTCTTTTCTGCATAACTTGAGCGATCGAAACATCATTATTTCCGAACACCGCCGCGACAGAAGCGAGAACTCCCGAACGGTCTTCCACTTCCATACGGACGAAATATTTACTTTTGATATCGCTGATCTTGCGGACAGGAAGATCCTTATAGCAAGTGCATCCGATCCTTCCGCAGCAGTCCGCCAGAATATTCCGCACACAGTCAAAAATATCTCCAACCACTGCGCTGGCGGTCGGCAGTTCCCCTGCACCGCGTCCGTAAAACATGGTGTCCTGCACCGCATCGCCGCGGACGAACACGGCATTGTAGGAATCCTGCACGGAAGCAAGGGGATGATCACTGTCGATCAGCATCGGATGTACGCGGGCCTCAATGCCTTCCGGCGTCAGCCGTGCCACTCCAAGCAGTTTGATCTCACAGCCCATCTCTTTCGCATAGAGGATATCTCTCGCGGTGATCCTTGCAATGCCTTCCGTGTAGACCGTCTCAAAGACAACACGGGAGTTAAATGCGGCAGAGGCAAGGATCGCCACTTTTCTTCCCGCATCCAGACCCTCGATATCAGCTGTCGGATCTGCTTCCGCATACCCGAGATCCTGTGCCAACTGGAGTGCTTCGTCAAACTCCATCCCTTCCTTCGACATTTTGGTCAGGATAAAATTGGTCGTACCGTTGAAAATACCGATCACTTCCGTGATATGATTGCCGGCCAGGCACTGCTTCAGCGGACGGATGATCGGGATTCCCCCGGCCACAGACGCCTCATACAGAAAATCTCTTCCGTTTGCCCTCGCCGCTTCCAGAAGCTTCTTTCCCTCGGAAGCGACCACATCCTTATTGGCCGTCACCACGCTTTTTCCGGCATTCAGCGCATCCAGCATATAGGCCAGCGCCGGCTGGATCCCGCCCATGACCTCGACGACAATCTCGATCTCCGGATCCTCCAGGATCTCTCTCACATCATTGGTCAGGATCGACGGATCCTCCACCTTTGCGGCCGCTTTTTCCAGATTGCGGACCAGGATCTTTTTCAATTCCACCTTCGCGCCCAGTTTCGCTTCCATCTCGGCTTCCTGCCGCTTCAGCACCTTGTAGACGCCGGTTCCCACCGTGCCAAGTCCCAGCATTCCGGCCTTGATTACTCTGTTTTCCATCGTTCTGTCTCTCTTCTTCTGTTCAGGCAAGCGCTACAATACACTCGATCTCTACTTTTCCGTCCTTCGGCAGAGCAGCCACAGCAACACAGGAACGTGCCGGCTTGTCCTCTCCGAAATACTCTCCGTATACTTCGTTTACCCTTGCGAAATCGTTCATGTCGGTCAGGAAAATCGTTGTCTTTACAACATTCTTTTTGCTGGTGCCTGCCTCTGCCATGATCGCATCCAGATTTTTCAGAGACATGGCAGCCTGCTCCTCCACCGTCTCCGGGATAACATTTCCATTTGCAACGTCAAAACCAAGCTGGCCGGAGATAAATAAAAAGCCATTGCTCTTGATCGCTTGTACGTACGGTCCAATCGCCGCCGGCGCTTTCTCAGTGTTTACAACTTCTTTTGCAGTTAATACTTCTTTCATCATCTCAATACTTCCTTTCTTTTTTTCGGTAAGAGGGACGCCAGCTCGCAGCTGCGCTGTTCGCTGTCCGTTGCCCAGCAAATGGTGCTGCGTGCCAGTGGCACGCGTTTAGCACGGACCGCAGCGGAGCGAAGACCTGCTCGTGCAAGCACGGCAGGCGCTTGCCGGGTGTATCGCACAGAATGTGCAGAAAACGTCCGTCTTTTTCTGTTTTTCCCATCCATATCGCTTTCTTATAGAAAATGATACGGGACAGGAAATCAGATCTCCAAAGACGGACGTCTGTCTTCTTACTTTTTTATTCGGTCTGATTATTTCTTATAATTTACAATATCGCCAAATTCCGGTTTCAGGGATGCACCGCCTACCAAGCCGCCGTCAATATCCGGCTGAGCAAACAGTTCCGGAGCTGTCTTGGCATTGACAGAACCGCCGTACTGGATACGGATCTCTGCCGCTGTCACATCATCATAAATCTCAGCGATGCAGTCACGGATCCCTTTACACACTTCCTGGGCCTGCTCGGTGGTAGCAGTCTTTCCGGTTCCGATCGCCCAGATCGGCTCGTATGCGATCACCGCTTTCTTTGCCTGCTCTGCACTCACATTCCGGAATCCGACTTTTACCTGCTGGCGGATGAAATCCATGGTCACACCCTGCTCTCTCTGCTCCAGAGATTCTCCGCAGCACATGATCGGTGTGATCCCATGTTCAAACGCTTTCAGCATCTTCTTGTTTACGCTCTCGGAAGTCTCCGCAAAGTACTCTCTTCTTTCAGAATGTCCAAGAACAACATATTTTACGCCTGCATCGGTCAGCATTGCCGGGGAAATCTCACCGGTATATGCACCTTTTTCCTCAAAGTACATATTTTCGGCGCCTACCTGAATATTGCTTCCCTTTGTCGCCTCGACAACCGGAAGGATATCGATCGCCGGAACGCAGAATACTACATCCACTTCCTCGTTGTTTACCAGCGGTTTCAGTGTATTTACCAGCTCCACAGCCTCGCTGGGAGTCATATTCATCTTCCAGTTTCCAGCAATAATTTTCTTTCTTGCCATGATTCTATACCCCTTTATTTATCGTTTGCAGCCGCTACGCCCGGCAGTTCTTTTCCTTCCAGGAATTCCAGAGAAGCTCCGCCACCGGTAGAAATATGTGTCATCTTGTCGCCGTAACCCAGCTGGTTAACAGCCGCTGCGGAATCTCCGCCGCCGATGATCGTAACGGCATCTGTCTCAGCCAGAGCAGCCGCAACTGCCTTAGTGCCATGTGCAAAATTCGGCATCTCGAAGCAGCCCATCGGTCCATTCCATACTACCGTCTTTGCGTCTTTGACAGCGTCACAGAACAGTTTTTCCGTTTCCGGTCCGATATCCATACCTTCCCAGCCATCCGGGATCTCGCCGCTCTTGACGATCGCAGTGTTGCAGTCATTGGAGAACGCATCGCCGATCTTGTGGTCGATCGGGAGAAGCAGTTTTACACCTTTCTCCTTTGCTTTTTTCAGCATATCCAGTGCATACTCCAGATAGTCATCCTCGCAGAGAGAGGTTCCGATCTTTCCGCCCTGTGCTTTGGAGAATGTATAGGCCATACCACCGCCGATGATCAATGTGTCAACCTTGTCCAGCAGACGGTTGATCACGGAAATCTTACTGGAAACCTTTGCGCCGCCCAGGATCGCAACAAACGGGCGCTCCGGATGATCAACAGCGTTTCCGAGAAAATCGATCTCTTTCTGCATCAGGTAACCTACCACACAGGTGTCCACATATTTTGTCACGCCGACATTGGAGCAGTGCGCGCGGTGCGCAGTTCCAAAAGCGTCGTCAACATATACGTCGCAGAGAGAAGCCAGTTCCTGGCTGAAGTTATCTTCGTTTTTCGTTTCTTCTGCACGATAACGAGTGTTCTCAAGGAGAATCACATCGCCGTCTTTCATCGCCGCAACAGCGGCCTTTGCGTTCGGTCCGACAACCTCAGGATCCGCCGCAAATTTCACTTCCTGACCAAGCAGTTCGGAAAGGCGGACAGCAACAGGAGCCAGAGACAGTTCCGGCTTCGGCTCTCCCTTCGGTTTTCCGAGATGAGAACAAAGAATTACTTTTCCGCCGTCTGTGATCAGTTTTTTAATCGTCGGCAGAGCGGCTACCAGACGGTTTTCATCTGTGATCTTTCCGTCGATCAGCGGAACGTTGAAATCACATCTTACCAGGACTCTCTGGCCCTTCACATTAATATCATCGACTGATTTTTTGTTTAACATGAGTGTTTCCTCCAATCTCTTATTATCATCGGATAAGGAAGATCCCTTTCCTATCCGCCGCGATACTCACGTCCTGCTCATGCAAGCACGGCAGCCACTGTCAGATGTATCGCACAAAAAGGGTCCGGTCCTTGAAAAGACCGGACCCTTGGGGTTCACAATTCAGGAATATTCTGTTCAGATTACCGCCTGATTATGCCAGTTCGCTAAAGTATTTGATTGTACGAACCATCTGGCTTGTGTAAGAGTTCTCATTGTCATACCAGGATACAACCTGTACCTCAGTAGTTCCGTTATCCAGCGGCAGAACCATAGTCTGAGTTGCATCGAACAGAGAACCATATCTCATACCAACGATATCGCTGGATACGATTTCATCTGTGTTATATCCGAAGGACTCTGTAGCGGAAGCTTTCATCTTAGCGTTGATTTCATCAACAGTTACGTTTCCTTCAACAACTGCGGTCAGGATCGTGGTGGAACCTGTCGGAGTCGGAACACGCTGAGCAGAACCGATCAGCTTTCCGTTCAGTTCCGGAATAACCAGACCAATTGCTTTTGCAGCACCGGTGCTGTTCGGAACGATGTTAATAGCTGCTGCACGAGATCTTCTCAGATCGCCTTTTCTCTGCGGTCCGTCCAGGGTCATCTGGTCACCTGTGTATGCATGGATGGTGCACATGATACCGCTCTTGATCGGAGCCAGCTCGTTCAGTGCTTTCGCCATCGGTGCCAGGCAGTTAGTGGTACAGGAAGCTGCGGAGATGATAGTATCTTCCGGTTTCAGTGTCTCATGGTTTACATTATAAACGATTGTCGGAAGGTCATTTCCTGCCGGAGCAGAGATAACAACTTTACGAGCACCTGCGTTGATATGTGCCTGAGCTTTTTCTTTGGAGGTATAGAATCCGGAACACTCCAGAACTACGTCTACGCCAAGCTCTCCCCATGGGCAGTTGTTTGCATCCGGGAATGCATAGATTTTGATGTTTTT
>DXEK01000008.1 GCA_019115005.1 Candidatus Fusicatenibacter merdavium | reverse complement strand
CGGAAGCTGCCCGTTACGGTAAATCTCCTCCAGCGCTTCCTTCGCCATCTGCTGGAACCGCGCCACATGAAATTCCTCCCGGGGATCCAGGACATCCACCAGATAATGGCGGACCCCCTGCATCTCCTCCGGGCGGATCTTCGCCGAACCGATATCCATATATTTATATACCTGCATGGAATCTGCGGAAATGATCGCGCCGTTCAGTTTTCTGGCAAGAGCGATCGAAAGCTCCGTTTTTCCCGCGGCCGTTGGGCCGGTCAGTATCAACAAAGGTCTCTTCAATTCCTTCACCTACACAATCCGTTTAAATTTCTTCTCCAACTCCTGCCTGGAGATCGAGATGATCGTCGGCCGGCCGTGGGGACAGTGGTACGGGTCCTCCAAAGTCAGCAGTTCATCGATCAGTTTCTCCACTTCCTGAAAGGACAATGCATGGTTGCCCTTCACTGCCGCCTTGCAGGACATGGATGCCAGCCGCTCTGTGATAATGTCCAGCGGCTTCTCGCCGATCTCCTCCAGGTGGTCCAGCACCTCCACGAACAGATCCTGCGTCGCGATACCGTACAAGTTATGAGGCACAGCGCTGATCGCATACTCTCTTCCGCCAAAAGAGGAAATCTCGAATCCGAAAGACGCGAAAATCTCTGAATATTTGTCCAGAAGGTCTGCCTCCTGCGCCGTCAGCGTGACGATGGCCGGCGGACTGACCATCTGGGACAGCACTTCCTTCTCTCTGTAACTCTTCATCATCCGCTCAAACAGCACCTTCTCATGGGCTGCATGCTGATCGATGATATACAGGTTGTCCTGATACTGCACCAGCCAGAAGGTATCAAATACCTGGCCGATGATCTTGTGCCGGTGTCTCGCCTGCTCCGACAGAAGCGTGTCCTGGAACAGCTGCATCTGCTCCGGCTTTTTCTCAGGATTCTTATCCCCGGAATGCTTCATGCCCTGATCTTCCTCCGTCTCATGAGGAAACTCCGCCTTCGGCGTTTTCGCCTGCCGATCTTCCGCCGCTTTCTGTCCCGGATGCATTCCTGTGCCGTATACCGGCCTTTCGCGGAGTGTCTCTTCCGCAGGCCCGGCCTGCGACGGTATTTTTTCCATTTTTTCATCGGCTGCCGCCGGCTGTGCCGAAGCTTCCGTCACGGGATTCTCTGACGTCGCAAATATCCCTTTATTGCCGCCTTTATTGCTGTTTTCACCGTTCTCGAACAGCGCCGACTCTTCCCTGGTCAGGGCGCCGCTTTTCTCCGCCGGACGCAGCACAGAAGTTCTCCCCTCCGGGTAGATCGGCATTCTCCGTTTTTCGCTTCCGAAAGCCACCGGCCGCCCGCTGACCTGCTGGAGTCTTCGCTGTTCAAACGGCTCCGGCGCGGAGACCTTTTCCTGCTGTGTCTTTTCCTTCTTCTCCGCATGGTTTCCGAAGGAGACACGTACCACCTGTTCTTCTTCCGTCAGTGTCCTGCGGATCGTCTCCATCAGCTGGTGGTAGATCTCTTCCTGCCGGGAAAAGCGAAGTTCCATCTTGGTAGGATGTACATTGACGTCCACCGCCGTCCCGTCCAGTTCCAGATACAGGAGAGTAAAAGGATATTTATGCTGCATCATGGAAGTATGATACCCGTCCTCGATAGCCTTTGCCAGCAGCTTGCTTTTCACATATCTGTGATTCACATAATAATTTTCAAAATTACGGTTCCCGCGAGACACCACCGGTTTTCCGATGAAACCGGATATTTTCATCAGTTCGCTCTCACCCCGGATTTCGATCAGTTCCCGGGCGATATCCCGTCCGTATATATTATAGACCAGCTCCCGGATATTCCGGTTTCCGCTGGTGTGAAGTTTCGTCTGATTGTTTACCATGTATTTGAAAGAGACTTCCGGGTGCGACAGCGCAAGCTGCTCTACCACAGTTCCCACCGCGTTGGCCTCCGACGTCGGCGTGCGGAGAAATTTCTGGCGGGCGGGGGTATTGTAGAAAAGATTTTTGACGATAAACGTGGTCCCCGTCGGAGCCCCGATCTCCTCAAACAGCTTCTCTTTTCCTCCTTCGATCAGATACCGGACGCCCTGCAGGACCTCTGGTACCTTTGTGATCATCTCGATCTGCGCCACCGCGGCGATACTGGAAAGAGCTTCTCCCCGGAAACCAAGCGACGCGATCCCTGTCAGTTCCTCCACCGTGCGGAGCTTACTTGTCGCATGGCGGAGAAAAGCCGTGCGGACCTGATCCGCCGGAATCCCGGTACCGTTGTCCGTGATCCGGATCAGATGGATTCCTCCATCCTTGATCTCCACAGTGATGGCGGTCGCCTTCGCATCCAGCGCATTTTCCACCAGTTCCTTTACGACGGAAGCCGGCCGCTCCACCACTTCCCCGGCCGCGATTTTATCTATGGTTGTTTGGTCCAACACTTCAATTTTCTGTGCCATGCCTCTTCTCAGCCTTTCTGTTCTTTTCTGCAGTATTTCTGTCTATCTGCACAACTGCATTCCGTGACCGTTCATCCCGCGGAACAGTCACGGAATATCTTCTTTTTTATCAATTCTGCCAGCGGTTATTGATCTTATTCTGAAGGCGGTACAGCGTATTCAGCGCATCCATCGGCGTCAGGTTGGAGATATCCAACTCTCTGATCTCCTCGATGATGGAATCGTCCTGGACTGTATCAAACAGAGACATCTGCTGCGCATCCACCTCGTCATAGGTAACCTTCTGTTTTTTGCTCTTGCCCTGTGAAGCCAGATCCTTGACCGCCGCAGTGATGTCCGCATCGCTCAGCTGATCCACCAGTTCCTTTGCCCGTTTCAGCACAGACTCCGGCACGCCGGCGAGACGGGCCACCTGGATTCCGTAACTCTTATCCGCGCCGCCCTTGACGATCTTTCTAAGGAACACGATATCGTCTCCTTTTTCTTTTACCGCAATACAGTAATTATGTACGCCCGGCAGCTTTCCTTCCAGCTCCGTCAGTTCATGGTAATGAGTCGCAAACAGTGTCTTCGCCCCCAGCAATTTCGGGTTCGCCACATGTTCGATCACTGCCCACGCGATCGCCAGACCGTCAAAGGTGCTTGTGCCTCTTCCGATCTCATCCAGGATCAGCAGACTGTTCGGGGTAGCGTTTCTCAGGATATTGGCCACCTCCGTCATCTCCACCATGAACGTACTCTGTCCGCTGGCCAGATCGTCCGAAGCGCCGACTCTCGTAAAGATCCGGTCACAGATACCGATGTTCGCCTCCCTTGCCGGGACGAAAGACCCGATCTGCGCCATAAGAACGATCAGCGCAGTCTGACGCATATAAGTGGATTTTCCCGCCATGTTCGGTCCTGTGATGATGGAAACTCTGTGTTCCCCGTTGTCCAGCAGCGTGTCATTAGAGATGAACATATCGTTTGGGATCATCTGCTCCACCACCGGGTGGCGTCCGTCCCTGATATCGATCTTTCCTTTTGTGTTCAGCTTCGGACGGACGTACTGATTACGGCTGGCCACATAGGAGAGAGAAGCAAACACATCCAGCATTGCGATCGCATGGGCGGTTTTCTGGATCCGGACGACCTCTTTCGCCACCGTATCGCGGATCTTGCAGAACAGATCATATTCCAGCGCGTACAGCCGATCCTCCGCGCCGAGGATCATATCCTCCAGTTCCTTCAGTTTCGGCGTGATGTAGCGCTCGGCGTTTGTCAACGTCTGCTTGCGCGTATAATAATCCGGAACCTGATCCTTGAAACTGTTGGTCACTTCAATATAATAGCCGAACACTTTGTTAAACTTGACCTTCAACGTACGGATCCCGGTTTTTTCCCTCTCGCTGGCTTCCAGCTCACTGAGCCACTGCTTGCCTTCCTTTTTGGCATTCCGGTAATTGTCCACAGTCTCATTGTAACCGTCCTTGATGATGCCGCCCTCCTTCATCAGGAACGGAGGATCGTCCACGATCGACGCTTCAATCAATTCCTGGAGATCTGCCAGATCATCCATTGCGTCGTCCAGCTCTTTCAGAAGCCCGTCGGGAAAAGAATGGAGCAGCTGTTTCAGAAACGGCAGCATCTGAAGGGAAGTCTTAAACGAGATCAGATCTCTCGGATTGGCGGACTGATAACTGATCCGGCTGACCAGACGCTCCAGATCGTAGACCGGCTGGAGATACTCCCGGATCTCATCCCGGATCATCGCCTGATCGCACAGAGCCTCCACCGCCGCCAACCGAAGTTCGATCTCCCCGGCGTCGATCAGCGGCTGCTCCACATAGCTGCGCAACAGGCGGGCGCCCATCGCCGTCTTTGTCTTGTCCAGCACCCACAGAAGAGAGCCTCTCTTCTGCTTCTCTCTCAGCGTCTCCACCAATTCAAGATTCCGCCGGCTGGAACTGTCGATCAGCATAAAACGGTCCGTCACGTAGGGAGTCAGTGAAGTCATGTGCGCCATATCCGATTTCTGTGTCTCGTACAGATACTGGAACAGCGCTCCCGCCGCGATCGTACCGCTTTCGTAATCCGCAATTCCCAGGCCCTCTATGGTCGAGGTGTGAAAATGCTCCATCAATATTCTTCGGCAAAGATCATCGTCAAAGTACCAGTCCTCCAGCGGATTGATACAGATGCCGAGTCTGGCGCGCAGATCCTCTGTGTCTACGCCGCTGACCAGCAGCGCCTGGTTGCAGATGATCTCCGCCGGCATAAATTTATTGATTTCATCCAGGAGTTTCCGCTCCTTGTCCAATTCCGTGACCATGCATTCGCCCGTCGAGATATCCGCGATGGAAATCCCAAAACTGTCCCCGACGCAGACAATGCACATGATGTAATTATTCTTGGATTCGTCCAGTCCCTGGGCGTCCAGGGTTGTTCCCGGAGTCACGATCCGAACCACCTCTCGTTTTACGATCCCCTTGGCCTGCTTCGGATCCTCCACCTGCTCACAGATCGCCACCTTATAGCCTTTTTCCACCAGACGGTTGATGTAAGTATCCGCCGCGTGGTAAGGGATTCCGCACATGGGCGCCCGTTCTTCAAGGCCGCAGTCCTTGCCGGTCAAGGTCAGTTCCAGTTCTCTGGACACCTTCTCCGCATCTTCAAAAAACATTTCATAAAAATCACCCAGCCGGTAAAACAGTATACAGTCTTTGTATTCCTCTTTTGTAGCAACATAGTGCTGCATCATTGGTGATAATGCCACTTATTTTTCCTCCGTACACAGGCTTCCCATATAATAGAAGCCCCTGCTTTCTTCCAGATATACCTTCTGCAGTGTTCCGATCAGCGACGCGTCGCCCGGAAAATGCACAAGGGTATTATTGCCCAGCCGGCCGCTGACCAGAGCAGGATCGTGTTCATTGATCCCTTCCACCAGCACCTCCTGAACCGTATGTTCATCGCGGCGGCAGACTTCCCGCGCAATCTGCTGCACTTCCGCCAGAAGCTGGTCAAAATGGCGCTGCACCTCTTCATGAGGGACCTGATTTTCCAGCGCCGCGGCAGGTGTGCCGCTCCGCTTGGAATACTGGAACGTAAACGCGCTGTCATAACGGACACGGCGCACCACATCCAGCGTCTCCTGAAAATCTTCCTCCGTCTCACCCGGAAACCCCACGATAATATCCGTCGTTAGAGAAATATCCGGAATCGCCCGGCGGATTCTGTCCACCAGATCCAGGTACTGCTCTTTCGTATAATGCCGGTTCATCTGCTTTAAAATTCTGCTGCTTCCGGACTGGAGCGGCAGATGCAGATGGCGGCAGATCTTCGGCTCCGTCGCCATCACCTCGATCAGTTCGTCGGACAGATCTTTCGGGTGGGACGTCATAAAGCGGATCCGCTGAATCCCGTCCACCTTCGCCACTTCCCGGAGAAGCTGTGCAAAAGTCATCGGTTCCTCCAGATTTTTTCCGTAGGAATTGACGTTCTGTCCCAGGAGCATAACCTCGACGACGCCGTCCTGCGCCAGCCGTTTCACCTCCGCGAGGATCTCCTCCGGACGGCGGCTCCTCTCACGGCCGCGGACGTAGGGCACAATACAATAGCTGCAGAAATTGTTGCAGCCAAACATAATATTGACGCCGGATTTGAAAGAATATTTCCGGTCGACCGGCAGGTTCTCCACAATCTTGTCCGTGTTCTTCCAGATCTCCACGACCATCTCGTCCTCTGTCAGAACTTCGGCCAGATATTCGGCAAATTTATAAATATTGTGAGTTCCGAAAATCAGATCGACAAACCGATAACTCTTTTTCAGTTTTTCCACCACCTGTGGCTCCTGCATCATACAGCCGCAGAGAGCGATCTTCATCCAGGGATGTTTCTCTTTTGTCTTTCCCAGCTGACCCAGCCGCCCGTAAACCTTCAGGTTCGCATTTTCACGGACCGTGCAGGTATTGTAGATCACCAAATCGGCGTCCTCGCTGTCGGTCTTCTGGTAGCCGACGGCCTCGAGGATCCCTTCCAGTTTCTCTGAGTCGCGCGCGTTCATCTGGCACCCGAAAGTAACACAGCGAAACCTGAGGATATGTCCAAGCTCATCACTCTTTTTTTTCACTATTTTTCTAACCTGCTCCATAAAGTAATACTGACGTTCTGGTTCTGTTATTGGCGCGTTCTTAAAAATCTCACTGTTTTCTATTCTGTTTTCCAAATTTTCCATTATTATTTCGTTTCTCCTTCTACTGCATTCTGGATATATATTTGCGTAACCCAGAAGCATAGCCCTCCTTGATAAACTAATATCGTATTTAAAGTTATAACCTTATAAAAGGCATTTCAGTATGCAGTTTGTATCACCTCCATATGCTCTTCTCATGTTAGTATTATAGCATATGCAGGCCATATCCTGGTTTTTGCAAATAATTATGTTTTCGCTAAATTGTTTTCATATTCTTGTTTTTGTCAATGATTCACTTGTTTTGTAGAAAATATTGTTCTGTTCTAAAATGCATAAAACAGTTTTAATTATACCCAATGATAATATATCTTGCAAGAAAAAATGCAATACTTATTTTTCTAGGCGTTACAGTTTAGCCTTGCGGCTGAACTGTAACAATGTTTATGTCCATTTCTCGTAAGTTTCTTTCCCACACGCACAGGCCGCCGCCCAGGGCGATCACCAGAGTCTGCAATACGTCGATAGCGTTCGTGAAGAAATCCATAAATCTTATTTC
>DXEK01000007.1 GCA_019115005.1 Candidatus Fusicatenibacter merdavium | reverse complement strand
GGACACAATCGCTCTTTTCCATCCGCTACCAACTACCAGAAAGCGGGAGAGACGGGCGCCGGAAGCGCGGCGGCGCAGGCAGACGAAGAGCCGGCGGCGGACGGTGTGTCTGTGAGCGCGGCGGGCATCTGGGGATGCAGTTGGAAACTCTTGGCGCGCAGAAGGCTCTCCGGCCGGGACAGGCGAAGTGCTACAAGCACTGAGCCTGAGGAACACTGAACCGCGAACGCATCCGGCGTTCACGGTGAATTGTTCCGGCGCCCGTCTCTCCCGCTTTCTGGTAGTTGGTAGCGGATGGAAAAGAGCGATTGTGTCCAGGTAAAAAATATAATCCCGAATCTTCACCATATGATGAAAATTTCAGGATTATATCTCTTGTAAAACCTGCAACCGTTCAGCAGGCTGAACAGTTGCCTGTCTTTTTTATAATCTTATGTTTCCTTTGCATATCTGTTACCCACTCGCCTTTCGTCTCCGAACGATTTTCAAAAAAATGAAAGACTCCACTACCGTAATTACAGCGGAAATCGTCACATATATTCCTATATACACAAGATATGTTCCACCGCCGGAACTGGTTACTTCAGCAATTCTTCCGTCTGAAATTTCAACACTGTACCGATCAAATGTCCACCCCAATTCATAGGACTCTGTTCCACTGTCCTCAACGGTAATATCATTCCATAAAGCTAACCGCTGTGTCGCCCAATGCTTATGAAAATACAGTAAATGGAGTTCGTCATTCTGATTTACCAGATAGATTTTCGCCCCTTCTCCTCCGGACACCTGGTCAACCACCAACGCATCTGAATATGAAGCATCCGAATCTGTCAGGTCAAATTCAGATAGAGACGAATTTCCCAACTCAAAAGTTCCTTTCGGTGCAGAAATAGAGTGTAGCAGAAAACCATCAACCAGCAATGCCAGAACAAACATGATACCAAACGTCAGAAGAACATTTATCACAAAAGCTGACTGGATTTTTTTATCGGAGAATGAACTCTTTGTTCTGTCATAAAAACACCCCCTTGCTTACATGCCTTCCACCTAAAACCTGGTTTGCTAATTGTTTAATACCCATCATGTCAATGGGAATTGAAATTTTGAACTCTCCATTGGCCTATACCTCTCTTTCTGTGATATATATAGTATATCATAGAAAAAAAATACAATAACACAAAAAAACAAATAAAATGTGATAAATTCAAAATAAATTCAAAATTTGCTCACAATATTCCGAATTATTTTATTTATCGATTAAAAGTATGGTCATTTATAACTTGTGGCTCTGCATCTTCTTTCTGATCGCGCGCATCAGGCAGGTCACGACGTAGTAGGTGGTTTCATAGTGCATGTACTGCAGCGTGTTTTCATCAAAAAGGACGGACAACTGTGCAGGGAATTCTTCGTCGGAGAGGTAAAGGCGCAGACGGACAGGATAGAAAGGGTAGACGGGAATTTCGTAGCCGATGTCGCCGCAGGGGATTTCTTTTCCTCCCAGTTCCCGGCAGGCAGCCTGGTAGGCGGAAGGGTGTTGATCGAAATAAATGGCTTCACTGGCCACTGTGTTGTCTCCGAGTCCGTTGTTCTGTCCTACGCCAGGAAGGCTGTTGACCAGACACCAGCGGCCGCTGAGCGCCGCGTCTGGTCTTGAATAACAGAGAATGTCATAGATGGAAAGGGTTTCCGTGTAATCGGCAGGTTCTGTCTGTATGGTTTTTCCTTTTTCCGATACTGTAGCGCTCATGCGTTCCACTTCCCCGGTCCGGCGGTTGATCCGGTATTCGCTCCCGACAAAGGGAAGATAAAGGAAGTCCGGATCATATTTCAGCGAAAACCGGCGGATCATCGTCTCCTGATCGTATTTCAGAAATTCCGGACGGATTTTTTCTTTTGCATACTCGTAATTGTTTCTTGGTTCGGTCATCTTTTCCGGTTTCATTTTCATCTCTCCTCCAAGAAAAAATCTTAAAACAATTCATCCAGTAAAAGGTAGTATCTCAGTTTTTCCGGGTCCGGGCGGATGCCGAGGGTTTCGAACAGCATCCCGGGACGATAGCCCGGATAGGGGAAGCCGCCGTTGTATCTGCCCTCAAAATTGGCTTTCAGGCTCCGGTAACAGAGCGCCAGATCCTGCCACCGGTCCGCCTTTCCCGTCTTTCCAAGATCGATAAAGCCGCTGATCCTGTCTCCATCCGCAAAAATATTAGGCATGCAGAAATCACCGTGGGAAAATACGGGATCTTCCTCCGGACGGTTGTCCTCCAGCCATCGGAGCAGTTCTTCCGGATCCGCAAAGCCGTTCTCCCCGAAGGTGTCTTCTTCCACATTGTCCAGATCCACAAGACCGTTCTCCACGTTGTATCTTGCCGCCTGTAGCCGGACATCCAGCGTGCTGTCACAGGGACAGTCTGTGATGTCTACTTTCCACAGCAGATTCAGTCCCTGGCAGACGATCCGCAGCAGGCGCTGCGGATCTGCCATATATGTTTCGTCACAGAGCATTTTCCCCTTCATCCTGGTCATCAGCGTATATGCCATGCCGTCCGAGATCTCGCAGGCGAGGATCTCAGGAACGGGAATCCTGCGGTCAAGCCACCTGCAGACCTTACATTCGTTCTCCGTCTCCGGCGACGGCCTCTGGATCTTCAGCACCAGGTCCTCCGCCATGAGCACACGGGAATCAGACATTCCGATATGATTTTCCTCAAAGCTCCGCCCTTCCATCAGCCGGCGGATCGTATTCGGTATCCGGGATTCCATTTCTGTATTCCTCCATTCTCCTCTGGCAGAAAGTCTTTGCATCCGTTCAGATCCGGGCCAGATAGCCCTTAGCAAATTTCTTCAGGATCTCCGGGTCGTTGCGGGAGGGTTCTTCCAGCACTTCATACAGCGCGGCTTTCAGAATCTCGCCGACCACCGGTCCCGGCTTCGCGCCCAGTTCGATCAGATCCTGCCCTTTCAGTTTCAGATCTTTCAGGTTGAGACACTGTTTTTCCTCCACAATCTTCCGGCTGACCTTCCGCACCTTTTCGATCCGCTCCAGTTTCTCTTTCCGGTGATAATCGCTCTGCGCCATCGCATCCGCATACTGTACGTCCATCAGACGGTCGAACAACTCCGGCGTGATGCGGCTCATAATGCGCCGCACGGCTTTTTCCTCCGCGTTCATTCTGCAGTCATGCCACTGGATCAGCACAGTCACTTTTCGGACCGTATCGTTGTCAAATTTCAGTCTTTTCAGAATCTCTCTGGCCAGTTCCACCCCGGCACGGCCATGTCCCTTGAAATGATCCACGCCGTCTTCGTCTGTGGTACGGCATTCAGGTTTCCCCATATCATGCAGAAGCATCGTCCAGCGCAGTACTTTGTCCGCCGGGACATAGCGCAGACTTGCCAGCGTATGTTCTCCCACATTGTAGCAATGGTGAGGGTTCTTCTGCGGCGTCTCCATCAGACGGTCAAACTCCGGAAGCACAACCGCCGTGATCCCCGTCTCCCAGGCGGTTTTCAGATCTTCCGGCCGGTCGGAGAGCAATAGTTTCGTCAATTCCACCGCGATCCGTTCCGCACTGATCTGTCTCAGGGTCGGAGCCAGTTTTTCCGCCGCCTGCCGTGTCTCTCCCTCGATCTGAAATCCAAGCTGCGCGCTGAATCTGACTGCCCGGAGGATCCTCAGGGCGTCCTCTCCGAAACGTTCCTCAGGATTTCCCACACAGCGGATCTTCTTTTTCTGAAGATCGTCCATTCCGCCGTACAGATCTACCAGTCCCGCCTGATCGTTGTAAGCCATCGCGTTGATCGTGAAATCTCTGCGTTTCAGATCCTCCTCAAGATTCCGTGTGAATTCCACATTCTTCGGATGCCGGGAATCCTCGTATTCGCCATCGATGCGATAAGTCGTCACCTCATGGGCATGGTTTCCCGCGAGCACAGTCACTGTCCCGTGTTTCAGTCCGGTATCCACCGTTTTCTGAAAAATCTTCTTCACTTCGAAAGGCGTCGCCGATGTCGTGATATCCCAGTCATCCGGAACACGCCCCAGAATACTGTCCCGGACACAGCCGCCTACCGCATAGGCTTCATACCCTCTCGCCTGCAGGCTGTCAATGACCATTTTTACACTGGCCGGAAGTTTTATCTTCAATTACTCTTCACTCCTTTGCTTTGGATCAGAATGTGAAACTGACACCTTCCGCGGATCTCCGCCTGCCGCTCCCGCCGGCAGGGACCGGGAGCAGTTCCCATCTGATCTGTTCTTATATATACACAGAGAAACAACAGCCTGTACGGAAATCTCCTCCTCGGACATTTCTCATACAGGCTGAAAATTTCCAGGTGCAAAATCCGTCTCCAAATTTCCCCGCGGACTTTTTCTGTTCACAGGCCGGACAGTGTCACAGGCTGATCTCCACGTTTCTTCCGGTGCTCTGATAGCGATAATAGCGGACACCGGCTGCATCCATCATTCGCTTGGAAGCGATCACCCCGTCCGTATCTGCATACTTGTCACACTCATAGATCACCGTCCGGATTCCCGACTGTATGATCGCCTTGGCACACTCATTGCATGGAAACAGTGTCACATAAATTTTGGCGCCTTCCAGACTTCCGCCGCGGTAATTCAGGATTGCATTCAGTTCGCTGTGGGTACTGTAAAGATACTTGCTCTTCAGCGGATCCTCCGCCTCCCTGGCCCACGGAAATTCGTCGTCGGAGCACCCGATGGGAAATCCGTTGTATCCCATGGAAAGGATCTTATTGTCCGCACTGACAATACAGGCGCCCACCTGCGTGTGCGGATCCTTGGAACGAAGACCGGAAAGCTTTGCCACTCCCATAAAATATTCGTCCCAGGTCAGATAATCCTGTCTCTTACCACTCATATTCTTCCTTCTTTCTCAGCATCATTTCGGCAACGGTTCCTCTGAATGAACAATCGCTCATTTTGTTCCGAAAATACGGTCGCCGGCATCCCCGAGTCCCGGCACAATGTAACCGTGATCATTCAACCGTTCATCCAGCGCGCCGATAAACATATCCACATCCGGATGTTCTTCCTGCATTTTCCTGACGCCCTCCGGCGCAGCGATAATGCACATAAAATGAATTTTCTTCGCACCTTTCTGTTTCAGCATCGTGATCGCCGCCGTCGCAGAACCGCCGGTCGCCAGCATCGGATCTGTCACGAATACTTCACGTCTCGCGATGTCCGACGGGAGTTTGCAGTAATACTCTACCGGCTCCAATGTCTCCGGATCACGATACAGGCCGATATGTCCGACCTTGGCTGCCGGGATCATCGCCAGCATACCTTCCACCATTCCGAGTCCGGCGCGCAGGATCGGTACGACCGCCATTTTTTTTCCGGCAAGCTGCCGCGCTGTCATTTTGCTGATTGGCGTCTCGATCTCTATCGGTTCCAGCGGCAGATCTCTGGTAGCCTCATAGCACATCAGCATCGCCACCTCGCTGATCATCTCCCGGAATTCCTTGGAACTGGTGTCTTTTTTACGGATAATTCCAATTTTATGTTGGATCAGCGGATGATCCATTATCACTATTTTTGCCATCTTTGCCTCCTCCTGACGCATTTACTGCGTATTTGGAAGTTTACTTCCAAACGTTCCTCCTTACTGACGCACCTGCAGCGTCTCCGAGGCAGGTCCGAAAGTTTACTTTCAAACGTTTTCTCCTCTGTGTTCCTTCTCCTTGTACTGCCCCACACGGTCGCAGGACATCAAACAGTTTTTTACTCCTCCGGGTGCTCGATCAGACGGATCCGTCTCGCATGGCGTTCCTCGCCGGAAAACGGTGTGTTCAGGAACGTATCCACGATCTTTACCGCAAGTCCCGGGCCTACTACACGCCCGCCCATCGCAAGGATGTTCGCGTCATTATGCAGGCGGGTCGCCTCCGCGCTGAAGCAGTCGCTGCAAAGTGCCGCCCTGATCCCCGGCATTTTGTTTGCCGCAATGGAAATGCCGATACCCGTTCCACAGATCAGGATTCCTTTCTCACAGCTGCCATCGAGCACTGCATTTCCCACTTTTCTCGCATAAATCGGATAATCCACTGCCTCCGTACTGTAACACCCAAAGTCTTTATACTCCAATCCCTTGCCGTCCAGGTATGCCTTGACCTCCTGCATCAGTTCATATCCGCCGTGATCACATCCAAGCGCTATCATCGTCTCAATTCCTCCTCGTTCAGTTTTTCCACGATGCCGGAGATCATATTCTCCAGCATTTCATAACATTTTCCATAAGATGTCAAAGGGCCGCCAAACACAGGTTCCACTTCTCTGTCCATCTGAAGAAATTCCGAAATGGTATAGACATCTTCCGCCTCGGGATATTCCTCCCGGATTTTTTCTCTCTGCTCTTCTTCCATCGTCAGGATCAGCGTATCCTCCCCGATGTCCCGGGAAGAAAGCGCTGCAGACGCATGATCCTTCGCAGAGTATCCGTTACTGATCAGTACCGCCTCTGCTTTTTGATTGATGGGCTGGGAAAACAGCACCACAAGGCCCCGGGAATCGATCTCAATCGGACGAAACAGGGGTTTCGTCTTCATAATCACCTTTGCCATCGGCGCCCGGGAGGTGTCGTCCGCATCCACAAAAATCAGCTTTTTATACCGTTTCACACTACTTACCTCTATACTTTCAGCCGCTTATGTCCTGCCGCCTTCAGCAGTCTGTTCATGATCGCCTGTCCCATCTTCGGGGTGTCGAACGCTTCCGAATAAATGACTTCCACATGATCATCGTCAAATTCTCTCAGGATCCCATACAGATGCCGCGCGATGGACGCTTCGTCCGAACGCGCGCCAATGCTCTTGACGTCTCCGCCGGAATATTCCGTCCTGGTCTCGTCCGTACAAATGATCCCGACACGGATCCCCTGGGCCATCTGCTGACCGGCCAGCTCCCGGATTTTCGAAACCACCTCTTTTTCCGGTCCCTCAACGATGGTCAGGTCCGCCTTCGGCGCATAATGTCTGTAGCGCATTCCGGGCGCTTTCGGACGCGTATTCGGCTGCTCCGCCAGGATCCCGGGATCCATCTTTACAGTCCCCAGGATCTTTTCCAGCATCTCCTGGTTCAGATATCCCGGGCGAAGGATCATCGGCGTACCCTCGGTAAAATCCACGATCGTTGATTCCAGTCCAATGTCGACCATGCCGCCGTCCAGGATACAGTCGATCTTATCTCCCAGATCTTCGATCACGTGGGCTGCGGTTGTCGGACTTGGCCTTCCGGAAGTGTTGGCGCTTGGAGCAGCCACAAAACCTCCTGCCGCGAGAATCAACGCCTGTGCGATCTTATTGCTCGGAAACCTTACGGCCACGGTGTCCAGTCCGCCGGTCGTCTCATAGGGCACTGCCTCCGTCTTCTCCAGGATCATCGTCAACGGACCGGGCCAGCAGGCTTCGGCCAGTTTCCGGGCATTTTCCGGAATGTTCCGGGCTACCGTCTCCAGATCCTCCATACGCGCAATATGCACGATCAGCGGATTATCGCTCGGTCTGCCTTTCGCCGCATAGATTTTTTTCGAAGCCGCAGCGTCCAGCGCATTTCCCCCCAGACCGTATACCGTCTCCGTAGGAAACGCCGCCAGTCCGCCGCTTTTCAGAACCTCGCCGGCCTTCTGTATCGCATCCTCGTCCGGATGTTCTTCTGTCATTCTGGCAACCCATGCCTTCATCTTGTTCACTTCCTGTTCCTTTCCATGTTCTTTTCTGATTATACCATCGACGGGGAAAAATGGGAACCTCTTTTTGCTCCGCCCGGAAAATCCGGGTAACAGTTCAGTCAGCTGAACTGTTACGGCATCCAGCCATTGAAAATCGCTTCGCGATGGGCTGGATGCCCACAGGCACTATGCTTTCACACGGTCTGCGCAGTAAATGCGCAGACCTGACTGAACTGTAACAAATCCGGAGGGACTGCAGATCAGCCGCCTGAACGGCGACAGTCACCGGACGCACCGCCGCAAAAGGCCCTCCGGTCCGCACACCGGAGAGCCTTTGCCCTTTCACAGTTTCCCTGTCGTTATTCCCCTTGTTGGAGCACAACCGTCCCCTGTCTCTGCAGTTTCAACGTCATTTACTGCGGAACCTTTTCCATGATCTCGTTTTTCAGCGTACCGATCAATTCAAGGATCTTCTCTTCCGCCTGATCTTTGTCCGCCATGAATTTATAGCGTTTGTCACGGGTCACGATTTCCACCTGGTTTTCCTTCATATTTCTCGGACTGACTACGACCCTTACCGGAACACCCAGAAGATCCGCGTCAGAGAACATGGCGCCGGGGCGAACGTCCCTGTCGTCGTAAATGACTTCCACCTGTTTTCTCTGAAGACTCTTGTACAGATTGTCCGCATATTCCTTACACTCCGCATCGTCCACACGCAGACAGCAGATGTGTACCTCCCACGGAGCGATGGAGATCGGCCAGATCGGACCGTACTCGTCATGATGAGCCTCGCATACAGAAGCTGCGAGACGACCGATACCGATACCGTAGCATCCCATGATCGGGTACTGTTCCTCATTATTATTGTCGATATATTTCATTCCCATGCTCTTGGTGTATTTGGTGCCCAGCTGGAAGATATTTCCCACCTCAATGCCGCGGTGTACTTTGATCATCGGCTTTCCGCATTTCGGACAGATCCCGCCGTCCCGGATCTTGGTAAAGTCATGGAACTCCGGCTCCTGTCCCAGATCGCGGGCCAGATTCAGGCCGATATAATGGTAGTCTCTTTCATTTGCCCCGCAGGACATATATTCGATCCCTTTCAGAGACTGGTCATACAGGACCGTCACGTCCGGATTCAGCTGATATGGCCCGATAAATCCTGCCACAAGAACACTGTCGTCCTCAATGTTTGCCGGATGGATCCCGCCGCCGATAAAATTGGTGATCTTTGTCTCATTCGCCTCCATATCGCCGCGCATAAACACAACGACAAAGCTATCGTCGCTGTTCTTCTGATAAACGACCGCTTTGCAGGTGTTCTCGATCGGGAGTTTCAGCGCTTTCGTCACGTCGTCGATGGTGCTGAGATCCGGTGTGTAAACTTTCTCCAGTTCCGCTGCCTTTCTGGTATTTCCGGAATTGTCCACCAGATTGTCCGCAGCTTCCATATTTGCCTTGTAATCGCACTCCTCGCAGATTGCGATGGAATCCTCTCCGATCGGGGTCAGAAGCATGTACTCATGGGAAATGCTTCCGCCCATCATACCGGAATCAGACTTGACCGCAACGACTTCCGGAACGCCGGCTCTCGCAAAGATACGGAGATATGCGTCGTAGCAGATCTCATAATACCGCTCCAGATCCTCCTGGGAAGTGTGGAACGAATAGGCATCCTTCATCGTAAACTCACGCACACGGATCAGACCGGCCCTCGGTCTCGCCTCATCCCGGAATTTGGTCTGGATCTGATAGATCATAAAAGGATATTTGCTGTAAGAATTCGCATATTCTCTCACCAGCTGCACCGACGCCTCCTCGTGGGTCATTCCGAGGATCATGCTACTGTTGTTCCGGTCACGGAAACGCACCAGCTCCGGTCCCACGCTCTGGAATCTTCCGGATTCCTCCCACAGAGAACCGGGCAGGACCACCGGGA
Organism: Candidatus Fusicatenibacter merdavium; assembly: GCA_019115005.1. GTDB lineage: Bacteria > Bacillota > Clostridia > Lachnospirales > Lachnospiraceae > Fusicatenibacter > Fusicatenibacter merdavium. Next base: position 20,089 of record DXEK01000007.1, on the reverse strand, counting down.
ACATAACCTCCTGTCCGTCGATTGCATCCATCTCCTCGCGGATGATCCGCTCGATCTTCGAAGACACTCTCTTGCCCGGGGTGAACAGGGAATAAATACCGTTTGCCACATACTTGATATATCCGCCTTTGATCATCAGCGCATGGCTGTCGACCACACAGTCTGCAGGCTTTTCCTTAAATCTCTCGCCAACTAATTTTGAAACCTTCATCACTTTCATCCTCTTCTGATTTTTTTGCAGACATCCGCCGCAGCATTTCCCGGACAGCGCCCGTTTTCTGCCCCGGCAGTTTTCTGACATGTATGGTTTATTATAAACCTGACCGCTTCTTTATGTAAATACTTTCTTTTATTTTACTTCAAAATCGAAAAGCGATCCCGTCCGCTGAGTACCGGCGGGAAGCCCATGACGGGCAGCAGCCTGATGTACAGGGATAAATTCGTAACCGTTCGATCAGCCGAACATCATATACCTTTCACTTCCCGCTGTTTCGATAAGGGCTGCCGCCGTATGACCCTCCTGTCCTGACACGATCCGAAGCGCCGGCCGCTTTGCTTTCGGCGGATGACTCCTGATACATCCGCCGGAGCTTCGGAAAGGAAAAGCGCAGGAAAAACACCCGGTACACAGGCCGCTTTCTGATCCCGAGAAGATAATAATCCGCCGCATCGGTAAAAAAAATAGCCGCCCCCGACAGAAAATACCAATACAGACTGAATCTCGGACAGATCAGATTTTCACAGGCACTCATCCATTCGTCTCTGTAATCCCACATCCGGATCCCGAGAACGTCCAGAGAGAACAGTCCCGCCGTCAGTTCCAGTCCGGTGATCACCGCCGCGCCGATCATCATCTGGACCGGGAGCTGCAGTTTCTGCATTCCGTGGCGCAGCAGAAAACCGAGAATGATCATCGCGGTTCCGCCGGTCAGTCCCATCAGCCGGAAGCTGTACCCGCGAAACGTCACTTCGATCGCCAGATACACACAATAGCCGGTGAGAAACAGCAGCAAATACCTCCAGAATCCTTTCTTCCATCCCAACATCCGATTCTCCTTCGTATAAACTCTTTGCTGTCGTCCTGCGATTTCACAGAAATACACATCTCTCTCCATAAATAAAGAAGAGATACCATCTTTCACAGTATCTCTTCTTTCGGCCGCCAATATTCCGCGCCGGCGCGGCTGGCAGATTTTGTAACGATCCAACCGTCAGAACCGTAATTTGTTTTTTACAATATTTCCATCTGATGCTGCCGGCGGTATTCCTTCGGGGACACTCCGTACTCCCGCTTAAACCTGCGGTAAAAGCTCGTGTAATCCGAAAACCCAAACTGCTGGCAAATCTGTCCAATCGGCTCATCCCCCAGGATCGCATCCTTGCAGGCATCCAGTCGCTTTCTGGTGATATACTGATGAGCCGACATTCCCACCTTATCCTTAAACAGGTGCACAATATAATACTTATTTAAAAAGAACTGATTCGAGAGCCGTTCCAGCGAGAGATCATCCTCCAGATGGGAGCAGATGTAATTGCAGATCATCTGGTACGTTTCCTCCTCGCCCTTCGCGACTTTCTTATGATTCTGTTCATATACCATACGGTTCATGACCAGAAGGATCTCATTTAGTTTCAGGTAAAGAAACGCCTTCTTTCCATACCGGTCTCCCCACTGCTCCTCGATCATCCGGAACGCCATTCCCTGCAGCTGATTCGAAAGGATCGTGTCAAACTGATATAAAAACTGCTTCTTCAGCTGTGCCCGCTCAAACACGTAGCCGTAATCCTCCGACTGAAGCATCAGTCCCTCCAGATATCCGGACGAGATCCACAGCACGATCCGTCGGTAAGGCTTCTCCTGATTCCGGATCCGCAAAAAATGGACCACTCCCGGCGGTATCACCAGAACCTCCCCCGGTTTCGGCCAGAACACCTGCTCCTCCGCGTTCATCTCCGCGTCCCCTTCCAGGAAAAAATAAATTTCATAATAATTATGGGAATGCGCCCGCACAGGAGAGAGATTGTGGTCATTATAATAATAGATCTCATAATCCTTCTCCTCCATATACTGGCGCTTCTTCCACTCTGTCTCCAGCTGTCTCTTCATAGGCTCTCTCCAATTTTTCGTTAAATTTGTATAATTTTGGGGTGAAATACACATTCTTTTCTTACATAATACCTCAATACCGCAATTTTTGCAATATATAGCACAATTTTATCTATGGTAACTTTCTCCAATTAAGCTAAAATAAGAATAACAAATAAATGATCCATAAGAAAGGAGTATACAAACTATGGAAATGACAATGCGCTGGTACGGCAAAGACTATGATACCGTAACTCTGGAGCAGATCCGTCAGACCTGCTATGTAAAAGGCATCATCACCACACTGTACAACAAAATGCCAGGAGAGGTATGGACGTTGGACGAGATCCTGGCTATGAAAAAAGAAGTTGAGGATGCGGGCCTTCATCTGGCAGGTATCGAGAGCGTGAATGTCAGCGACGCCATCAAGACAGGTGCACCGGAGCGTGACAAAGATATCGCTGCATACATCGAGACTCTGGAAAACCTCGGAAAAGCTGATATCCATATGGTATGCTACAACTTCATGCCGGTCTTCGACTGGACAAGAACTGAACTGGACCGCAAGAGAGCAGACGGCTCCACAGTTCTCGCCTACAATCAGGACACCATCGATAAGATGGATCCGGAGGCAATGTTCTCCAGCATCAAAGACGACATGAACGGTTCCATCATGCCTGGCTGGGAGCCGGAGCGTATGGAAAAAGTAAAAGAACTGTTCGCACTGTACAAAGACATCGACGACGACAAGCTTCTGGACAACCTGAAATACTTCCTGGAAGCGATCATGCCGGTATGCGACAAGTACGACATCAACATGGCGATCCATCCGGACGATCCGTCCTGGAGCGTATTCGGTCTGCCGCGTATCATCTCCACGCAGGCAAACCTGAAACGCATGATGGAAATGGTTCCGAACAAGCACAACGGCGTTACCTTCTGTACCGGCTCCTACGGAACAAACCTGGGCAACGATCTGATCGACACGATCCATATGCTGAAAGGAAGAATTCACTTTGCACACGTTCGTAACCTTCGCTTCAACGACGGTATGCGCGATTTCGAGGAGAGCGCACATCTGAGCGCAGACGGAACCTTCGATATGCATGCGATCATGAAAGCTCTGTACGAGACAGGCTTCGAAGGCCCGATCCGTCCGGACCACGGACGTATGATCTGGGGTGAGAAGGCTATGCCGGGTTATGGTCTGTATGACCGTGCACTGGGCGCCGCTTACCTGTGCGGACTGTGGGAGTCCATCGAAAAAGACGCAAAAGAAGCCAAATAATTTATTTTTTTCAAAGAAAGAAGCGTAGATAATTATGAAACTTACATTAGAAGGTATCAAAAACCGCAGCGAATGGGAAGCAGCCGGCATCACTCTTCCTTCCTACGACATTGAAAAAGTTGTTGAGAACACCAAAAAAGCTCCGTCATGGGTGCATTTCGGAATCGGAAATATCTTCCGTATCTTCATCGGCGGTCTGGCAGACACTCTGATCTCCAACGGAGAATCCGACAAAGGGATCACCTGTGTCGAGACCTTCGACTTCGACGTGGTGGACAAGATCTACAATCCGTATGACAACCTGGTTCTGGCTGTCACCCTGAAAGCGGACGGCTCCACAGACAAGAAAGTACTCGGATCTCTGACCGAGGCGATCAAGGCACAGTCCAATGTTCCGGAGACCTGGAGCAGGCTGAAAGAGATCTTCACCAGCAAAGAGCTGCAGATGATCTCCTTTACGATCACCGAGAAAGGCTATGCTCTGAAAGCTGCGGATGGAACATACTTCCCGTTCATCCAGGCAGACATCGACAACGGACCGGAAAAACCGGGCGCTGCAATGGCGATCGTCTGCGCACTGCTGAACGAGCGTTATAAAGCAGGCAAACTGCCGCTGGCTGTTGTTTCCATGGACAACTGCTCTCACAACGGTGAGAAACTGCAGAACTCCATCGTAACCATGGCAAAAGAATGGCAGGCAAAAGGATTCGTTGACGACGGATTCATCGAGTATCTGACCGACGAGAATCAGGTTTCCTTCCCGTGGTCCATGATCGACAAGATCACTCCGAGACCGGCAGATTCTGTATGCGCAGAGCTGGAGAAAGCCGGCGTTGAGGACGTTGCTCCTGTGATCACCTCCAAGAGAACCTACATCGCTCCGTTTGTAAACGCTGAGGAGCCGCAGTATCTGGTAATCGAGGATAAGTTCCCGAACGGAAGACCGGCTCTGGAAAAAGCAGGCGTTTACATGACTGACAGAGACACGGTAAACAAGGTAGAGCGCATGAAAGTCTGCACCTGCCTGAATCCGCTGCACACTGCGCTGGCTGTATTCGGCTGCCTGCTGGGATACAATCTGATCGCAGATGAAATGAAAAATGAGACTCTTGTAAAACTGGTAAAACGCATCGGTTATGTGGAAGGACTTCCGGTTGTTACCGATCCCGGAATCCTCTCCCCGAAGGAATTCATCGACGAAGTTCTGAACGTTCGTGTTCCGAACCCGTTCATGCCGGATACCCCGCAGCGTATCGCTACCGATACTTCCCAGAAGCTGGCAATCCGTTTCGGCGAGACCATCAAAGCTTACCAGGCAGACGACAGCCTGAATCTGGACGACCTGAACGGAATCCCGCTGGTATTCGCAGGATGGCTGCGCTACCTGATGGGTGTGGATGACAACGGAAATGCATTCGAACTGAGCCCGGATCCGCTGCTGGATACTGTTTGCCCGTACGTGAAAGACTTTAAGCTGGGCGAAGTTCCGTCCAAAGAGGAACTGGCTTCCAAGCTGTCCGGTCTGCTCTCCAACGCTTCGATCTTCGGCGTTGATCTGTGCGAGATCGGCATGTGCGACAAAGTTCTGACCGCATTCGCTGAGATGCTGGCAGGACCTGGCGCAGTTGCCTCCACTCTGGAGAAACATCTAGCTTAACGGTGAAGCCCCGCTGTAAAGCAGGCTTTCCGGCAAACGATAACTGACAGGATTGCGGAATCTGACAGCAGATTTCGCAATCCTTCCGTACATAAAACCAAGAAGGGAGAACATAATGAAGAATTTTATGGATTCTGATTTTCTGCTTCAGACGGAAACCGCGAAAATGCTCTATCACGATGCAGCAGAAACCATGCCGATCTTTGATTATCACAACCATCTGAACCCGAAAGCAATCCTTGACGACGAGCAGATGGACAACCTGACCCAGGTATGGCTGGGCGGCGACCATTACAAATGGCGCGCAATGCGTGCGATGGGAGTTCCGGAGGAACTGATCACCGGAAACGGCGCGGACTATGACAAATTCCTGGCATGGGCGCGCACCATCGAAAATTCCATCGGAAACCCGCTGTATCACTGGACCCATCTGGAATTACAGCGTTATTTCGGCATCACCGCTCCGCTCTCCGAGGCTACCGCAAAACAGATCTGGGACAGCGCCAACGAACAGATGTGCACCAAGGAATTTTCTGTTCGTAATCTGATCCTTCGCCAGAACGTCAAATATATGTGTACCACCGATGATCCGGCAGACGACCTGGCATGCCACAAGGCTCTGAAGGAAGAAAACTTCGGCTGCACCGTACTTCCGACCTTCCGTCCGGAAAAAGCGATGGCAATCGAAAAACCTGCGTACGCAGACTACATCGCTAAACTGTCCGAGGTTTCCGGCGTGGACATCAAGAATGTCGACGACCTGATGAAGGCTCTGGAAATCCGTATGGACTATTTCATCAGCGTAGGCTGCGTGGTAACTGACCACAGCCTGGAAGGTTGCTTCTACCAGCCTGCTACCGTTGAGGATGTAGACCGCGTTATGAAGAAACGTCTGGAAGGCCAGGAGCTGACTGCGGAAGAGTGCGGTATGTACAAAGGCTATGTCATGATCGCTCTAGGAAAGATGTATGCCCGCAAGAACGTGGTAATGCAGTTGCATATCGGCGCTCTGCGCAACAATTCCTCCCGTCAGCTGGCGGCGATCGGCGTGGACTCCGGCTTCGACAGCATGGACGATATCAAGTACGCATCTTACCTGAGCACAATGCTCAATGAGATGGACAAAGAAAATCTCCTTCCGAAGACGGTTCTCTACTCCCTGAACCCGAACGACAACGAAATGCTCGCCAGCATGGCAGGAAACTTCCAGGGCGGCGGCATCCGCGGAAAGATGCAGTTCGGAACCGCATGGTGGTTCAATGATCACAAACCGGGCATGGAGGCTCAGCTGACCGTACTGTCCAGCATCGGCCTGATCTCCCCGTTCATCGGAATGCTGACCGATTCCAGAAGCTTCCTTTCCTTCCCGCGCCATGAGTATTTCCGCCGCATTCTGTGTAATGTAGTCGGAAACTGGGTAGAGAACGGCGAGTATCCGAATCATCCGGATTTCCTGAAAGATCTGGTCAAGAATATCAGCTACAACAACGCTTATAATTATTTCTTCACGAAATAATCCGATCACACGCGGCAGGTCGCTTGACCTGCCGCTGTGAGCATAAAAAGTACCGCTGTGCATGATGCGATTTGTTACAGTTCAGCTGGCTGAACTGTAACTGCGACTTCATCGGTTTGCACAGCGGTACTTTTCTTTTTCTCTGTCCTATTGTATACTGATAGTGACAAACTGACAGTACTGCCGCCGCTTGCTTTGGCAAAAGAAGTCCGGATCCTGTAATTCCGAGTTCGGCTTAGATCGCTTATATATGAGGAGGTGTTCCTATGAAGCAACGAATGATGGGGCGCATAGCCGCCCTGAGTCTCTCCGTGGTTCTTCCGCTTTCCGCTGCCCTTTCTCTTTCCGGATGCGGCGCCGCCCAATCGGTGCAGACAGAGGATCTGCTCGCGGATCTGGAGGTTTCCAAAATCCAGGCGGAAGCAGATCTCACCGGTTCCGGCGCCGATGCAGCCATGGATTTTTCTGTACGCCTGTTTCAGGAAACGCAGGACGCGGGCCAAAACACACTCCTCTCTCCTCTGTCGGCTATGTATGCACTTTCCATGACCGCCAACGGGGCAGGAGGGGAAACACTTTCTCAGATGGAAGCCACCCTCAGCATGTCTGTCCAGCAGCTGAATGAGTATCTCTGTACTTATATGCAGGCCTTGCCTTCTGAAGAAAAGAGCCGGCTGCACCTGGCAGATTCCATCTGGCTGCGCGATGCGGAAGAGTTTCAGCCGCAGCAGGAGTTCCTGGAGACGGTGGCGGAATATTATGACGCTTCGGTATACAAAGCCGCATTCAACAGCCGCACGCTGAACGAGATCAACGCATGGATAAAGCAGGAAACGGACGGAAAGATACCGGAAATCCTCTCGAAAATCAATGACGACGCTGTCATGTACCTGATCAACGCGCTGTCCTTCGACGCGGAGTGGGCCAACCCCTACACACCGGAGAGCTGTTCGGAAGGCGTGTTTACCTGCGAAGACGGAAGCGAGACCGATGCCGAGTTCATGTATTCCCAGGAATACCGATACCTGGAGGACGAACACGCCACAGGATTCCTGAAATATTACTATGATCACAACTACGCTTTCGCAGCGCTTCTTCCCGAAGAAGGGATGACGGTTGCAGAGTATGTGGATTCTCTGACCGGAGAGGATCTTCGGAATCTTCTGTCTGGCTCCCGGGAGGTCCCGGTCGATACTGCGCTTCCGAAATTTGAAGCAGAATATTCCACAGACCTCTCCGAACCCCTGCAGAATATGGGCATAATAGACGCCTTTTCCAGCGCCGATGCGGATTTCTCCGGCATCGGGGTCTCGGAGGACGGTCCCCTGTACATCAGCAAGGTACTGCACAAAACCTTCCTCTCCCTCGACGAACAGGGAACGGAAGCCGGAGCCGCCACTGCCGTGGAAATGGCCTCCGGTTCTGCGATGTCGGAATCCGAAGAGCCGAAGGAAGTGATCCTCGACCGTCCGTTTCTCTATCTGATCATCGACTGCAGCGCTGATCTCCCCCTGTTCATCGGCACCGCACAAAGCATCAGCCACCAGTGAGAAAAGGCCCTGTCACAGAACCGCTGCGGTTCCATGACAGGGCCTTTTCTCTGTCTGCTTTCATCCAAATCAATCGTATTCCAGAACGGCTACGCCCCATGGTTCCAGTTCCACCGGTTCGTTTTCCCGCAGTTCGGTTCCTCCCAGAAGTTCGGTTCCCGCAGGATGAAGGGCGATCTTCTGAATTTCAGAAGAATAATTCAGGTAATAGCAGATCTCACGTCCATACTGATTTTTTCCTTTGCGCACAATCACGGGATAAGCGATCTCACCCGCAGGGATTTCTGCCTTCTCTGCGCAATACCTGAGGATTCTCGTCATCATCTCATCCGTCGTCTTACAGCCGACGTACACAGCGCTGCCTTTCCCGTAGGTGTTTTCCGTCACCGCCGCATATGGGTTCCATGCAGGATGTTCATAAGACGCAAGCACTGCGGCGCCCTGAGGTTGCAGAAGTTCCATAAAGACTTCCGCCCGGCGCTCCTCCACGCTTCCGCCGAAAGTCTCGCCGGAGATCGTGACATTCTGAGGTCTTGTGAACTGCTGGTAAGTCACTCCGAGACAATCTTTCAGGATGTGAGGCTGTCTCCTGTGGCTGACCTTGAGATTTTCATTGGTAAACGCAGTCTTGAAGGTTGCCAGAAGATGGCCTCCCTGCTCCACATATTGATTCAGACGGTGCAGCAGTTCGTCCGGCGCCGCGTACAGTGCCGGAACAATGATCCAGGAGTACTCATCCAGCTCTGTGCTTTCCGGCCACAGAAAGTCGCACTCGATGTTCATCCGGTACAGAGCATCGTAAATCCAGCGCACAATATCGTTGTAAGTCACGTCCGCTCCGTCCTTTGTGCCGATCGGGAACCAGTTCAGAGCGGTCAGCGCTTCGTTGCTGACCAGGATCGCCGTGCGGTTTCTTTTTTTCAGATTCACCAGATGAGAAGAATGTTCGGCAAGTTCCCGGCCAATCTGTTTCGCCTCCCGGTAGGTGGCGTTCTCCTCAAAATCGTGGCTCAAAAGCCCTTTCCAGTAAGTTTCGATCGCATTGTGCAGGGAATGCCAGTGCCAGTACATAACACTGTTGGCTCCCGACGCCAGATGACTGTAGGCCTGCAGGCGCAGCTGTCCGGGATAGGGAAGCCATTCGGGGAACCCCTGCGCCTCCGTCTCCAGCACCAAATAATTGTCCCGTTTCAGAGAGCGGGTCATATCGCCGCCGAAAGCGATCTCCGCCCCGGTCAGAGCGTCCTGCGTCGGGTGGTAAATATCCACACCGGCGATGGTCAGCGGACGCGCCGCATGAAAATGGTTGACACAGGACTGCACGCCATAGGAATGTCCGCGCCAGTCGAAATCAAAATTCTGTGTCACAAACTGGTCGTCTCTGCGATACTCTCCGACGATCTGTGCCTGCCACACAAGGAACCGGTCCACCAGAGTGCGCTGGTACTTCTCGAACTCCGCGCCCAGGCTGCCGTTGATCGTCCCCCGCACATCGGGAAAATCCTCCCACGCATTGATCCGGTTGCTCCAGTAATCCAGACCGAATTCGTGATTCAACGCATCCAGATCGTTGTGGAACTTTTCGCGCAGGTATTTCACGAATCCCTCCTGCACATTTTTTCCGGCGGTTCCGTAGTACTTCGTCTCATTGTCCAGCTGAAAGCCGATCACGCACGGCCGGTGTGCCGTGTGTTCCATCAGTTTCCGAATCACCCGTTCCGCATAGAACAGGTAGACCGGGTTCGTGATATCCATGATCTGGCGGGGTCCGTAAATTCCCCGCCCCTGTTTCGTGGTCGCCAGCACCTCCGGATACGATTTCACCATCCAGGTCGGCACCGCGTAAGTCGGCGTCCCGACGATCACAGAGATTCCCGCCTTCTCCATCGCATCCATCACTCGCTCCACATGAGAGAAATCAAACACTCCATCCTGCGGCTCGCAGGTGCTCCAGGTAGACTCCGCGATCCTCACCACGTTGATCCCTGCCGCTTTCATCATCTCCACGTCCTGCTCCAGACGATCCACAGGAAGATACTCCTCATAATACGCTGCTCCATAAAGTAAATGCTCCATCCCTTTTCCTCCTCCGTCTCAGGGTCTGCGCGATCAGCGCCGGCTGTCACATGCCGATTACCCATTTTACTGTTTTGCTGCTTTCTATTCTATCAGATACAGCAGCCGGAAAAAAGAAAAAAACATATAAAAACAGGGAAATCGTAACAGTCGCGGCCTGACTGCATGGAAACTTCCACCCCTCCGAACATATTGGCATATTTCAAACTTAAAATTACCTAAAATTTCTCTATTTAACTTGACATTACCAATAATATTATATATAACTGGTACTATAGAAAGTCGATCGGAAATGAATTTCTGAAAAATTCCGTCTTTTTTTGCAGAACCTTCACGGAACGGTCATTCATTCCGGAAACGGCTGGAAACAGGGAGGAATAATCTATGAAACTCTTAATTGCGATTATGAAAAAAGAAGATAAGACGGACACGATCGCCGCATTGAATCAGAAAGGAATTTTCGTCACAGAACTGGCGACCACCGGCGGTTTTCTTCAGGAAAAGAATACAACTCTAATGATCGGGACGGAAGATGCGAATGCGCCGATCGCTCTGAACGTTCTGCGTGAGTACGCAGGCCTTCGGAAATCTATCACTTATTCCACACCTCACACAGAGAGCGGCAGCGCTTACACCGGTGCAAACTACTCTGTGCCGATCGACACGTCTGCAGGCGGATGTACCGTGTTCGAACTGACAATGGACCGTCTGGAAAAATTCTGATCCGGTCTGTGTCTGCTCAGCAGGATGACAGTGGAGATGTTCCACGCTGAAAGTGTTTCTGACACACAAAAAAGGACGCTCTCTGTATGCAGTGCCGGACACTGCAGCAGCGGAGACGTCCTTTTTTGTACGGTTCCTTTTCGGCATCTGCTCTGGACCGGCCGATGAGTCCCCGTGTTGCTCCATTTTTTTGGCAGCCGTACAGCGGACAGGAACCGTCGCTTCTGTTACATCCTTTTTTCTGTCCGGTATTCCTTCGGGGAACTTCCATATTTTTTTCGAAAGATCCGATGAAAATAACTCATATTTTCATATCCCACCGCGTCCGCAATGTCTGTCACAGGCAACCTCGTCGTCTCCAGAAGAAATGCGGCCTGCTGCAGCCGTTTTTCCTGAAGCAGCTCTGTGTAAGTTCTTCCCGTCATCCGGTGGATCATCCGGCTCATATTGCAGACATCGTAGTGGAGTTCTCCGGCCAGATCGCCAAGTTGCCCGTTCCGGTAATGCTCCTCAATATAACGGTACACCGCCAGTAAAACTCCCTGCTCTCTGTGTTCCTCTCCCACCTGGATACGCTCTGTATAATTCATCAGCTGCAAAAACAGCAGGCCCATTGTCACCTGATGGATGCTTCTCCTGTTCGGCTGTCGGTGCAGGATGGTCCAGACCAGATTTTCCACCAGGTTCTGTATCGGAAGTACGTCCGAAACCTGAAAATGTAGATAGCGGATGGTCTGGTCCTTCCCGGTCAGACATCCCACGATAAAATCCCGCAGCTGGTTTTCTTCATCCCCCATAATCTGCAGCGTCCGGTCAAAAAATTCAGGCAGGATGATGAAATTGACCGCGATATCTTCCTTTCCCGCCGGCCAGATCTCCTGTACCGTATCCTGATTCATCAGGAGCAGTTCGCCCTCCCTCAGGATCAGCTCTTCCCCGTCGATCCTCTGACGGATGCTTCCCTGGCACATATAGATCATCTCCACATAATTGTGCCGGTGAGCAGGAAAATGGACAAATCTTGTGTGCGGCCGCACAGAGATCAGCTTTCCTCTCTCCAGAAGCTTTCCCGCATCGACCACCAGGGTCTCGCCGTCCGTATACCGCTGCTTTTCGATCTCCTGTTTTCCGTCGAGGAACGCCTGCTCCTCCTCGGTGACCACAGACAGCTTGTCCAATAGTTCTCTGTTCATTCTTTCCTCCTCCTGACACACCTGCTGTGTCCTCAAGGTATATTCAGAAGTTTGATTCACCGTCTCAGGGACGCCGCCTTTCTGTACTCTGTCGGCGTCATCCCTTCTCTCTGCCGGAACTGGCGCATGAAATGTAGCTCCGATTCATAGCCGCAGACGTCCGCAAGCATTCCCACAGCCATGTCTGTCGTCTCCAACAGGAATTTTGCCCGTTCCATCCGCGCTTCGATCACATCACGAATACAGGAATTCCCGAAAAATTCCCGATACAGATGCTGAAAATAAGAAACACTCAGATGAAGCTGGGTCGCCATGTCCGGTACCTGCCAGCGTTTTTCCGGCGTATTATATATCTCCGCCCGCAGTTCCTGGAGCTCACGAAAATACGGCCGTCTCCGCCGCCTGTCCGGCGGTTCCCGTAACTGGTCAGCCAGGCTGTACAGCAGCCCCCGCAGCAGTGCATCTTCCGTCTCCTCCTGGTACAGGCCGCCGGTACGCCGCTTCCGCACCAGAAGGCGCAGACAGGCAGAAAGAGAAGACAAGTCCGGCAGGCGCATCGGCGTCTGCAGAGGAAGGTGCAGCTCCCCCGGAAGTTTCTCCTCCCCCTCCGCCACAAAATGAAGCCAGTCGTCCTTGTAAGGTGTTCCCAGAGATCCATACCTTACATAGGTATCCGGCGGAAACAGGACTGCCGTCTGCGGCTCGATCTCTGTGCGGACACCGTTCAGATAAAAATAAGCATGAGATTTCACCAGCAGTAGCGTGTAATCCGGAACTCCTGCCTGCCGGAACATTTCGTATGGATGCGCATGAACCGCATCGTAACCCCCGTATATAAAGCGCAGCATTTTTTCCCCTTTCTCAGCGCAAAAAGCAGAATCCGTCAGTTAATCATATTTTAATCCATTGCACCCGCCCCGTCAATGTACTATAGTGAAACTATCGTAACAGTTCAGCTGACTGAACTGTTACAGACTGTCAACAGTCGGACGGCGGAGGAACCCCGACCAGCCCGGCTGGGATTTAAACGCAACGGAAAACAGGAGGATTATCATGGAGAAAACACAGGATCAGCACTGGGCCTGCGGGGCCCTGGACCGCTTTGTCACAAAAATGTCTGTTATGAAAGAACGTGCATGTACAAAAATTCCTTATACGACAAAAGATGGGGTTTATGACGATAATTCCACTCTTGCCGCAGAAAAAAGTTTCGGGATCGGCTGGTGGACCAACGGTTTCTGGGCCGGCATGATGTGGCTGCTGTACCATGAAACGAAGGAAGAACGGTACGCTGAGATCGCCCGCTTCTCCGAAGAACAGCTGGACACATGTTTCGAGGAGTTCTATGACCTGAGCCATGATCTGGGCTTTGTCTACCAGCCTACCGCTGTCGCCGACTATCGACTGACCGGTTCCGCCGCCGGAAGACGCCGCGGCCTTCATGCCGCCAATCTTCTCGCCGGACGTTTTAACCCCGCCGGAAACTTCATCCGTGCCTGGAACGACTGGGGAGACGGCCGCGATACCACCGGATGGGCGATCATTGACTGTATGATGAACCTGAATCTGCTCTACTGGGCCAGCGACGAGCTCTCCGATCCCCGGTTCCGTCAGATCGCCATGCTCCATGCAGACACTGCCATGTCCGCGTTTGTCCGGCCGGACGGCTCGGTCAATCACATTGTCTCCTTTGACCCGGAAACAGGGGAGATCCTCCGGTCTCTCGGCGGACAGGGATACGGGGACGGCTCTTCCTGGACCCGCGGACAGGCATGGGGACTCTATGGCTTTGCGCTGAGTTACGCACATACCGGAAAACAGGATTATCTGGACACAGCGAAACGGATCGCTCACTATTTTATCTCCAATATTCCTGAGGACGGCCGAATTCCGGTAGACTTCCGCTCCCCGTCAGAGCCCTTCTATGAGGATGCGACTGCCGCTGCCATCGCTGCCTGCGGTCTGCTGGAGATTACAAAACACGTCCCTGAACTGGAAGCCGGTCTTTACCGGAACGCAGCCGTAAAGCTCCTGAGAACACTCGACGAAAGGGACTGCGATTATGATCCGGATACAGACGGTATTCTCAGAAACTGCACGGCCGCTTACCACGACGAAACGCACGAATTTCATATTGTCTACGGCGACTATTTCTATCTGGAAGCGCTTCTGAAACTGAAAGGCAGTGACTTCCGTATATGGTAACGCATTCAGACGCCGCCTTCACCGAGATATTCCAACACGCCGCTGACGATCGCATCGGTAAGTTTTCCCTGATATTTCTCCTCCGAGAGCAGTTCGGCCTCCTGAGGGTTTGACAGGAAACCACACTCGCAGATCACCAGCGGCGCGTCGGTTCTCTTCAAAAGATAATACGTAGTATTCCCTTTCACCTGCCTGTGGTTCTCCTGATCCACCTGTTCGACCAATGCACTTTGAATACACTCCGCGAGCTTTTTCCCTTCCACGGAATCTTCATAATAAAATACCTGCGCTCCCTTGACCGACGGGTCTGAGTAACTGTTCTGGTGGATGCTCACCACACAGTCCGGCTGAATCTCATGGATCATCTCAACCCTTCTCTGCAAATCCTGCACCTTTTTATTGGAAGAATTTTCATCATACAGTCCCTCATCGGTCTCCCTGGTCAGCAGCGCCTGTATTCCCTCTTCCTCCAGTTTTTCTTTCAAGAGCAGAGCGATTTCCAGATTAATGGTCTTTTCTTCTTCCTCGTTGACGCCTATTTTCCCGGGATCCATGCCGCCGTGCCCCGGATCCACTATGACGATCTTCTTCTCTCCTTCGATCTTTTCCGCCAGTTTCGCACCTTCCCGGGACAGACAATAAGCAGCCGCAAGAAGCAGAGCTGCCATCAGCACTTCCATCGTTTTCTTTTTCAGCACAAAAACCCCCGCTGCAAATACTCTCTACCTATGTATATGCAGCGGGGATCTGTTTCAGCCCTGTCCGTCTCCTTCGGTTTCATCCTCATCCTTCATCAGACGGTGAATTTCATTTTCAAGTTCTTCATCAAAGTCCATACCCTCATCCAGAAACTCTTCTTCCTCAGATGTTTCCTTCTCATTCCCGGCGTCAACGTTTTTCTGTTCTTCCTGCTGCGCCTGGTCTTTCCCGGTATCCGTTTTGCCGCCTTCCTTTTTTGCGGACTCCGTTTTTCCCGGCTCCATTGCAGTTCCTGCCTGCAGTTCCCGGAAAAAGGGTTCCAGTTTCTGCGAGGATCTGTCCATCGCATCCTTCACCGTGCGCACCTTTTTGTAGCTTTCCAGAAATCCTTTCTGAAGCGCATCCATCGCACGGATGATCTGTATGATCTCGGTCTGGACCATCCGATAATTATTACGGCCCTGGAGCATCTGATTTTCCATAAACTGCTGAGCTTCCTGCGCCTGCTGCTCGATCTTGGCCTCGTAGACCGCAACCACTTCCTCCTCTTTTTCACGGGCTTCTCTCACCAGCCTTGCACACTCTCCTTTGGTTTCCTGGAGCATACTGTCACACTTCTGTTTCGTCTCCGCCATCATATTGTCGGAACGCACTTTCGCATCATAGACCAGTTTACCGATGCTGTCATAATTATCAATATAACTCTGATATTTCTCTTTGATGTCTTTCTGGAGCTGTTCGATCTCTGCCTCTTTTGCCTTTACCGACTGCCGCAGTTCCGCGATCAGACTGTCGCGATCAGCGATCTGTTCCTCCAGCTTTTTCTGTGTCTCATTCGCCTCGTTCTTCACTTCCCGGAACTTGGCCATAACGTCTTCCTTGTCGAATCCCCCCATCAGCGTGGTTTTAAAAACTTCTTCCTCCAGTTCTGCTGCCATTTGATACTCCTCCATTCTTTTGTTATTCGGTGAGATAGCTTGAGATAATCCCCCAGACCGTTGCCCGCTCAAATCCGAGTTTCCACTCAGCGACGCCGGAAAGGTCATATTTCTCAATCAATTTCATTTTCTCTTCGATCGACTGTTCATCCTCCAGCCATATGGTATACCGGGCGGTGTCCGTCTCCACCGACGCAACGTTCTGCCCTACCGACGCATCCCAGATTTTTGTCATCCCCATCTGCGTCACATACTGATCCGCTCCGTCCATTCCCAGCACTTCGCTGGTGACTCCGACCTGTCCGAAGTTTTCTGTCCAGATCCTTGTATAAAACGGGATCGCACAGATGATCTTCTCCGCCGGGATATCCTCCAGCAGCGTCTGGATCCCGCCCTCCACAAACGGAAGGGAAGCCACGGAGCCGGCCTCCTCGCTGCCCGCGTAATGCTCATCGTACCCCATCATGATCATGTAATCGACCGTCTCCGCCTGCGCTCCACGGTTATAATACTCTGTAAAGGACTGGGGAACTGCTGTGTCCACAGACACCACCAGGTTCGCCCCATGCGCGGCCGCTGACAGTTCTCTCAGGAACTGGATATAATGAGGGATCGACGCCTCTGACAGCTGTTCGAAATCCACATTGATCCCGTCGAGTCCCACCTGCTGCGCGGCCGCGATCAGCTGATTGATGATATTGGTACGTACAGAATAGCTTGCCAGGGCAGTCTCAGTGCTGAAATTTTCGTCAAAGTTATCGATCAGTCCCCAGACTTCCATGCCCGCCGCATGAGCCTGAGTGACGTATTCTGCGCTGGCCAGGCTGGACAGGGTTCCCATATTATCCACCACGGAAAACCAGGTCGGCGAGATCACATTCACACCTGTCACATTTGCGATGGCCGACCCCAGCGCGTCATTCGCCGCCTGAGAAGTCGTCTGATGCCAAGCCAGATTGATTTTGTGATCTCTACGAATTCCAGCAAACACAAGACTTGCGTCCGTCACGTGTACCGGAGCGGCCTGCTCGTCAGAGACGTCCTCTTTTTCCACATAACCGATATATCCGTCCGCGGTCTCCACCTGCACCCAGTTATCCAGAGTTTCCAGAAAATACAGGGTTTCTCCCTGGACGGCTTCGGTGAGGATATCACTCTTGATCCCGCCGCGATACCGGACATCTGTCTGTTCGGCAGTCACCTCCACCTGACGCAGCCCGTTCCAGTCCGTCCGCATCACCGCACGGTTCGGCTCTGTGTAAAAAGCATAATCCATATCCGTATACTGCTTCACCAGTTCCAGCGCAATATAAATAGCGCCGTCCGCTCCTGTCTGCACTGCCGCCTGTCCTCCCGCAGTGCTGTATGTCGTATCTCCCGGAGCGATCTTCATCACTCCGGAAGGAGTTATCAATAAAATAGCCTGGGATTCCTGATCCCAGTAAAAACCGCTGTTCAGTTCCCGCGAAACAAAATCGGCGGAAACATAAACTTCTCCCTGAATCATCAGCCCTTTTTCTTCACTGACGCAGCCGTTTAGAACCAACGCAGCCTCTGTATCATCCGTCAGCTGGAAATAAGCTTTCTGGTCCATCTGATTCCTGCTCGGAGTATACCGCTGCACGAGAAAGGAAACAACCCCTGCGACCGCAAGTATCACAATCAGCAGGATCACTACCAGAACAGGTGTAACTCTCCCCTTCTTTTTCCTGTTCTTCTGCATTTTTTATCCTCCGTCTTTCCTTCCGGGACTTTCCCGGTGTACTGACTGTGTAACGGCTCTGCACCGCCACAGTTGTATGCAGAGATCCGATCGATCCTGATAACAGCTTCAGTATAGCAAAAAAAGCACCCGTTAGCAACAGTTATGCACAAGGGACCGCAATTCGTCTAACGGGTGCCTGACAGTCCTGTGTCGTCTCCGACTGTGTGATATACAAAAACGATGGACAGACCTGTCATGCCGGGAAATCTCATCCTTCTGCCGCAGGACCGGCCGGTATCGCCCGGAAAGTCTCGGGACAATTTCTGAAACCCCTTATTTTTACAGTTTCCAAAGAACGCCGACAGCAGCTTCCAACAAGGCATTCCGTCACCAGATCAGCCGCCTTGCTCCGGGCTCTGCAACTCATCGACAATCATACAGCAGGAAAATACTGAAGAACAATGGCCGCCCAGTTCCTCTGAACTGCCACGAAGAATCACGAATTTCTGATAAAAAGACCAGCAGGAATCACAGGCGGAGAAAGATGCACCTTTCACCTGAAACCCGTACTGCTGTATTGGTTCTTTCTTCCATTATACCGAAGCATCTGCAAAAAACAACCCTTAAATTATGAAAAAAGTGTTAAGTTCTTTACATCTTGCTCCGATGTGCTATACTATAAATTAGTAGCCTGATATTTTTAACCTTTACGAGAGGATGTGACGGTTTTGAAAATTGAAAAGCTCAATGACAATCAGATTCGCTGTACTCTGACCAGCGCGGATCTTGCGAACCGAAAAATCAAACTCAGCGAACTGGCTTACGGAACAGAAAAAGCCAGGAACCTGTTTCAGGATATGATGGTGGAAGCCAACGCACAGTTCGGCTTCAACTATGACAATGCACCGCTGATGGTGGAAGCGATCCCGGTTGCTCCGGACAGCATCGTCCTTATCATTACGAAAGTGGATGATCCGCAGGAACTGGATACCCGTTTTTCCAAATTTGCACCATCCAGCGACGAGGATACCACCGAGCCGGTACAGTATTCCGGCGCGGACGACATCATCGACCTTTTCCAGAAGATCTACGAAGCACGCGCAAAAGCGGCGGAAAAGAAAAAGGCGGCAGCCGATAAAAATACGGAGGTCTCCGAAGAAGCTTCTGACGAAAAGAACACCCCTGTGGATCTTGTCCGTAGCTTCCGCTTTTATTCGCTGGATGAAGTGATCGCCTCCGCAGGCGCGCTGCATCATTATTTTTCCGGGAAAAATTCTCTGTACAAGATTGAATCGCAGAATTGTTATCAACTAATCCTTCATCAATCAGGCTGCTCACCGGAGGATTTCAACAAAGTCTGCAATATTCTTTCCGAGTACGGACATCAGAAAGCGTTTTCCGGTATCGGCGAAGCGAATCTTATGGAACACAATGAAATCCTGATCCGCGACAATGCGCTGCAGCAGCTCGCTGAACTGGCATAAGGCGGAAAATGGCCGTTATCATAACTTTTCACGGTCCGTTTCCCGACAGACAATGCTGCACTGGCAGCTGCTTGTCGGGCGCATTGTGCTTGCCAGGCGTACCATTGCAAAAAAACGCCGTTTCCTCCACCTGAACGGTGAATGGAAACGGCGTTTTTTCTGTTCACTTATGTAAACAAAGAGAGCGGATTACTCCTCTACGATAGCCTCTGTCGGACAGACACTTGCGCATGTTCCGCACTCTACACAGGTATCAGCGTCGATCACATACTTGCTGTCTCCCTCAGAAATTGCCTCTACCGGGCACTCGCCTGCGCATGTTCCGCAGCTTACACATTCGTCGGTAATTACATATGCCATGATTTTTTCCTCCTTTTTTACTCTTTCGCCTTTCGACGTACGTTTTGACCTTTCGCCGCTCCTGTCTTCCATAAGACAGGGCTGTTTATCAGGTACTAACCACATTTTAAACGATTGCCTGCGGAAATACAAGTACTATTTTTCGAACAATCCCGCTTCTTATTGAATTTTCATGTCCGGATGAACGGTAAGATGATTTTTAATATTCTCATTGCACTAAGACTTGCATTCCCTACCCACATGGTATTATAATAGATTCTGTCACAGTAAGACAGGTGTAACTGTCCGCCTGCAGGCGGCGGAGCTTTTCCGCGATCCGAACGGCTGCGGCAGTCGAAAAAAAGCCCGACAGTTACAGCGAATTTAAGGAGGAATCATAAATGAAAATTTCCAAAGATATGACAATCGGTGAACTGATCAAAGTAGACCAGAACATCATTGCGATCCTGATGCGCGCCGGCATGCATTGCATTGGCTGCCCTTCCGCTCAGGGCGAATCCCTGGCTGAGGCTGCTATGGTACACGGCCTTGACGGCGATGTTCTGGAGGCTCAGATCAACGACTATCTGTCCACCAAATAATTTTTCATCTTTGAAAGAAGCCGTGGAT
>DXEK01000092.1 GCA_019115005.1 Candidatus Fusicatenibacter merdavium | reverse complement strand
AGCATATGAATATGGTCTGGACAGCATTCTGCTTCTATAATTTCGATTCCTTTTCTTCTGCATAATGTTCCAAGTATTTGTCCTACATCCGCTTTTATTTGCTTATATATTATCTGTCTCCGGTATTTCGGTGCAAAAACAATATGATACTTGCATTCCCATTTTGTATGGGCTAAACTATTTACGTCCATTCTTTTGGACCTCCTGTGTTATTTTATTTGTGGTTTTGCAGACCCACTTATTATCATAACACAGGAGTTCTTACTTTTATCTAAAGATCTGCCCTCCCCCTGCAGAGCAGGGGGTTTATTTTTACTGTGACACAAATAGAGAAAGACAGGGAGAAACCATTTTCAATTTCTCCCTGTCTTTCTATCCAGAGGTTCGTCCAGATCCAATACCTTTGCCTGAGAGTTTCAAGTAGCCCCTTGCCCCTTCGGCGCTGCTCTTACCAAATCGATCCCAAAGCATGATACTCTGCCGGAACGTCAGCCTGTGAAACAGTGTGCTGATCGTACTGCTGAATCATTGGTCTGACAGTCTCTCTTAGATCCTTCAACCGATCATCTATCTCTTTAAATCTGACTTCATTATAACTTCCGGAAAATTTTCTGTCAATAATTGTTTATTTTTTATCACTCCCTAAAGGCCGCTCCACTGCAGTTCACAATTATAATGAATCACCGGAATGCAGTGTGTCAGCGGTACGGATCAGCCGCCGGTTATATACCAGATGCAGGTACATGGCATCCTGAGCCCGCACAGCGTCGTGGGCTGCGATCGCCTCTGTGATCTCCCGGTGCGTGTCAATGGTTTCCCGGCGCAGCGCGCTTTTGGTCAGATCGATAAAAAGCGGAACGGCGGAATGGATCACAGGCGTCAGCCGCGGCACGACCAGGTTTTTGCTGCTCATGCTGATGGCCGTGTGAAATTCCACATCTTTCTCCGTATGGTCCTTACCTGCTTTCAGAAGCTGTTCCGTCTCGTCGCACAGTTTTCTGATCCGCCCGATCTCTTCTTCCGTCGCATAAGCCGCTGCCCATGCGGCGATGGCAGGCTCCAGAAGGAAACGGATCTCCAGAAGATCCTCAGCCAGCTTTCGCTTATCCTGGATAAATGTAAATCCCAAAGGATCCTCCACGACTCCCGGCCTGGCGGAGACATAGGTCCCGGATCCCTGACGGACTGTCACAATGTTGCGGGACGCCAGAAGCTTAATGGCCTCCCGGACAGAACTGCGGCCGGCGCCCAGCTGTTCCGCCAGCACCGACTCGTTCGGCAGACGGTCTCCCGGCTGCAGCTGTTCTTTTAAAATATACTTCACAATGCCGTCCGATAATTTCTCCGGCAGACTTTTTTCATCCGAATGTATCATCTTTCGATTCACCTTTCCGTAAAAAAATACATTTTCAGGATATTTCAGAAACCGGCAAATGTCAAACGATAATTTTTCTGACCGGAAGGAAATGATCTCAGGATTGCGGGAGCATGAAATGCGGAGCCATCCGTAGCATCATTGGGTTCAAAATTTCTTTTGACCCCATAATCATCGAAGTAGAATTGTGCAACATTATGGATTGATTTTTTTGTGCAAAAGAGATATTGTATTTACATCTGATGAATTTCATCGACCGCAGCGGGAAGGATTGTCTTTTCCGCGGTTCAAAGAGATATACCCTTAAAAATGGTCAGATGTATTTACAACGTTCAAAAGCATATATCACAAAGCGGAACATCCACTGAGAGGAAACGAGGGAAAGGAGAAAAAATGGAACTGAGAAGTCAGAAACTGAGAGAAATCGCGCCGGAGCTGGATCCGCTCCACCTTGGAACCGGCTGGAAACCGGAGGATCTTTCCAAGCCGCAGATCATCATCGAGAGTTCCTTCGGCGACAGCCACCCGGGGAGCGGCCATCTGCTGGAGCTGGTCGAAAAGGCGCGGAAAGGAGTCTCCGAAGCCGGGGGATTCGGCGCAAGATATTTCTGTACGGATATCTGTGACGGAGAGGCACAGGGCCATGACGGGATCAATTATTCCCTGCCGTCCAGAGACATGATGGCGAACATGATCGAAATCCACGCCAACGCCACCCCTTTCGACGGCGGCGTCTTTATCGCCAGCTGTGACAAGAGCATGCCGGCACACCTGATGGCGATCGGGCGCATCAACATCCCTTCCATCGTCGTGACCGGCGGTGTGATGGATGCAGGGCCGGATCTGCTGACTCTGGAACAGATCGGCATGTATAACGCCATGTATGAACGCGGCGAGATCACAAAGGAAAAAATGGAGTTCTACAAACATAACGCCTGCCCGTCCTGCGGCGCCTGTTCTTTTATGGGAACCGCTTCGACGATGCAGATCATGGCGGAAGCGTTGGGACTGATGCTCCCCGGAAGCGCCCTGATGCCCGCGACAAGTTCCGACTTGAGAGACTTTGCCCGGAAGGCGGGAGAGCAGGCCGTCTGGCTGGCACAAAACGATCTGACGCCGAGAAAGATCGTGACCATGGAGTCCTTCGAGAACGCGATCATGGTACACGCCGCGATCTCGGGATCCACCAACTCTCTGCTCCACATCCCTGCGATTGCAAAGGAATTCGGATTTGACCTTGACGCGGATACTTTTGACCGTCTCCACAGAGGCGCCCACTATCTGCTCAATATCCGCCCCGCGGGACAATGGCCGGCACAGTTCTTCTATTACGCGGGCGGCGTCCCGACGATCATGGAAGAGATCAAAGATATGTTGCATCTGGATGTGATGACGGTGACCGGAAAGACGCTGGGCGAGAATCTGGAAGACCTGAAAAAAAGCAGTTTCTATGACAAATGCCAGGGATACCTGGATCAGTGGAACCTGAAGCGGGAAGACGTGATCCGCCCCTTCGACCGTCCGTTCGGAACCGATGGAAGCATCGCGATCCTGAGAGGAAACCTTGCGCCGGACGGCGCTGTCGTTAAGCACACGGTGGTTCCAAAGGAAATGTTCGAGGCGGTGCTCCGGGCGAGACCCTTTGACTGCGAGGAAGACGCCATCAAGGCCGTTCTGACCCATGAGATCCGGCCGGGCGACGCGGTGATCATCCGCTATGAAGGTCCGAAGGGAAGCGGAATGCCGGAGATGTTCTACACAACGGAAGCCATCGCTTCCGACGCAGAACTGGGCGCCTCCATCGCGCTTCTGACCGACGGACGTTTCTCCGGCGCCTCCAAAGGACCTGCGATCGGACATATTTCACCGGAAGCAGCCGAGGGCGGTCCGATCGCCCTGGTGGAAGAGAATGACCTGATCGAGATCAGCATTCCGAAACGGATCCTGCGGATCGTCGGCGCCAACGGCGAACGAAAAAGCGAAGAAGAAGTCGAGAAGATCCTCGCTGAGCGGAAAGCCGCATGGAGGCCAAAGGAAAACCGTTATACCCACGGCGTCCTGAAACAGTTCGCCGACAAAGCCGTATCACCGATGAAAGGCGGGTACATGGAATAAATCCATGGATCCGCCCTCCTGAGGACAACGGCAAACATCTTCCGGAATACAGAAGACATCGAATCAGCCGGATATCACTCTT
>DXEK01000091.1 GCA_019115005.1 Candidatus Fusicatenibacter merdavium | reverse complement strand
CGGATCAGAAAGAAGAGCAGCCGGAAAATTCCGGCGGGGATTCCTCGGATGATACGGACGTGGAAGACGGCAGCGGCGATACGGAAAATGCTCCCGGTACCGCGGAAGACGGCAGCGGCAACGCGGAAAATGCTTCCGGAACTACAGGAAACGGCAGCGGGACAGAAAAGCCGGGAAATGAGGACAGCCTGATGAACGGTCATCTGGAGGATCAGGCGCCGGCGTCCAACGATGCATTGCTGAACGGCAGTCTCCATGAGCAGAAAGAGATGATCATGAGTGCGGTTTCGCTTTTCAGCCTGCCGGAGACATCTGACGATCCTGAGGTTCTGACAGGTAATGGCGGGTCTGCGGATCCCGGGACGGATTCTCAGGCGGACGATCCGGAAGCAGACGACGGATCCGGCAGCGGATGGTCGGAGGAAGAAGAGCGTCTTCTTGCCGGGGCGGCGGACAGCGCACCTTCTGCAGTGCAAATGGCTGCAGGGGCGGATGATCTCGGAATCATGCTGGTAAAAGCCCCCGGAACGATGATCGTAGGGCCGGACAATTATGATAAAACGCCATCTTCCACGCAACAGAGTGGAAGTACCCAGAATACACAGAATTCCGGTTCTGCAGACAGCGCTGTTTCCAGTCAGACTCCCGCTGCGACAAAAGCGCCGGAAACGACGAAAAACGCTTCAGGCAGTCAGTCGTCCGCTTCCACCGGAACGCCTCAGAAAAAAACAGATACGGCTGTCAGTGTTAAGACTAATCCGGTGCAGACCGGGGATACGGCGATGATTCTGCCGTTCTCTATCAGCACGGTACTGTCAGGGTTGGTTGTGGCGATGTTTTCGGCGCTCCATATCCAGAACAGGAGAAAGGAAAAAGATCTCGCATGGCAGAGATTCCGTCAGGAAAATCCTTTGGATGGAGAGAAAAAATAAGGAATAAAACGTACAACCCTCCCATATGTTAACGTATGGGAGGGCTTTTTATGGAGCAAAGTAAAAACCGGATGCAAAAGATAAGAAGTTTGCTGGAAGCACTGCTCGGTGCCTGGCTGGTGACAGGAGTTCTGCTTTTGATCCTGGCTGTCCTTCTGTGGAAACTGAACCTGAAAGAAAGTCAGGTTTCCGTCGGGATCACAGTGACCTACCTGCTTTCCTGCTTCACAGGAGGCTGGATCCTGGGGCGGAAAACAGGAAAACGTAAGTTCCTGTTCGGACTTCTGCTGGGAATCTGTTATTTCCTTCTGCTGCTGGCGATCTCAATGATCGCTCATCCTGGAGGACTGCCGCAGGTTCGAGGGATTCTGACTTCCTTGGCGCTTTGCGCGGCCGGAGGAATGGCCGGAGGAATGCTTTCCTAAAAAAATACTTTAAAAATGAAAAACGATGTGGTATAATAGCGACAATCAAGTACCACAAAGGAGGAGTGTGTCATGAAACACATCAAAACTTTAAATACAAAAAGTTTACAGAATACAATGAAAAAAGGCGGATGCGGCGAGTGCCAGACTTCCTGCCAGTCTGCATGCAAAACTTCCTGCACAGTAGGAAATCAGAGCTGCGAAAATACAAAATAAACATACGGTTTTCCGGCGGAGCCGGCGGCTGTATGCAGTGAAAGAGAGTGTTCCCGGATGCCGGTTTTCCGGCTTTGGGAACATTCTTATGTCCTGGAATATAGCTGATTCCAAATAACTTTATGAATCGATCTCTGTTTCATAAGGCTATTTGAAACCATCTGTCCCCGGGAGTCTGAGCGATCAGGCTCTTTGCTTTATGCCTGCGGGAATTTATTATTCGAGAGAAAGGAACAAAATCTGTGATTCACCAATATAAAAGCAATGGCTACAATATGGTGCTGGACGTCAACAGCGGCTCCGTACATGTAGTCGACGACGTAACCTATGATGTGCTCTCCCTGATGGATCAGGGAAAGCAGGAAGAAGACATTCTGCAGACGCTGAAAAGTGGATATCCGGAGCAGGAGATCCGGGATGCGATGCAGGAGTGTCTGGAACTGAAGGAAGCAGGGATGCTTTTTACCGAGGATATCTATGAAGGGGCTATCGAGATGTTTGCAGAACGCCCTACGGTAGTGAAGGCGCTCTGCCTGCATATTGCCCACGATTGTAATCTTGCCTGCCGTTATTGTTTTGCCGAGGAGGGCGAGTACCATGGACGCCGGGCGCTGATGTCCCTGGAAGTGGGGAAGAAGGCACTGGATTTCCTGATTGCCAATTCCGGAGCGAGAAGAAATCTGGAGGTGGATTTCTTCGGCGGCGAACCGCTGATGAACTGGCAGGTCGTAAAAGATCTTGTGGCTTACGGCCGGGAACAGGAAAAAATCCACAACAAAAATTTCCGCTTTACTCTGACGACCAACGGAGTCCTGCTGGACGACGAAGTGATGGAGTTCTGCAACCGGGAAATGGGGAACGTGGTCCTGAGCATCGACGGAAGGAAAGAAGTGCATGATTTCATGCGTCCGTTTCGAAAAGGGGCCGGAAGCTATGATCTGATCGTCCCGAAATTCCAGAAATTTGCGGAGAGCAGAAATCAGGACAAATATTATGTCCGAGGAACTTTTACCCATTATAATCTTGATTTTGCAGCGGATGTTCTTCATCTGGCGGACCTTGGATTCAAACAGATCTCCGTGGAACCGGTGGTGGCCCCGCCGACGGAAGACTATGCGATCCGCGAGGAAGATCTTCCAGTGATCTTCGAGCAGTATGATATCCTGGCTCGGGAGATGATCAAACGGCACAGAGAGGGAAGAGGATTTAATTTCTTCCACTTCATGATCGATCTGACCGGAGGTCCCTGTGTATACAAACGTCTGTCCGGCTGCGGCTCCGGAACCGAATATCTGGCGGTGACGCCGTGGGGAGATTTTTATCCCTGCCACCAGTTTGTCGGAAACGAGGAGTTTCTGCTGGGAAATGTGGAGGACGGCATTGTGCGCGGGGATCTGACCGACGAGTTTAAAAAGTGCAATGTTTACTCCAAAAAGGAATGTTCCACCTGCTTTGCACGTTTTTACTGCAGCGGAGGATGCGCGGCCAATTCCTACAATTTTACCGGTAAAATCAATGACGTATACGAGATCGGCTGCAAGATGCAGCAGAAACGGATTGAGTGCGCCTTGATGATAAAAGCCGCTCTTGCGGAAGAAGATTAAGCAGAAAAGAGGAGACACAAATCATGATGAAGAAGAAACAGAGCATTGCTGTTCTCATCGTCGCCGTTGTCCTGACGGTTCTGCTCGGCTGGACAGCGATCGTGGGATGGGGCCCGACCGGGACAGGTGCGATGAGAAACATTAATCTTGGCCTGGACCTTTCCGGAGGAGTCAGCATCACTTATCAGGCGGTGGAGGAGAATCCTTCTGCCGAGGATATGAGCGATACCAGATATAAGCTGGAGCAGCGTGCTTATCAGTACAGCACGGAAGCTCAGGTTTATCAGCAGGGGGATAACCGTATCACCATCGATATTCCCGGAGCAACGGACGCCAATGAGATCCTGACGGAACTCGGAAAACCGGGAAGTCTGTATTTCATCGCCGAGAAAGATGCGGACGGAAATCAGAACTACGTCTATGATTCCACGGTGGGAAATTATGTGCTGAACAACAAGACGCTGGAGGATCTCCAGAATGACGGTTCGATTGTACTGACCGGACAGGATCTGGAGAATGCGGAGGCTGTACACCAGCAGGACTCCACTACCCAGGCCACCACGGCGGCGGTGGAACTGCGGCTGACTGACGAAGGCGCTGAGAAATTTGCTACGGCGACGGAAAAAGCTGCGGAGGCAGGCGAGACGATCGGTATCTATTACGATGAAGAGTTTGTCAGCGTCCCGGTGGTAAACGATGCGATCACAGATGGCGTCGCTTCGATCTCCGGTTCCATGGACTGGGAGGAAGCGTCCAATCTGGCGGCCACGCTGCGTATCGGAGGTCTTTCCCTGGAACTGACAGAGCTGGATTCCAGTGTTGTAGGCGCGCAGCTCGGTTCCGAGGCAGTCAGCTCCAGTGTATTTGCAGGCGCTCTCGGACTGATTGTGATCGTGATTTTCCTGATCTGTGTTTACCGTGTTCCCGGCGCAGCTGCCGGCTGGGCGCTGGTGCTTTATGTGGAGCTGATCCTGATCGCTCTGAATGCGTTTGACATCACGCTGACACTGCCGGGCATTGCAGGTATCATTCTTTCCATCGGTATGGCAGTGGATGCGAATGTGATCATCTATGCGCGTATGAAAGAAGAACTTGCAGCCGGAAAGAGTGTGAGCACCTCGATCCGTGAAGGATTTCAGAAAGCATTTTCCGCGATCTTTGACGGAAATATCACAACACTGATCGCGGCGGCGATCTTGTATATCCTCGGAAGCGGAAGTGTGCGCGGATTTGCGATCACGCTGGCTCTCGGTATCATCCTTTCCATGTTCACGGCGATGGTGATTTCCCGTCTGCTTGTCAGCAGTCTGTATAGCGTCGGAGTCCGCAGTACCAAATGGTACGGTGTTCAAAAGGAGCGCAAGGTGATCCATTTCGTTGAGCATCGGAAGATTTATTTTGCGATCTCCGCGATTCTGCTGCTGGCAGTGCCGGTCGGAATGATCTACTTCCATGTGACACAGGGAAGTATGCTGAATTACAGTATGGAATTTATGGGCGGTACCTCCGTGACGGTGCCGTTCAATGAAGAGTATACGATCGAAGAACTGGACAGCGAAGTGTTCCCTGTGGTACAGGAAGTCACCGGTGATTCCGATATTCAGATGACCACCGTTGTGGACAGTACGAACGTCGTGATCCGTACCCGTTCCCTGTCTCTGGAGGAACGCGAGAAACTGTATAACAGTCTGGAAGAGAATTTCGGTGTGGACAGTTCAAAGATCACATTCCAGAACATCTCCGCGACGATCAGCAGCGAGATGAGTGAAAATGCGATCAAGGCAGTCATCATATCAATCATCTGTATGCTGATCTATATCTGGTTCCGCTTTAAGGATCTTCGGTTTGCGTCCAGTGCGATCCTCGCGCTGGTGCATGATATTATTATCGTGTTCGGTGTGTATGTGTTCACGAGAATTTCCGTCGGCAACACGTTTATCGCATGTATGCTGACGATCCTCGGATATTCGATCAACGCGACGATCGTTATCTTCGACCGGATCCGTGAGAATATGACGATCATGAAGAAGGAACCGCTGGAAGTGCTGGTCAATCAGAGTGTCACCCAGACTCTTACCAGAAGTATCTACAGCAACCTGACAACTTTTGTGACGATCTTTATTCTGTTCCTGGTAGGAGTGTCTTCCATCCGGGATTTCGCAGCGCCGCTGATGGTCGGAATCGGAATCGGAACTTATACGTCCGTCTGCCTGACCGGTTCCATGTGGTACCTGTTCAAGCATTTCGGAAAGAATAAATACGTTCCGGTGAAGCCGGTGTCTGTGGCAGAGGTGCAGGCGGCCGGTGTGTCCGCGGCAGGCGGAAAAGCTTCCGGCACGCAGAAGAAGAAAAAGAAGAAAAAAAGAAAACAGTGACAGGACCGTGAGAGGGCGGCGCGTCTGACAGATGTGCCGGAGGTCTCCGGAAGAAAAAAACAGGAAACTGCCCGTTGTCTGACGGGTGCTTTCCTGTTTTTGTGCATGAAAGAACAGATCGGACGGCTGTACGGCTGGCTGAACAGCCGCCGGGAAGGAAAGGATGAGTGTGATGGAACGTTGGGTTGTTGCCGCGAAGAGAGCGGATTTTCAGGCGATCGCGGAAAAGTTCAGGATTGATCCGGTGATCGCGCGGTTGATCCGGAACAGAGACGTAGTCGGGGACGAACAGATTCGAGAATATCTTTACGGCGGACTGGAAGAACTGCACGACCCGATGCTGATGAAGGATATGGGAAAGGCGGCTGAGATCCTTGAGAAAAAGATCCGGGAGGGAAAATGGATCCGGATCATAGGGGATTATGACATCGACGGGATTATGTCGACGTATATCCTGCTGACGGGGCTGCGCCGTCTGGGAGCGAAAGTGGATATCCGGATCCCGGACCGGATCGTCGACGGCTATGGACTGAATGAGAATCTGGTGCGGCAGGCGAAGGAGGACGGGGCGGATACGATCCTGACCTGTGACAACGGTATCGCGGCGCTGGATCAGATCCGGCTGGCCAAGGAACTGGGGATGACTGTGGTGGTCACGGATCACCATGAGATTCCCTACGAAGACCTGGAGAACGGCGCCAGGGCGTATCATGTGCCCGAGGCGGACGCTGTGGTGAATCCGAAACAGAAGGACTGCGGATATCCGTTTAGGGGTCTGTGCGGAGGGGCGGTGGCCTGGAAGCTGATCCAGGTGATGCTGAAGCGTTTCGGCCATTCGGAGGAAGAGAGCTTTGACTGGCTGGAATTTGCTGCGATCGCGACAGTTGGAGATGTGATGGATCTGCAGGGAGAAAACAGGATCCTGGTGAAGGAAGGGCTGAAGCGTCTCCACCGCACCGGAAATCTCGGACTTCAGGAACTGATCCGGGTGCAGGGACTGGAACCGGATCAGGTGTCCGCGTACCACATCGGATTTGTCATCGGTCCGTGCCTGAATGCCTCGGGACGGCTGGATACGGCGGAGCGTTCGCTGGCGCTCCTTCTGGCGGAAAAACGTGAGGAAGCGGCGCGGCTGGCCGGTGATCTGAAAGCGCTCAATGAGAGCCGGAAAGAAATGACCCGGCAGGGCGAGGAGAA
>DXEK01000090.1 GCA_019115005.1 Candidatus Fusicatenibacter merdavium | reverse complement strand
CTGAACTGTTACGGCATCCAGCCATTGAGAATCGCTTCGCGATGGGCTGGATGCCCACAGGCACTATGTTTTCACACGGTCTGCGCAGTAAATGCGCAGACCTGGCTGAACAGTAACTGCGTATACGTCTGAATGGTATCATCTTCTTGACAAGTACATGGTTTACCTGATACGATAGATAAAAATTTCTGTTTATATGGGAGTTCACAGAAAAAAATATGGAATGCATGTGATTTTCCGTAATGCTTTGCGGTATGCGGAGGATTATGGTTTCCTGTAAACAGAAAGGTATACAAAAGAGCATCAAAGGAGGAACCGTATGAAAAGAAAGATGACCAGAGTAATAGCGATGATGTTGGCTGCCGCCATGGCGCTGGGCGGATGTTCTTCCGTCGGAAGTTCAGGGGGATCGGTGGAGTCGGACAGCGCGGGTGCGGAACATGAAGCGATCACGGATCTTGTCCTGGCCAAGGTGGCTACTTCCGAGCTGGCGACCTTTAATCTTCTCAGTTCCGAGACTTCGGCGGATACCCAGTATCTGACGAATATCTGGGACGGATTGCTTGAAGTCGACAATTACGGAGAACTGGCGCCGTGTATCGCGGAGGACTGGGGGAGCGAGGACGGAGGTCTGACCTGGACGTTTACCCTGCGTGACAATGTGACATGGGTGGACGTCGACGGGAATGAGAAAGCTCCGTGTAACGCGCAGGATTTCCTGACCGGACTGGAGTGGATCCTTAATTATCACAAAAATGATTCCGCCAATACGTCTATGCCGATGGAAATGATCGACGGGGCTGAGGAGTATTACGAGTACACCAAGAATCTTACCCAGGAAGAGGCCTATGCCCTTGACGCGGGAGAAGATTCCGTTTTCCGCCAGATGGTTCAGGTGGAGGCGCCGGACGATTATACGCTTGTTTATCACTGCATCACGGAAAAACCGTATTTTGATACGGTCGCAGCGTATAGCTGCCTTTATCCGCTGGCGCAGGGACTTGTCGATGAGCTTGGTGTCGACGGTATCAAGTCTATGAACAATGAAAATATGTGGTACAATGGATGCTACACAATGACTTCCTACATCCAGGGCAATGAAAAAGTGTTTACAAAAAATCCGGCTTATTGGGATACGGACTGTACCCTTTTCGATACAGTAACTATTAAGATGGTAGAGTCCAACGATGTGGCGTATCAGCTGTACCAGGCCGGTGAGATCGATGAAGTCAGCCTGACGGAAAGCAATGTCATGACGATCAGCAAGGATGAGAGCAACCCGTATCATGATCAGATGGTAGAATGGCCGGCGGACTTCCGTTCTTATCAGTTCCACTTTAATTATGATAAGAGAAATGAGGACCGTACTCCGGACACAAACTGGAACACGGCGATCGCCAATGAAGCATTCCGCCTGTCCTGGTATTACGGACTGGATCTGACGGATTTCTACAGCAGAACCAACGCCATCAACCCGCTGAGCTGTGAGAATAACTTTTACTCTATGCCGGGACTGCTGTACACATCGGATGGCACGGATTATACCGAACTGGTGAGACAGGATCTCGGTCTGCCGGAGGAAAACGGCGAGACGATGGTGAGACTGGACGCGGATCTGGCAGCGCAGTATAAACAGCAGGCGATCGATGAACTGACGGCTCTGGGAGTTACCTTCCCGGTTTCCATTGACTATTACATCGCGGGAAGCAATCAGGCCTCCCTGGACAGTGCAAATGTCCTTGCCCAGTGTTTTTCCGACAGTCTGGGCGACGATTATGTGAAGCTGAATATCAAGACCTATATTTCCAGCGCGACGCAGGAAGTCTATGATCCAAAGCTGCAGTCGATCAATATCTCCGGCTGGGGCGCTGATTACGGCGATCCGCAGAACTACCTCGGCCAGGAAACTTACGGAAACGATACGGCTTATTACACCAGAACGCTTTCCAATGTCAATGATCTGGTGGAGGACGAGACTAATCAGGCATTGCTGGATGCGTATAAAGAATATACCTCCCTGGTGGAAGCCGCGGATGCCATTCACGAGAATCTGGATGACCGTTATGAGGCTTTTGCCGAGGCGGAGGCTTATCTGATCCGGCATGCGCTGACGATCCCGAATTATTATAATGTCGGCTGGATGCTGACAAAGATCAATCCTTACAGTAAGATGAAGGCGATGTTCGGAATTCAGAATAATAAGATGAAAAACTGGGAAACCAGTGTGGACGGGTATACCTCGGAGGAAATGGCTGTGTTCGAGGAGACGTATAACGATCGGGCTGCAGAGTGACGGCTGTATTTTGATCTGCCATCCTTTTGACAAAACAATTTTACAGGAGCCCTTGACATGTGCGGCTGTATTTGTTATAGTATAAATAGAACAAACGAAACAATACCCCGGAGTTGTCCGGGGTATTTTCAAAGTAGTCTGACAGAGGGTGAGAGTATGGCAGCGAAAAGAGATTATTACGATGTGCTGGGCGTCAGCAGAGACGCGGATGCCGCAGCGATAAAGAAAGCATACAGAAAACTTGCAAAAAAATACCATCCCGATACCAATGAGGGAGACGCGAACGCGGAACAGAAGTTTAAGGAAGTGACGGAAGCCTACGAAGTCCTGAGTGATCCGGAGAAAAAGAAACTGTACGATCAGTTTGGTCATGCGGCCTTTGACCAGACGGCTCAGGGAGCGGGACAGGGATATGGAGGATTCAGCGGACAGACCGGGCCGAACGGATTCCATGAGTTTCATTTTGAGAATGGCAATATGGATGATATCTTTGGGGATATTTTCGGAGATATGTTCCATGGCAGCGGATTTGGCGGTTTTCATGGCCAGAATTTTGGAAACGGCGGCTATTCGCAGCGTTCCTATCGGAGCAGAGGGCAGGATATCCACAGTGAAGTGTCGGTAAGCTTTGACGAGGCGGCGCTGGGATGTGACAAAATGATCCGGCTTCAGAAGGACGACGGAACGACACAGACGCTCCAGATCCGGATCCCGGCAGGAATGGAAGATGGAAAGAGTATCCGGCTCCGCGGCAAAGGAATGCCCGGCGTCGGCGGCGGTCAGGCAGGGGATCTGATCCTGAAGGTGCATGTGGGGACGAGGCCCGGATTTGAGCGGAAGGGCTGTGATGTTTATTCCACAGTACAGATTCCGTTTACCACAGCGGTGTTCGGCGGCGAGGCGACCGTGGAGACGCTGACCGGCCATGTCGTATGCAAGATCCGTCCGGGTACCCAGTCCGGTTCCAAGATCCGGCTGAAAGGGAAGGGTGTTCCGTCTATGGCTCAGCCATCGGTGCGCGGCGATCAGTATGTGACGATTCAGATCCAGGTTCCCACCAGACTGACCCCGGAAGCGCAGAAGAAGCTGCGTGAGTACGAGGCGGCGTGCAGGAAACAGGGAGGGGCCCGCAATTCTGCGGCTTAAGTGAAAAGATTATAAAAGATCCCGCGGTGGATCAGGAGATTTCAGAGAAAAAATCCTGATCTTCCGCGGGATCTTTTTGTTATCGTATTACGTTTTTTTCCGCCATTCCCGGGGAGATATTCCGTAGTACTGCCGGAACGCGGCGGAAAAGTGTTCCACGGAAGAATAGCCGAGCATGACGGAGAGATCCGTGATGGTATTTGCCGGATCCCGGAGCAGGACGAGGGCCGCGGACATTTTGGCTTCAAATTTTTTCCGGAGAAAAGTTTTTCCGTAGTGCTTCCGGAGCAGGCGCTCTGTCTGCCGTGGACTCAGCGCCAGGCGGGAGGCAAGTTTTTCCAGCGTCAGGTCCCGGTATTCATAGAGGAAGGATTCCTCGATCATCAGGTAGTTGCGGTCGGTCAGGGAAAACTCAGCAGAAGGCTCCGGATGTTCTGCGACTTCCAGATCACGTACGATGAGTACCAGGAGTTGAGTGAGAAGTGCTTCCAGCACGGTCCGGTAACCGATCGTGCGGTGTTCCAGTTCCTGAAACAGTGTCTGCATCAGGGAATGGAGATTTTGTTTGTCCTGCCCGAGGTACTGGTCGGTGGAGAGAAAACGGTTGAGAAATTCCGGATTTTTTCCCTGGATCAGGGTGGAATTTCTGCTCTCGAATTTCAGATAGACACAGTACTCGGCCATAGGATCGTCCGGATCCGGCGTCTGTGAGTGTTCCATGTGAGGCCCGGTGATGAACAGGTCGTCCGGGCCGACCTGAAAGGGGATGTGAGCCAATGTGATCCTTCCCTTTCCGTAGGCGATATAATGGATTTCCCAGCTGTTGCTGCTGTGGCTGTGGCTGGGAAAGGAGCGGTGCAGCTGTTCAAAAGAAAACTTCAGTGCGTGGCACCGGATATTGCCGATCGGAAAGGAGATCCCTGTCCTGTCATAAAATTTTCCGATGACTGGTGTTGGATGATTCATATGGACTGCCTTTCGTAAATCAAATCTGTGTAATTAATTGTAACATAAAGCTGCGGGAAAGGAAAAGTGTTTTGCGGACAACCTTCGCTGATGCGACATGAACCCGGGGTTTCTGTCGCCGGTTTCTCTTAAAGTTCCCGGCGGGACTGGTATAATGAAGAACAGAAGTTTTACAGAGTGTTGGTTAAGTGGCCGTTCCGACAACGGAATGGTCAGCGAGGCAAAGGAGGAATTGTATATGGCTGTGCGAATGATACCGAGAACGATGGTCGGGGCAACGCTGCCCGGCAACAGCACGGTGGAGATGAAAGAGTTTGAAGTTCCGAAGCCGGGACACGGGGAAGTGCTGATCCGGACGAAGGCTACGACGATCTGCGGCAGTGATATCCGCTGTATCTACCGGGAACATACGGGCAAAGGCGCCGAGGGGTACATCCCGGGGATGGTTGCCGGCCATGAGCCCTGTGGAGTGATCGTGGAAGAGGGAGAGGGTCTGCGCCGGTTTAAGAAAGGGGACCGTGTGATCGTCTATCATATCTCTGGCTGTGGCGTCTGCAATGACTGCCGGAGAGGATATTATATTTCCTGTAAAAGTCCGTTCCGCAGAGCTTACGGATGGCAGAGGAACGGCGGTATGGCTCCGTATATTCTGGCGGAGGAGAAAGATCTGATCGCACTGCCGGATGAACTGACTTACAAGGACGGCGCCCAGGTGGCCTGCGGATTCGGAACGGTGTATGAGGCCATCGAAAAGATCGGAGTTTCCGGAAACGATGCGGTTCTCGTCACCGGTCTTGGACCGGTAGGACTGGCGGCGCTGATGCTGGCGAAGGCTATGGGAGCCAATCATCTGATTGGTGTGGAGATGAATGAGTACAGGATTGAACTGGCAAAGAGGCTGAATCTGGCGGACGAGGTGTTCCGTCCGGGAGAAGATACGCTGGAGAAGATCCTGGCGGTCACCGGAGGAAACGGTGTGGAGCGGGCGATCGATGCCAGTGCCAGCGATGCAGGCAGACAACTGGCCATCCGTGCGACGCGGGAGTGGGGAAAGATCGCGTTTGTCGGCGAGGGTGGTACGTGTACCTTCCAGCCGAGCCCTGATATCCTTCACGGACAGAAAACGATCTACGGTTCCTGGGTGACAAGCCTCTGGCGGATGGAAGAGTTGGTCGAACGTCTGGTGCGCTGGAAGATCCATCCGGAGGATCTGATCACCCATGAATTCCCGGTGGAACGGGCCGGAGAGGCATACCGTCTGATGGCGCAGGGAAACTGCGGCAAGGTGGCGGTGGTATTCGGGGAACCGTCCGAAAGATAGAGGCATGTTTTCAGAAGGAAGAGAGGATGAAGGGGCGGCGGTCCGGGTTGTTGTGAGAGAAGTGGTTCAGGAGAAAGAAGAAAGGGGAGAAGCGGAGATGACGTGGAGCGGGAAAGAGGAAAGAAAGCCGGCAGGCAGGATGGCAGGTGAGACGGTGGATCCGGCGCAGGTGCCGAAGCGCAGACTTTATACAGGGGCGGAGATCCCTGCCGTGGGACTTGGAACGTTCGGCTCTGACAAGTACGGTGCCGCAGAGATTGCCGAGGCGGTGTACGGCGCAGTTTCCTGTGGGTACCGGCTGATCGACTGTGCCAGTGTCTATCAGAATGAGAAGGAGATCGGAGGCGCGCTGGAAAGGCTGTTCCGGGAAAAGGCGGTGACACGGGAAGAACTGTTTGTCACAGGAAAAGTGTGGAATGACATGCACGGGGAAGGCCAGGTAGAAATTTCCTGCAGAAAGAGTCTTGCGGATCTGGGCCTGGAGTATCTGGATCTGTATCTGATACACTGGCCGTTTCCCAATTACCACGCGCCAGGCTGTGACGGAGATGCGAGAAATCCGGATTCCAGGCCGTTTTCCGCAGAGGAATACCTTGGGGTCTGGAGACAGTGTGAGCGGCTGGTGGAACAGGGTCTTGTCCGTCATATCGGGATGTCCAACATGACGATCCCGAAACTGGAGGCGGTTCTCGGACAATGCCGGATTCCTCCTGCAGCGATCGAGATGGAACTGCATCCGGGTTTTCAGCAGCCGGAACTGTTCCGGTATGTGACCGAACGGGGGATCGTTCCCATCGGTTACTGCCCGATCGGATCCCCGTCGCGGCCGGAACGCGACCGGACGCCGGAGGATGTAGCCGATACTCAGATGCCGGAGATCCTCGAGATCGCGGCGGCGCATCAGGTGCATCCCGCTGTGGTCTGCATTAAATGGGCGGTACAGAACGGGCAGATCCCGATCCCATTTTCTGTCAAGCCGCAGCAGTATCTGGAAAATTTGAGGTGTACCGTGCAGGATCCGCTGACCGGAGAGGAGATGGAGAAGATCCGGCGCGCAGACCGGAACTGCCGGCTCGTCAAAGGACAGGTTTTCCTCTGGCCCGGCGCAGGCGGATGGGAAGACCTTTGGGATCCGGACGGCCCGGAGTCTGTTCCGCAGGCATGAGATATAAGAGGATCGCGGAAACGTGAATAGAAGAATATGACAGGAGGAAGAAATGACAGAGAAAGAAATTCAGAGGTTGGAAGAAATCGATCAGGTGATCGCGAAAGGAAACTATCAGGACACCTGGGAGTCCCTGCAGCAGTATGAGCAGCCCCGCTGGTTCCGGGATGCAAAGTTCGGGATTTTTATTCACTGGGGCGTGTACAGTGTCCCGGCGTTCGCAAACGAATGGTATTCGCGGAATATGTATATTCAGGGGACGCCGGAGTTTGAACATCACGTAAAGACATACGGACCGCACACCGAGTTCGGCTATAAGGATTTTATCCCTATGTTCCGGGCGGAAAAATTCGATCCGGAAGAGTGGATCCGTCTGTTTCAGAGGGCAGGCGCAAAATATGTCGTTCCGGTGGCGGAACATCACGACGGATTTCAGATGTATAAGAGCGGGATTTCCCATTGGAATGCGTATGAAATGGGACCGAAGAGAGACATTCTGGGGGAACTGTCTGAGGCGGCCCGGAACGCGGGGCTGGTGAACTGCGCCTCCACGCACCGCATTGAGCACTGGTTTTTTATGAGTCATGGAAAGGAATTTGACAGTGATATCAAAGAACCGCTGAAGCGGGGAGATTTTTACTGGCCGTCTATGCCTGAGCGGGATCATCAGGATCTGTTCAGCCAGCCGGAGCCGACGAAGGAATTTCTCGACGACTGGCTGCTGCGAACCTGTGAGATCATTGATCAATATCGGCCGAAGGTGCTCTACTTTGACTGGTGGATCCAGCACCGCTCGGCGAAACCGTATCTGAAAAAGATTGCGGCTTACTATTATAACCGCGCGGAAGAGTGGGGAAAAGAAGTGGCGATCTGCTATAAGCACGATGCGTTTATGTTCGGGACAGCGGTGGTGGATATCGAGCGGGGGCAGTTTGCCGATGTGAAGCCGTTCCACTGGCAGACCGACGAGGCAATGGCGACCAATTCCTGGTGTTATACGGATACGAATGAGTACCGCCCGGCGTCAGAGATCCTGCAGGATTTTGTGGATATTGTCAGTAAGAACGGCAATCTTCTGCTGAATGTGGGGCCGAAGGCGGACGGCACTATCGCGGAGCAGGAAAAAGAGATTCTTGAGGCGATCGGTGCGTGGCTCGAGGTCAACGGCGAGGCAATCTACGGAAGCAAAGTCTGGAGAAAGTATGGGGAAGGCCCGACGAAGATCGTGGAGGGGCAGTTTGCCGACAGCATCAAAAAGAATTTTACCTCCGAGGACGTGCGGTATACCGTCAACGGAAGTTGTCTGTACGCGATCGCCATGCGGAGCGCAGAGGACGGCGTCTACCGGTTCCCGGCGGTCGGGGAAAGGGATGCGTCCCATGCGCCGGAGTTCCATGGGATCATCGAGCAGGTGGATGTGCTCGGCTTTCCACAGAGCAGCCTTGCATGGACGAGAACGGAGGAAGCCCTGGAGATCCGGACGACGGGAATCCGGAGCGAGGCTCCCGTCGTATTCCGGATCAGACTGGAGTGATATGGCTGCGTGTGATGTTGCTGTTCAGCCAGGCTGGTGTATATGCAGTGCAGGCTGTGCTATTCCTGATACATAGTCAGGTAAGAGGCGGTATTTTTCCGCATGATCTCAAATAATTTTCCGGCGTCTTCCGGGCCCAGGGGCATATTTGGGTCCATCAGAAAGGCCTGGAATGCCATGGAGAGATCTCTTTGGGCTGCCGCTGTCGAGAGCAGTTCCTGGATCCCGCAGATCCGGTTTACCAGGGGATAGATCGTCTCCGGCAGCGGACCAGCCATTACCGGGCGGACGGAATCGGCACAGAAGTGCGCGTTGGTCTCGACGACAGCGCCCAGAGGCAGATTGGGGATCTGTCCGGTATTCGGGAGATTGACGTTGGTTACGAGATCCCGCAGGCCGAGCAGGGCGCGCATCTGCTGAACGCCTTCCTCGCCGGTAAGACTTACCTTCGGTTGTTCTGTTCCGGTGTAGAGGCGTTCGCTTCTCGCAAGCCGTTCTTTCAGTTCTTCTCTGCGCCAGGAAACCGGGGTCAGTTCAAATCCCCAGGAGCGCACGGTTTCCGGATTTTTCAGATACCAGCTGCCGGGACAGAATTCGGCCAGATGGCGGTCGCCGGCGGCTGCGATCACGCCAAATCGGAGAAACAGATCCAGCTTTACTTTCTCCCGGCTGGTGAAATAGTGGTTCAGCCAGTTGTTGTCCGCTTTTTCTTTATAACCGGTCGCGCGGTATTTTTCTGCGAACTTTCGGTAGAGAGGATACAGGTCGATGTCCTGATATCTGGTGGCGGTGAGCCAGGTGAAATGGTTGACGCCGACGACGTTGACTTTGATGTCTTCCCGCTCTACGTCCGGAATTCCGGCCACATCCCGCAGTACTTTCCCGAGCAGTTCCTGGGTGCCGAAGACCTCATGACAGCAGCCGAAGGCTTTGATCTGCGGGAAAACGCGGTACAGTGTTTTTACGCAGAGCGTCATCGGATTCGTATAATTGATGACCCAGGCGTCGGGGCAGCAGGTGCGTATCGCCGCGGCGAATTCCTCGAACATCGGGATCGTGCGCAGTGCCCGGAACAGTCCGCCGGGGCCGGTCGTGTCTCCTACGGACTGCCAGATGCCGAAAGCTTCCGGGGCATGGACGTCGCTTTCCATCTCATCGAATGTGCCGGGCATAATGGAGATCACCACAAAATCAGCGCCGGTCAGCGCGTCGTTCAGCGTATCCGCTGTTCTATAGTTCCATGTGGAACGACATTCTTTCAGTCCATTCATCTTGTTTCCAATCCGTTCATTTTTTGCGGCTGCCTCATGATCGATGTCATAGAGAACCACTTCACCGCTCATATCGTCGGCCGCCGCCAGAACGAGGTTTATCTGCAGGTTTCCGGCGAACGGACGTTGATCCTGAACGGGCTCTGTTACCGCCTCCGCGCGGGGGATCTGTATCTGCTGCGTCCGTTTGAACTGCATTCTACAGAGAGTCGGGGCGCTGCATTTTATGAGCGGTATCTGTTGAATCTGCCGGCTGTACAGATGCGGGAACTTCTGACGGATGCGGAGAGCCGGGTTTTGTTCGGAAAGCTGGATTCCTGTGTGGTACATCTGGAAGAGGATGGAATGAAAAAAATACAGAATCTGTTCCAGAGACTGGAGCAGGCGGGGCAGAGGGAAGGATTTCTGGCGCAGAAACTTCTCTGTGCTGTAGCGCTGGAATTTCTGATTGCGCTTACGGATGTGATCGGGGAAAAGCGGGCGACAGAGTGTGTTCAGGGGAAGTATGTCTCAGACGAGATCATCACTGCGATTCATTATATCCAGACGCATTATCGGGAAAAGATCACGCTGGACGGTGTTGCAGAGACCGTTCATTTGAGCCGCTATCATTTCTGCCGCCTGTTCCATCAGATGACGGGGGCGACCTTTCTGGAATATCTGTACAATATCCGTCTGTCCACCGCGCACCGCCTTCTGACGGAAACGGCATTGCCTTTGAGTGAGATCGCGGAGAACTGCGGGTTTACATCGACGGCACATCTGACCAGAAGTTTCCGGGGAAAATACGGGATGGCGCCGGGCCGTTTTCGGAGGGTCAAATTGTCAGAAAATATTGAGAAAAATAAATAATATAAAATTTATAATTTTTTAATAAAATAAGAATTGAAAATTATAAAGGAAAGCGTATAATTTACTATTAAGATCTATGAGAAAATCATTTTGTGCGAAAAATATTCTCTCAGAATTCTGCGCAGAATTTGAAATGCATCTCTTAGAATACGGAAAAGAAGAGGCATCTCCAAATCAGACAGTAAGAAGGAAAGAAGGGTTACTATGTTTGGTTCAAAAGAAGCATCAGAAGAAAAACTGGAAAAACTGGTAGAAAAAGGTCACTGGGACAAGATCAAAAGATCCTATCTTTACAGCGACAAAGAGACACAGATCAAGCTGGCAAAGGCCTGCACTCATTCTAAATCGGATGATTCCATCAATATTCTGACCGTGCTGATGGAGCAGGATGACGAG
Organism: Candidatus Fusicatenibacter merdavium; assembly: GCA_019115005.1. Classification (GTDB taxonomy): domain Bacteria; phylum Bacillota; class Clostridia; order Lachnospirales; family Lachnospiraceae; genus Fusicatenibacter; species Fusicatenibacter merdavium. The sequence continues at coordinate 10,132 of DXEK01000090.1, read as the reverse complement.
GATGTCCAGGCGGAAGCCGTACTGGCGTTGGGCGAGGTCGGAAACGATCATGAGGTTGCGCTGGTCCAGCTGCTGGGAAGCAAGGCAAAGCCGGAGCAGACGAAACTGAAAGAAGCGGTAAAGGAATCCCTGGCAAAACTCCGGAACAAATAATCCTCTTTGTCGATGAAACTGTGCTGCAGTTCAGATGACGAAACTGTGACGATATGTGACTGCAAAGTCCTGAAAGGCTATGCAGAGCGTGTCTGAAAATTGCTTTCTGTGAAATAACGCTTACAGTGCGCAGAGAGCAATTTTCAGAAGTGTTCTGCAACTCCCGTTCAGGACTTTTTTATATTCTCCGGAAATGGCCGGTGCAACCGTTCAGTGATTCCGTCAGGTCTGCGCAGACCGTGTGAAAACGCAGAGCGACGATCATGATTCTTTCAGTTCCATGCCGTCATGGAATGCATTCCCGACCTTGCCGCCGAGCGTCAGATAAGCATTGTTGACCGGATCAAAAGTGATGGGCTGAAACAGTGCCGGGGAGATTTTTCCCTGACTGTCGAGGATTTTTTCGTCGGCGCTGACGTTGACGATCTCACCGATCACATCGCCGTCCTCTGTGATTTTTATCAGGCGGCATTCCAGAGCCATCGGGAGTTCCTCGATCAGAGGCGCATCTACAAACTCGCTCTTCATCGGATGAAGTCCCGCTTTTGCAAGTTTGTCCGGCACTTTGTTGCCGGATACGATGCCCAGATAATCGGCTTCTTTGACATGGGCGGCGTCGGCAAAGCTGAGAGTAAACGCTTTGCGGTTTTTGATGTTGATCGTGGTTTTGTGATCTGCACTCAGGCAGACGCATACCTGATTGGTGTCGTAGATCCCGCCCCAGGCGGCATTCATAGCGTTGGCGGTTCCGTCCTCATTGTAAGTGCCGATGATCAGCACGGGAAGGGGATACATCCAGGACTGTTTTCCGAAATTTTTTCTCATGACTATGACTCCTTTCTTTTCCGTCCGTTTCTTAGGCCGTTGCTTTTATATAATAAGGTGTTTTACCGTCCTGCGGTATCACGCGGGACAAAGTGTTCAAATCCCTCGAGATCGAGGGTAGTGGAAGTGCGATTGTCCGCTTGATTCCTATTATAATCTCCGGCCGGCAGCGGGTCAAGACAGGAGAGAAGGGAGTAGAAGGATGTGCCCTGTTCTGCTATAATGAAGGAAAGGCGCTGGAGACATAAGGCCGCATGGCTCGTGCATGCATGAAAAGCAGCAGAGTCACTGGGAACAGGAATTGCGGAGTCGGCGTAAGCAGAACGGATCTACGGAAACATAAGAAGGATAAAATTCAAAAGAATACAGGGGGACAGAGAAATGAAGATGGATGGAAAAGCGGACCAGGAGCGGATTTTTGAGAGCTTGCCGGTTCCTTCGGCGTTGAGAGTGATGATCGTGCCGGCGGTGATCAGCCAGCTGATCGTACTGATTTATAATATGGCGGATACATTTTATGTAGGGCAGACGAACAATCCCTATATGGTTGCGGCTGCCGCGCTGATCCTCCCGGTGTTTAATATCACGCTTTGTCTGGCAGGGCTGGCGGGAATCGGAGGCGGCGCGCTGATCTCCAGACTTCTGGGAGAAAACCGGGAGGAGGAAGCGAGAAGAGTGAGTGTGTTTTCCCTGTATCTGGCGATCCTGATCGCGGCGGTCTTTGCGTTGGGAATGGGGATTTTTATGAAACCGTTGCTGAACCTGCTTGGAGCGGGAGAGAATACGTATGAGTATGCCAGGCAGTATGCGTTCTGCGTCATCGTTGCCGGTGGAATCCCGACGGTTCTGTCGAATGTCCTGTCAAATCTGATCCGGAGTATTGGATACTCCCGGCAGGCGGGAACGGGGATCGTGCTGGGAGGTCTTCTGAATATTGCGCTGGATCCACTGTTTATGTTTGTGCTTTTGCCGCATGGGTATGAAGTGCTGGGAGCAGGAGCGGCGACCTGCCTGTCAAATTGCATCGCCTGTGTGTATTTTATCGTTGTGGTGTGCCGGATGGGAAAGGAGTCGATCGTCACGTTCCACCCGAAGGCGGGAAGACCGGAGCGTGAAAGTATTGCGGCGGTCTTTACCGTGGGGATTCCCTCTGCGGTCGCGACCTTGCTGTTTGATCTGGATTATGTCATCATTGATAAACTGATGGTATCCTATCATGATCTTGCCCTGGCGGCGATCGGCATCGTGCTGAAGGTGGAACGTTTTCCGTTGAACGTAGGGATCGGAATCTGCCAGGGAATGATGCCGCTGGTGGCCTATAATTATGCCGCGGGAAATAAAAAGCGGATGGAAGATACAATCCGCATCTCCCGGATGCTGGGTCTGGCGATCGCCGGGATCAGTATTCTTCTGTATGAGATTTTTGCCGTTCAGTTTATCCGGCTGTTTATCTCAGACGCGCAGACCGTTGAGATGGCGTCGGCATTTCTGAGAATCCGTGTTCTGGCGACGCCGCTGATGTTCCTGAGCTTCTTTACGGTCTATCTGTTCCAGGCGTTTGGGATGGGAAAGAGGTCGCTGTTTCTGGGAATGATGCGCTGGCTGGTGTTCAATATCCCAATGTTGTTTTTGCTGAATGCGGTCTTTGGAATGTACGGGATCGTGTGGTCACAGGTGACAGCGGACACGTTCACTGTGATCCTTTCCTTTTATGTATATCGGAAATATAAACCCAAATTATGAAAATTAAAGCAAGAATCGGCCTTATTTGCCGTCTTTTTCCTTATAATGCGTGAATTTCCTTCTCCAGCTCTCCAACGGCTTCCATCATGGTTTTTCCTTCACAGGCGATTTTGCCATACAGTAAAGGTCATAATAATGGCGGGAATACCTCTCTGCAAGGTAGAGGCATCGGTAAACAGCCCACACCGCCGAACACCATTCTCCGTTCCGAATATGGGTGATAAACACCTGAGCCGATTGTGACACGATTGATACCTCTCCAATATCTTCATCAATGCAGATAGAGCGATTGGAAATTTCTCTCGGCGCCCAGGCTTCCTCCAGGTTGACGCAGGTATAGACCGCTTTTGGGTTTTCCGCTGTCATTCTCCAGAAGGAAAATTTCACTATGCCGGGCGTGTTTCCCCCCACGCCGAGTTCCAGAAACAGAAGCTTTGTACGTCCATGCCTCCGGAGAAAATCTGCATATCGTTCCGATGCCCGGTGCCATCCGTCATCTTCTACGAAAGTGTTGTCAGTGCGGAGATTCATGCTCATGGGTCTGCCGCATTTTGGACAGTGCGGGACGAGTTCGGAAGGAACGGTCATCTTCGGAACAGTGCCTTCCGGCAGGCGAAGATTCCCTTTCTTGTCGATCACGAATCCCTGGGCTTTCACCATCTGCCGGATGGTGTTTGCATTGTCACAGGTCGCCATATGACAGGGTTGGCTGCACTGAAACAGGCCGTAATCGCCCTGGGTGTAGAATAGGCGGTGTTTGTCAAATCCGGATTTCTGGAAACAGTGGTCGACGTTTGTGGTCAGGACGAAATAATCCTTTCCGCCGATCAGGTCACAGAGAGTGTTGTATACCGGTGTTGGCGGATTCACATACCGATTGATGTAAATGTAGCGGCTCCAGTAAGCCCAGTGTTCTTCCAGACTTGAAAATGGATAGAATCCCCCGGAATACATATCCTGAAACCGGTATTTTTCGATGAAGTCTTGAAAATATGTGTGAAAGCGCGCTCCGGTATAGACAAAACCGGCGGAAGTGGAGAGTCCCGCTCCTGCGCCGACGATGATGGCGTCCGCCTGCTCCAGAGCCTGTCTCAGCCGGACCGTCTGGTCGGATGTTCCGCCGGTGAACGGCTGTACTATTTGTCCTATAAACATAAAAATCACCTCTGAAAAATTATAAATGGAACACAGGAAACCTGCAAAGGAAAAGTTTCCGCTGTTATTCTGTGCGCCGGATCACTGCGTTGACCGGGCAGTTTTCGAAACAGCTGCCGCAGTGAAGGCAATGCTCCTGACGGATCTGAAAAGGCTCTCCTGGGATAATGCAGTCCTGGGGGCAATGGGCGGAACAGGTTCCGCAGCCGATACAGGTGTTCATGAAAGAACTCCTCCTTTTTTTGATTCAGAGAGTTACTGCCGCGACTCAAAAGTGTGGACAGGAATGTTTTTTTCTCTGTGATCTTTATTTTACCTGTTTTTTCCAGACGTACAAGTACGCACAATTTTGTGCCCTGGTTACCTTCCGGTAACTATAAGCTTCATGGAGAATGGCGCCGGGCTGTGACAAACGTTTGTTACCGTTCAGCCATTGAGAATCGCTTCGCGATGGGCTGGGTGCCCACAGGCACTATGTTTTCACACGGTCTGCGCAGTAAATGCGCAGACCTGGCTGAACTGTGACAAACGTTTTGCGATGGATTTTATATGAAATTGACTTTGCTCCTGGAATATGCTAGAGTGTGTTTGAAAATATATGTAGAAAATAATTACTGTTCAGGCAGCTGAACGGTAAGAGAAGAAAGGACAGATATCAATGAAAACATATACTCTTGCAGAACTTTCCTCTGTAGATACGCCGATTCTTGTTCCTCTCTATGAAGGAGCAGATCTTCCCCAGGCATTTGCCGGGTATGCGGCAGACCTGGACCAGCTTGAGCTGGAAGCGGGAAAGCAGTATTACCTTCTTGCCTCGAAAGGCTCTTCCGAGAAGTCACTGATCCTCCTCGGACTTGGAAAACCGGAAAAGATGACCGGGAAAAAGCTGAGAGAGACGGTCGGCGCTGCGATCCGTTCCACAAAGAAACCGCTGTGTGTGTTCACTGATCCGGCGGCCTGCGAAAAAATTTCTGCAGCGGAGGCAGCGGCGGAATCAGCGTTTGCCGCGGGAATCAGCCAGTATAACTTTACAAAGATAGGAAGCAATCCGGAAGAAGCGCCTGAGATCTCATTCCTCTCTTCCGAAGATATTTCCGGCGTCTGCCGGGATGCTGCTCTGACGGCTGCCTGTGTCAATCACGCCAGAGATCTGAGTAATATGCCGAGCAATCTTATGACCCCGGAAGTGCTGGCGGAAGAGGCCCGGAAGCTTGCCGGAGAATTAAATCTGGAATGCGAGATCCTGACGAATAAAGAACTGGAAGAAATGGGCGCAGGCGCGATCCTTGGAGTGAACAGAGGCTCTTCCCACGGCGCACGGATGATCGCCGTGAAATATGAAGGCGCTCCGGGAGAGGAGTACACCGCTCTGGTAGGAAAAGGCCTGACCTTTGACGCAGGCGGATACAACCTGAAATCAGCTGCCGGCATGGTCGGTATGAAGATGGATATGTGCGGCGCGGCCAATGTACTGGCTGCTCTGGAACTCATTGCGAGAAGAAAAGAAAAAGTCAATGTCATGGCGGTGATCGGCGCTACGGAAAATAAGATCGGTCCCGATGGATTTTCCTGTGATGATGTGCTCACCTCCCTGTCCGGAAAGACGATCGAGATCACCAATACAGATGCGGAAGGACGTCTGGTGCTGTGCGATGCGATCACCTGGGCACAGAGACTTGGGGCAAAGAAAATTATCGATATGGCGACACTCACAGGCGCCTGCGTGGCGGCGCTGGGATCCAATTATACGGGAGCATTCACAAACGCGCCGGAGTTCCTGAAAGAACTGCAGTCCTGTTCAGAGAAGACAGAGGAGAAGCTGTGGCAGCTTCCCATCGATGAAGACTTACATAAAATGGTATGCGAAAGCAGTGTGGCAGATATGAATAACTGTGTGAAAAACCGTGGAGCGGGAAGCTCCCTGGCAGCTGCTTTTCTGGAGGAGTTTGTGGAGGAAGGCGTGGATTGGATCCATCTGGATATCGCCGGAACCAGCGACTTTTCCGATGCGAAACCATACATTGCGAAAGGCGCTAATGGAGTGTTGATACGGACATTGGGAGAAATGTTCCGGACGGTTAACCGGTAATGAAACCCGCCCGGCGTCAGAAGGGAGAATCCCAGAGACACCGGGCGGATTTTTTCTGATGAACGGATCGCGCCGTTTCCTGCTGCAGGGTACGGCGGGATCGGTCTATGGGTTGGAGAGTGTTATGCGTAAGTACTCATCCCGAGGATCAGACCGAGAAACGCGATCAGCAGGACCGTACATACGGCGGCCGCAATGTTTAAGATATGGACCGTTCGGCCCTTCTGGATTTTCGTAAGAAGTACAAACAAAAGAACTCCCGCACATCCGCCCAGAGTGTTGCTGATAAGATCCGTGATATCGGTGGCGCCGATGGCAAAGAGATACTGGAGTATCTCGTAGAGCAGGCTGAGGAAAAATGCAGGGGCGATCTTCCTGAACAGATTCCAGTGCGGCTTCAGCATGCAGGTGTATAAGCCGACAGGAAGAAATACAAGAAAGTTGTTGATGATCTCATCGAAATCGATGGTTCCGTTTACAATGACGGAAGCATGAAACGGGATCAGGTTGATGTTTCTGATATGAGGCAGATCGGAGAATGAAAACTGCATCTTTAACAGAATGATCCAGGTCAGGAGGATCAGGTAAATGGCGGCCAGAATTCCGGTCAGTGTTTTGCTTTTCTTCATGTTGTATCCTTTCTGTGGAACAGGTCCATCCCAATGATTTGTTTTTATTCTCGCACAGAAAGATGAAGATATGGCGGAGAAATTTCTTAATTTCTTTTTATTTTTGCCGGATACCGCAACTATTCTGACAGGCGGAAGTTACCTTTTTTCGTGTGTCTGAAAATGTGTTTCCGCAGGAATCGCAGGCATCAGAAAAAGCAGAGGAGGGATTTATGACATTTTCGATTGAGACGGGCGTACCGGTGTTGACGGTATTCCTGCAGGGATTGCTGAGCTTCTTTTCTCCCTGTGTGCTCCCGCTTGTGCCGCTGTATATCGGCTATCTGTCCGGCGGCGCGAAAGTAGTGGAGGCGGACGGGACGATCCGTTATCCCCGGGGAAAGGTTTTGCTGCATACCGTGTGTTTTGTGATCGGGATCAGCTTCGCCTTTTTTGCTCTCGGGTTTGGCTTTTCTGCCCTTGGACGGTTCTTTTCGGGAAACCGGACGATGTTTGCGCGGGTCAGCGGGATTCTTATGATCCTGTTCGGTGTTTATCAGACGGGAATCCTCGGCCATCTGAGAATTGCCGACAAAGAGCACCGTATCCGTTTCCGTCTGGACCGTTTTACGATGAATCCTCTGGTGGCGCTGCTGTTTGGCTTTACGTTCAGCTTTGCGTGGACGCCCTGCGTGGGTCCGGCGCTGGCGAGTGTGCTTCTGATGGTTTCGACGGCAGCGTCCCCGGTGGCGGGGTATCTGCTGATCGGTGTGTATACAGCAGGATTTGTTCTTCCGTTTCTGGCGGTCGGTCTCTTTACGGGTACCGTACTCGGTTTTTTCCGGAGACATCAGAGGATTGTGCGGTATTCGGTGAAGGCGGGCGCCGTGCTGATGATCCTGCTCGGTGTGATGACGTTCAGCGGATGGATGAACGGCCTGACCGGCTATCTCTCTTCCTTTGGGACACAGTCCGGTGCCACGGCAGTTGCGCAGTCCGATGTGTCGGCGGATGTACAGATCGGAGATTCCGGGGATATACCGGAAGCGGCGTCTGACTCGTCGTCGGATGACGCAGCTGACACATCTTCTGATCCTTCGAAAGAAACGGCACAGGCGGAAGAACTTCCGGATGCCCCGGATTTTACACTGACGGATCAGTATGGAAACGAGCACACTTTGTCTGAGTATAAGGGGAAAACCGTTTTCCTCAATTTCTGGGCTACCTGGTGCGGTCCGTGCAAGATGGAGATGCCGGATATTCAGGCACTGTATGAGGAATACGGGGAGAATTCCGGAGATCTGATCGTCCTTGGCGTTGCGAATCCGAAGACAGAGGAGTATCCGAACAATGCCGACGAGAGCCAGGAAGAGATCGAGGCGTTTCTGGAAGAGAACGGTTATACCTATCCGGTGGTGATGGACACAACCGGCGCAAGTTTTGCTGCCTACGGAATTTCAGCGTTTCCGACCACTTTTATGATCACTGACGAGGGAAAGGTTTTCGGATACGCCAGCGGTACGTTGACCAGCGAGATCATCCACAGTATTGTGGAACAGACGATGACAGGCGTGCGGGCGGAGTAGCGGTGCCGTGCCTTCCTGACACAGTGAGCGGGTCTGGAAGATGGAAAAATGGAACAGGAGAGAAGTGATATGGTGGAGTGTCTGGTAGTGGGGATCGGCGGATTCATCGGCTCCGTTTGCCGGTATCTGATCGGTCTGATCCCGGTAAGAGAAGGTTGGATTTTTCCGGTGAAGACTTTTCTGATCAATATTGTCGGCGCATTTGTCATCGGGATGATCGCCGCGGCGACAGTGAAAAACAGTACGCTCAGTCCCAGACTGGTACTGTTTCTCAAAGTGGGAGTCTGCGGAGGATTTACGACATTTTCGTCCTTTGCGCTGGAAACCGGCGACCTGATCCAGAGCGGGAACGCGAGACTGGCGCTGCTCTATGCAGTGCTCAGTATGGCCGCCGGAGTGGCAGCGGTTTTCGCCGGGGAGGCAGTAATCCGATGAAAGGCGGAGCAATCCGTAGCATCCTTGGGGGAAAAATACCCTTTGACCCTGTGAGAAGATCCTTTCGGCTTTGCCGGGAGGATTTTTCTTTCAGAAAGATTTTGTATACATAAAACGGCAGATCCGTTATAATGGTAATAGTAAAAAAGGTGACAGTCCGGGGCGTGGACGATTCCGGAAGAAGAGTAGGTGGAAAGAAAAATGATGGATAGGGAGAAGAAAAGACTGTTTACAGGATGCGAACAGGCGGAGCACAAGGATGACGGAAGATCCGTGGAAAGATACGAGACAGCAATCGGAGCGGTGAAGGTCTGTCGTGATCTTCCGTATCCGTGTGTTCCGGAACCGGTGGCGGAAGAGAAAGACGGAAAGATCCGGCGGATCGTCACCGCGTCCCACAGCTTTCGTCTGCATGGCGCGCAGACGGCGGAACTCGCGCCTGTCGTCTATCAGAGCTGTATGCATCCGGAGCAAATCCGCATTTATCCGGTGGAACTGGATTTCACAGACGGGGAAATTTCGTTTCGGATCCGTGGACAACAGTGGAAAATCCAGGAAAAAGAATCTGGCTCTGTGGAAATCTTCGACTGGAAGCCGAAACTGGAAAAGAAAAGCTGCATCCCGTGTACGAACTGCGGAAAATGCAGCTGGTAAAGAAGGGATGTAAAAGGAAGGGTGGTGTTATGGAGCGATGGCAGTGGCTGCTTTTGGCGGTTCCGGAGATGGCGGCAGGAACCGGAACGTATTTTCTCCTGAAATACCGGCTGGACAGTAAATGGAAGATTCTCGCAAAGTGTATGGTCACCTGGATGGCGGTCTGTACGGCAGCGGCGGGGGTGATCCTGCAGAATGCAAATCCATTTGGCAGCCTGATCTTCTGGGCGATGGTGCTGTTTCTGGCGGCGGATGGTTTGCTGGAAATCCGTTTTCCGGCGGGAGCAACGGTATTCGCGCTGGGTCATGGATTGCTGATCGTCTGGTATTTTCTGCAGGGCGGCCTGCATCCGATGACGGCGGCCGTCTTTGTCGTCCTGTGTCTCGCGGCGATCCTTCTGTTCCGGAGAGAGTGCAGAAAACTGTGGGGGGAAAAGAAATACCCGTACCTGATCGGAATGTTGTTTTATCTGGCGTTTCTGATGCTGATGGTCTCGATGGCGGTGCTGCTCCCGGCATCGGTGGGCGCAAAGGGGTTCCTGCCTGCGGCCGGAGCCTTTGCGTTCGCAGTTTCGGATATGATGATCGGAAAGAATGTCCTGGTTGGACTTTCCAGACGGAAGAATGATTTCGCACTGTGTCTGTACTATGCCGCAGTGCTTGCCATCTCACTGATGACATGGGGGTAATGCGAACGGCAGGATCGTGTGAGACAAAAAAGAGTCAAAACCTGGAGGTGAAGGAACATGAGAATGTATGATCTGATCATGAAAAAGAGAAACGGCGGATCCCTGAGCCGGGAGGAGATCCAGTGGATGATCACAGAGTATACCGGCGGGAGGATCCCGGACTATCAGATGTCCGCTTTTCTGATGGCGGTATAT
>DXEK01000089.1 GCA_019115005.1 Candidatus Fusicatenibacter merdavium | reverse complement strand
GGAGAAAATGTTCTGCCCTCTGAACGATTACATTGTTTCCGGTCTCAGATTTTTTTTACAACTTCCTTACTGTTTTTATAAATGGAATCCGAAGGGATCACACCGCGGACGCTGGACAGCGGATAAATATTGGTGTGGGGACCGACTACCGTTCCCGGGTTCAGAACACTGCCGCATCCCACTTCCACTTCATCTCCGAGCATCGCGCCGAACTTCTTCAGACCAGTCTCGATCGCTTCGCCTTCTCCTTTCACCACTACCAGTTTTTTATCTGATTTTACATTGGAGGTAATGGAACCTGCTCCCATATGAGCCTTATAACCCAGAATCGAATCTCCGACGTAATTGTAATGAGGCACCTGGACTTTATTGAACAGGATCACGTTCTTCAGTTCTGTGGAATTTCCGACTACTGCACCCTCTCCCACCAGTGCATTGCCGCGGATAAACGCACAGTGTCTTACTTCCGCGCCTTTCCCGATAATGCATGGCCCGGTAATGGACGCAGTCGGCGCTACTTTTGCATCCTTTGCGACCCAGATATTCTCTCCTCGCTTCTCATATTCATCCTCCGGAAGGGTATCTCCAAGCTTCACGAGAAACGCACCGATCTCCGGCAGCACTTCCCATGGATATGTCTTGCCCTTAAAAATCTCCGCTGCGATCGTCTCATTCAAATCATACAGTTCCTGAATCGTAATTCCCTTCATAATTCCAACCTCTTTTCCTTTTATTTCTTTTTATATACATCCGCATAGGCGTCAAAGCACTGCCGCACACCATAGGACGGGTGCATCCTCTTTACATTTTCCGTATGACGGGCCACAAAATTTTCCAGTTTTGTCATGTACTCTTCCGTCGTAATACTCCCCTCCGCCACATAGGTCAGTCCTTTTTCCCAGCTGGCAGTCAGCTCCGGATTTAGCAGCGAGCGGATCGACTGGTTGACAACATCAAAGATCATCTCCCCCAGCTGGGTCGGCGTGATCACCTGAGTTTTCTTGTTCAGTGAAAGATACTGAATAGAGAACAGCTTTTTCAATATCTCTGCTCTGGTAGCGCTGGTGCCGATTCCGCTGCCCTTGATCTGCGCCCGGAGTTCCTCGTCCTCGATCAGCTGGCCGGCATTTTCCATCGCCAGGATCATGGATCCGGAAGTATATCGTTTCGGCGGCGAGGTCTCCCCTTCCTTGATCCGGAAACCCTCCACCGGCAGAACTGTTCCTTTTCTCACCTTCGCGAGAGCTGCCAGGAAATTCTGATCGCAGGCAATGTCCACCGCGTCTGTCCCATTCTCTCCGGAAGAGTCGGAATCTTTTGCATCCCCCGGGCGCCCTGCGCGTCCTGCTGCCGGATCCTTCTTCTTTCCGAAGGAATAGTTCATGACCTTCAGATAGCCTTCCTCCAGCAAGACCTTAAATCCTGCAAAAAAATGCTCCCCGCCGGTCATTGTCGTCAGAGATACTTTCTGATACACCGCCGGCGGATAGAAGACAGCAAGAAATTTTCGGACGATCACCTCGTACACCTTTTCGGAGAGATCCCTGAGATTTCTCAGATTCCCGAGTCCCTGGCCCGTCGGGATGATTGCGTAGTGGTCTGTGATCTGCTTGTCATTGGTGTATCTGGTCGCTCCGATTTTCTTATAACTTCCGTTCTCCAAGATCTCCGCGGTCAGGTCCGCAGTTTTTCCGTAATTCTTCAACCCTGCCAGATTCCGGTGGATCTCCTTCGCCACCGCGCTGGACAGCACACGGGCGTCGGTTCGCGGATAAGTGACCAGTTTCTTTTCATACAATTCCTGGACGATCTTCAGTGTCTCATCGGGGCTGATCTTAAACAGCTTCGCACAGTCGTTCTGAAGTTCAGCCAGATTGTACAGAAGCGGCGGATTCTTTTTCTCCTTTTTCCGCTCCACCTTCTCCACCACTGCCGTCAGCGCCTCTGACCCGCTCAGTTCGGCGATCAGCTTTTCCGCGTCTTCTTTTTTCCGGAAACCGTTGTCTTTATAGAGGAGCGGAGACTGGTAATACCGGCTTCCTTCCACCGCACGCCATTCACCGTCAAAACTCCGTCCCTCCACAGACATGTTTGCGAGTACACGGTAGAACGGCGTTTTGACGAAGGAACGGATCTCCCGCTCCCTGCGCACTACCATTCCAAGCACACAAGTCATCACACGCCCGACGGAGACCGCCTGATATTTCGTTCCGAGATAATTGGCGATGGTATTTCCATATTTCAATGTCAGCACACGGGAAAAATTAATTCCCATCAGGTAATCTTCTTTCGCGCGCAAATAAGCGGAGGCTGAAAGGTTGTCGTATTCGCTTTCATCCTTCGCTTCCCGAATTCCCCGGAGAATCTCCTCCTCCGTCTGGGAATCGATCCAGACTCTCTTCTGTTGTTTCTTATCTCCTACCTGCGCCATCTGTGCGACCAGACGGTAAATATATTCACCCTCCCGCCCGGAGTCGGTACAGACATAGATCGTCGTCACATCCTCTCGATTCAGAAGGCCGCTCACGATCCGATACTGTTTCTCAACGCCCGGTATCACCTCATACAGAAAGGTTTTAGGAAGAAACGGCAGAGTATCAAAACTCCACCGTTTATATTTCGGATCGTATTTTTCCGGATAGCTCATGGTGACCAGATGTCCCACACACCAGGTCACCACGGAATTCTGAGATTCCAGGTAGCCATCCTTCCGCTGCATATTTTCTTTCAAAGCCTTCGCAAATTCCTGCGCCACGCTGGGCTTTTCAGCTATGTATAAAGATTTTGTCATTCTTTCGGTGCACTCATTTTACAAAGCGGCCAGCCAAGGAGCAACGCTCCGCCGACCATATTTCCCAAAGTTACAATCAGCATACTCCGCAGCACGCTGACAATCGAGACGCCCGGCACCAGCAGCATCGCCGTCGTAAACGTCGCCATATTGGCAATGCTGTGTTCAAAACCGGATACCACGAATCCCGAGATACAGATCACAATCATCAGGAACTTCGCCGCCTCGTTCTTCATCTTGTTTCCGCATACAATGGCGAGACAGACAAAGAAATTACAGAGAAGCGCACGCAGGAACATCTGTCCTGCCGGTATCGTCAGTTTCCCGTCAATGATACTTGCAAAGTAACCTGTGGTGCCCGACGCTCCCGCCCCCACAAAGATCAAGGAAAAGATAAAGCATCCGACAAAATTTCCGATATAGCTGACCAGCCACACCTTTCCGACTGCCTTCCAGGAAACTGCCTTCTGGTAAGCGCCGAACGCCATCATCAGATTGTTTCCGGTAAACAATTCGCTTCCGATAAAGGTAATCAGAAGAACCGCGATGGAAAATACGATACCGCTGAGAAATTTCCCCATCGCCGGATCCGATTCACTGAACAGGTTTCCGACTACGTTACTGTAAATCATCGCCACCGCGATAAAGAATCCGGCCATGATGGCTCTCAGAACATACCGTCCGAAATGCTCCTCCAGAAACTTTATTTTTCCCTTTGCAATCTGTTCAAATTTTTCTACATCTTCGTAAGGCATAAAAATCCTCCTCTCTTTTTCTCAGTCTGTTTCTGTATATTCTTCAGGCCCTCCGTACCGGTACCGGCGACGAGACCGGTATGGTTTTGCCGCCAAAATATACATGATTTTTGCAGCGCCCCGTAAAAAATACCTCCTTTTTCCGCATAAAGACATTATACCATCGTTAAAGAAATAACACAACAAAAAGTGTACTCTGAAAATCTTCCGGGAAGGTCCCAATGTTCACAAAATATTATGCGGATTTTTGTGAAATATTCGCACATTTGAAATAAATTCACGACCCCATCTGCGCTTTCAGTTCATTGTAAACAGCGAGATTATACGCATTAAACTGCACGTACGGATTGTCAGGATCTGTAGAGCAGGAGATGGTGACCATCCGGCCTTTTTCTGAAAAAGCATCCCATGTATCTTCATTGAGGCCAAATACGTAATAGGACCAGTTTTCCTGAAAATATGAGCGGTCTTCTTCCTCAACAGCGGAAACAACGGGCGCATTTCCCCACAGCTGCATCGTCTCTGATTCCGCGCGGTCTATCCCTGCCAGTCCTCCGGTACCAAACAGATCCGTCGGTGAATACAGTGTGATTTCGGAAAGTGTGTCCTCCCCGTAAAGTTCTTTCAGTTCTTCCACCACGGGATCCATATCCGTCCCCGCAGGGTAGATCACGTTTACAAGATTCAGGACTTCATTTCCGCCCATCGTCTCCTCATCGAACTCCTCCAGGTCTTTGGAATCATCCAGCTTCAGATTGATGAATGAAAAGTTTACGGTCGACGCTGTCTGCCCGAAAACATCCCGGTTCTCGACGATAAAGTACGGTCCGCGTCCCTCCTCACTGTACGAAACCGTATCCTCCTGTGTAACGCCAAGCGCATCCATCACTTCGCTCATCGTCATATCCCATTGCGTATCCGGAAATTCCAGCGGCAGACTGTCCGACGGCCGGCTCTCCCCACTTTTTTCACAGCCGCACAGTGCAAAAGCACAGCAAAGTGCAATACAAATGATTTTTTTCATAAGTTCCTCCCATATCTTCCAATTTGACTGTCTCTTTTGCAATATCAAGCCTTTTCAATGCAAAACAGCACATTGTCTTATGCAATCATAACTTTTCCGTTATTGTTTGTCAATGTAAAATACCGTTGACAATTTTTTTCCCTGTTGCTATAGTCTGCTTTGGATAAAACTTTACAGAAGCGGGGATTTACAACATGAATAAATTAGAGAAAGTCTATTGCAGGACCTATCAGACAATATTCAAACTGGCGCTTCCTTTTCTTCCGTACCGTACGCCGGAAGTCGTGGGAAGCGTCAAAAAGCTGCCGCTGCTCATGGCCGTCCCCACTACCGCAGGGACGGGAAGCGAGACAACACTCGCGGCCGTGATCACCGATGCGCAGACACGCCATAAATATGCGATCAACGACTTTCCGCTGATCCCCAGATATGCCGTCCTCGACCCGAAAGTCACGCTGAGTCTCCCGCCGTTTGTCACAGCGACTACAGGCATGGACGCGCTGACCCACGCGGTGGAGGCATATATTGGAAACTCCTCGACCCGGGGGACCAGAAAGAACGCGGAGATGGCGGTTAAGCTGATTTTTGAAAATCTCGACACCGCATACACAAACGGCTCGGACATCGACGCAAGACGCAATATGCTCCACGCTTCTTACTACGCAGGATGTGCGTTTACAAAATCCTATGTGGGATATGTACATGCCGTCGCACATTCCCTGGGCGGCGAATACAACGTTCCTCATGGACTGGCCAACGCGGTACTGCTCCCGTTCGTCCTTCAGGAGTACGGGGAAACCATTCACCAAAAGCTCTATAAGCTTGCTGTGGCAGCCGGGATCTGCACAAAAGATACCCCCTGCGAACAGGCCGCAAACGCATTCATCGACGAGATCAGATCTATGAAACAGCGGTTCGGCATCGGAAACACGATTCCCGAGATCCGGGAGGAGGATATTCCAAAGCTGTCCCACTATGCGGACAAGGAAGCCAATCCTCTCTACCCCGTTCCCGTTCTCATGGACGCGAAGGAGCTGGAAAAATTTTATTATATGCTGATGGAAGAAGAAAAGCCGCAAGCCTCTGACGCAGACGCCTGAAAACGCCGGCGTCTCCGAATACATAATTTACAGGATGGTGCACAATTTGGAATAAACTTCCAAATCTACCGTTATTGACGCAGTAAATGCGTCAGAAGGAGGAAAAAATGAATGAATCGGAAATCCGAAAAATCGTAGAAAAACAGCGCACTTATTTTTACACCGGCGCTACGCTCCCGCTCGACGGCAGGATCCGGGCGCTGAAAAAGCTGAAAAACTATATCCGGGAACACGAGACGGCGCTAAACGACGCCATCCGGGAGGATCTCGGAAAGAGCGCTTATGAAAGCTATATGTGCGAGACAGGGCTTGTCCTGACGGAAATTTCCTATATGATCCGCCATATCCGCTCCTTTGCCCGGGAGAAGGCGGTACACACTCCGCTGGCCCAGTTCCACTCCAGAAGTTTTGTAAAACCTTCGCCTTACGGCGTTACACTGATCATGAGTCCATGGAACTATCCGTTCCTGCTGACGATCGATCCTCTGGCAGACGCGATCGCGGCGGGAAACACCGCCGTCATCAAACCGAGCGCCTACTCACCCAACACCAGCCGCGCGATCCAGGAGATGATCCGCGAATGCTTTGACGAAGAATATGTCACCGTGATCACCGGCGGCCGCGCGGAAAACACCTGTCTGCTGAACGAGCATTTCGACTATATCTTTTTCACCGGCAGCCAGGCAGTGGGAAAAGAAGTCATGGCCCACGCTGCCCGGCGCCTGACCCCGGTGACTCTGGAACTGGGCGGAAAGAGTCCCTGCATTGTAGAAAAGAGCGGTGACATTCCTCTCGCCGCAAAGCGTATCGTCTTCGGAAAATATCTCAACTGCGGCCAGACCTGCGTGGCTCCCGACTACATCTACTGTGACAGAAGAATCAAAGATCAGCTGGTGGAAGAAATCCGAAAACAGATCAGGAAACAGTTCGGATCCGATCCGCTGACTAACGGAACCTATGGCAAGATCATCAACGAAAAACACTTTGACCGGATCACCGGACTGATCGATCCGGGGAAAGTCGTCTGCGGCGGGCGATCCGACAGAGCCACGCTGAAAATCGAACCGACCGTGATGGACAACGTCACTTTCGATGACGCAGTCATGCAGGAAGAAATCTTCGGTCCGGTTCTCCCGGTGCTCACCTACGAGACGCTCGACGCTGCGATCAGAAAAATCAACTCCATGCAGCACCCGCTGGCGCTGTACCTCTTTACCTCCAGCAAACCGGCGGTGAAAAAAGTAATGTCCCGCTGCGGTTTCGGCGGCGGCTGCGTCAACGACACGATCATCCACCTGGCTACCAGCGAGATGGGATTCGGCGGTTTCGGAGAGAGCGGGATGGGCTCTTACCACGGAAAAGAAGGCTTCCGGACCTTCTCCCACTACAAGAGTATCGTAGACAAGAAAACATGGCTGGATCTTCCCATGCGCTATCAGCCCTATAAAAAATTCAACGAGAAATTGCTTCACATCTTCCTGCGATAAAATCGCATTACCGCTCCGGCGGACCGGACTGCCACAATTCCTGACAGTCAAAAACCCTTTGCAACGTTCAGCTGACTGAACGGCTGCAAAGGGTTTTCTTGTCTGCAAAATTTTCGCGCTTATTTTTTATTGATGAATCCTTTCGCTGTCAGAGTCTCCGCGCACAGTACCGCACCGCCTGCAGCGCCGCGCACCGTATTATGGGAAAGTCCTACAAACTTCCAGTCATAGATCGAATCCTCACGAAGACGGCCGACAGAGATTCCCATTCCGTTCTCATAATCCACATCCAGAGTAACCTGCGGACGGTTGTCCTCCTCCATGTAACGGATAAACTGCTTCGGAGCGCTCGGAAGCTTCAACTCCTGCGGCAGTCCCTTAAAGTTTTCCAGCTTCTCGATCAGCTGCTCTTTCGTCGGGTTCTTGCGAAATTTTACAAATACCGCAGCGGTATGTCCGTTCAGGACCGGCACACGGATGCACTGGCAGGCGATCTTCGGCTCCTCCGCCTTTACGATCACACCGTTTTCGATCTTTCCCCAGATCCGCAGCGGTTCCTGTTCACTCTTCTCTTCCTCCCCGGAAATATACGGGATGATATTTTCCACCATCTCCGGCCAGTCCTTAAAGGTCTTTCCTGCTCCGGAAATCGCCTGGTAAGTGGTTGCAACCACTTCATAAGGCTCAAATTCTTTCCACGCAGTCAGCACCGGCGCATAGCTCTGGATCGAGCAGTTCGGCTTCACTGCGATAAATCCGCGGGTCGTTCCCAGACGCTTTTTCTGAAATTCGATCACATCAAAATGTTCCGGATTGATCTCCGGGATAACCATCGGAACGTCCGGAGTCCAGCGGTGCGCGCTGTTGTTGGAAACAACCGGGGTCTCCGTCTTCGCGTACGCTTCCTCGATGGCTTTGATTTCATCTTTCGACATATCAACAGCAGAAAATACGAAGTCTACCGTAGATGCCACATGTTCTACATCGTTGACATTCATAACGATCAGCTTCTTTACCGCTTCCGGCATAGGGGTCGTCATTTTCCAGCGGTCTCCGACCGCATCCTCGTACGTCTTGCCTGCGCTTCTCGGGCTGGCCGCCACGGTCACGACTTCAAACCACGGATGGTTCTCCAGCAGAGAGATAAATCTCTGTCCGACCATTCCTGTTGCACCTAAGATACCAACTTTCAATTTTTGTTCCATATTTCTCTCCTCATTTCTGTCTCAAAATACTGTATCATCTCCCGAATCCTTCCGGAAGCAGTCCCCAGGCTTCTGTCTATATTTCAACCGCTTCAGGCCGGCGTCCCTTTCTCAGTATTTCAGACACGATTTGTTTTTCTGCGGCGTACATTTGTGCGTCTCATGTAATACTAAACGATTTTATCTGAAATTGCAATACCTTTTTGTCAGGAATCGTAACAGCTGCACGATTCCCTGTTATCCGCACCATTCCTGTTCCAGATATCTGCGGTTTTCTTCGAGCACACGTTTCATCGCCTCAGCGCCCGGCGCGCCGATGGTATTCCGCTTCTCCACGCAGTTTTTCATGCTGATCGCCTCGTAAATATCCTCCTCAAAGACCGGACTGATCGCCTTGTATTCCTCCAGCGTCATATCGTCCAGCGCGATATTCTTCTCCAGACAATACAGAACCAGACGGCCGACGATTCCATGAGCGTCCCGGAACGGAACCCCTTTTCCGACCAGATAGTCCGCCGCATCCGTCGCGTTTGTAAATCCGTTCTTCGCACTCGCTTCCATCCGGTCTTTCCGGAAACGCATGGTGGAAAGCATGCCGGTGAACAGAGCCAGGCAGCCCTTTACCGTATCGATCGCATCAAAAGTGAGCTCCTTGTCCTCCTGCATATCTTTATTATATGCCAGCGGAAGTCCTTTCATCGTCGTCAGAAGGGAGATCAGCGCTCCGTAGACACGTCCGGTCTTCCCTCTGACAAGCTCGGCAATATCGGGATTCTTTTTCTGCGGCATGATGCTGCTTCCCGTACTGTATGCGTCATCGATCTCCACAAACTGATACTCGTTGGTGTTCCAGATAATGATTTCCTCACAGAACCGGCTCAGATGCATCATAATCGTCGACATCGCGCTGAGCAGCTCGATCAGATAATCCCGGTCGGAAACAGAATCCATACTGTTTCTCGTCGCCCCGGCGAAGTCCAGCAGTTCCGCCGTATATTCCCGATCCAGCGGGTACGTCGTTCCCGCCAGTGCGCCGGACCCGAGCGGACAGTAATTCATTCTCCGGAAGATATCATGGAGACGGCCTCTGTCACGGCGGAACATCTCAAAATACGCTCCCATATGATGCGCAAGGGTGATCGGCTGCGCCTTCTGAAGGTGCGTAAAACCAGGCATATAAGTATGAAGGTTTTCCTCCATGATCTTCTGCAGCGCTTTCAGCAGTTCCAGTACCAGGCTGTCGATCTCACGGATCTCATCGCGGATATACAGCTTCATGTCCAGCGCTACCTGGTCATTCCGGCTTCTTCCGGTGTGCAGTTTCTTGCCCGCATCGCCGATCCGCTCGATCAGATTGGCCTCGACAAAACTGTGGATATCCTCATACTCGTCGGTGATCTCCAGACGGTGATTCTCCACATCCTCAAGGATTCCCTGCAGTCCCTCCAGGATCTGATCCTTCTCCTCCTCTGTCAGGATCCCCTGTTTTGCCAGCATACGCACATGGGCCATACTGCCCTGAATATCCTGTCTGTAAAATTTCTGATCAAATCCGATAGACGCATTAAAATTGTAAACAAGCTGATCCGTCTCTTTTGTAAAACGGCCGCCCCATAACTGAGCCATCTCTTTTCCTCTCTTTCCCATGTATTCACAGCGTCACAGCTCCTCAATCCGCTGAACAACTTTCCTTTCTCTCCCGTTCGGAAGACGCTTTCTTCCGCTCCCTCTCTCTTTTTGAGAAAACACAGCCGCAGTAATCCTGACGGTACAGTCCGTAGATCCCGGAAAGTTCCACCGAACGCCGGTAGCCGTTTTTTTTCTTGAAGTCTGAATTCAGATAACGGAGTCCGAATTCCGCCGCCACTTTCTCGCCGATCTCATTCAGCTTGTCCACATTTTTCATCGGACTGATCGAGAGCGTAGTCGTAAAGTAATCCGCATTCATCTCTTTCGCCTTCTCTGCCGCTTCCCGCAGACGCAGTTCATAACAGCCGAAGCATCTCTCCTGTCCTTCCGGCAAATCCTCCATTCCCCGGGCCATCTGGTAAAAACGCTCCGTGTCGTAGGCGCCCTCCAGAAACTTCACAGGATGGCGGACTTCCATCCGGCGGATCAGATCCTGCTGTTCCAGAACTCTTTTTTTATACTCCTCCGGCGGATAAATGTTCGGATTATAATAAAACAAGGTGATCTGAAAGTATTCGGACAGATACTCCAGAACATAACTGCTGCACGGCGCACAGCAACTGTGCAGCAAGAGGGTCGGAACCTTTCCGTCCAGGCCATCGATCACTCGTTCCAGTTCCTTCTGATAATTTCGTTTATTTGCCATTTCCCACCTCGCTTCCGGCAGTTTTGCTTTTCTATTGTAACCCCATGTACCGTCAAAAGTCAATCACTACCTCACGGCCGCTTTACACTATGTAATCGTCTGGCCGGCGGAACTGTTATTTAACGGTTCCCGCCAGTGAAATT
>DXEK01000088.1 GCA_019115005.1 Candidatus Fusicatenibacter merdavium | reverse complement strand
GCCGGATTATATCTTCGCGTCCATCGCGGAACTGTACAGAAAGTGGAAATAAGAAAAAGAGATACTTGACGGAATCGAAAAGATGTGATACCGTGTATATGATTTTCGTAGAATTTCTGCGGAAAGAAACAATGAGCGTTTGAAAGCCATACCGGTTTTTCTGTTTCAGCATTAAACAGAGCGGTATGGCTTTTTTTGCGGAAACTTTTCGAAGCGCTGCAAATGCTCAGAGAGAAAAAGAGGTGTTGTGAAATATGGAAGAACAGAAAAATAAGATGGGAGAAAAGCCGGTGCTGTCTCTGCTGATCAGCATGTCGCTTCCGATGATGCTGTCGATGCTGGTTCAGTCGCTCTACAATATTGTCGACAGCATGTATGTATCATGGCTGGGGACAGAGGCCCTGACTGCGGTTTCTCTCGCATATCCGCTGCAGAACATTGTTATGGCCGTGTCGGTCGGCTTCGGCGTTGGGATCAGTTCGGCATTATCCATCAGTCTTGGAGAAAAAGATCAGGAAAAGGCGAACGAGACCGCTACGATCGGGATGGCGCTGACACTGATCCACTGCGTTATCTTTGTCCTGTTTGGTTTGGCGGTCACACGGCCGTTCCTTCAGCTGTTCACCAGCAGTCCGGAGGTGCTGGAAAATGCCTGCGACTATACTTATGTGGTGCTGTGTGTCTCCTTTGGAAGTCTTCTTCAGATTTCTCTGGAAAAGATTTATCAGGGCATCGGGGCGATGAAGACGACGATGGTTCTTCTTGCCACCGGATGCATCATAAATATTATCCTGGATCCGATCCTGATCTTCGGGCTTCTGGGCTTTCCGGCCATGGGTGTGCGCGGCGCGGCGATCGCCACGGTGATCGGTCAGATTGGGGCGTTTGTTTTGTACATTGTCGTCTATCTGCATAAAAACCCCGGCGTGACGATGCATCCCCGCTATCTGAAACTCGACTGGGCTCTGATCAAAAGAATTTATTCCGTCGGGATCCCGTCATCCCTGATGCTGATGATGCCGTCGCTGCTGGTCAGCGTTCTGAACGGGATCCTCGCAGCGTTTTCAGATGTTTACGTGGCGGTGCTCGGCGTTTACTTTAAGCTGCAGACATTTATTTATATGCCGGCCAACGGTATGGTACAGGGAATGCGGCCGATCATCGGTTTTAACTACGGCGCAGGGCAGTACGGCCGTGTGCGCCAGACGATCCGTTACTGTCTGCTGGGCGCTGCCGTG
Source organism: Candidatus Fusicatenibacter merdavium (assembly GCA_019115005.1). Classification (GTDB taxonomy): domain Bacteria; phylum Bacillota; class Clostridia; order Lachnospirales; family Lachnospiraceae; genus Fusicatenibacter; species Fusicatenibacter merdavium. Next base: position 18,078 of record DXEK01000088.1, on the reverse strand, counting down.
CTCATGCTGGCGGGAACCGTTCTGTCCCTTGCAATCCCAAGAGGGATTCTGCAGCTGTTTCAGGCGGATGCGGAACTGCTGGCGGCGGGAGAGACAGCGCTGCGTATCATCTGTCTGGGATTCCTTGTGTCGACGATCGGCGTTGTGTTTTCCGGCGTTTTCGAGGCTCTGGGACGGGGAGGGGAGTCCCTGGTGATTTCCCTGCTGCGGCAGCTGGTGATTACGGTACCTTTGGGCTTTGTTTTGTCGCGGGTGATGGGAGCTGCAGGAATCTGGGCGGCGTTTCCACTTTCGGAGCTGACTGCCTCTCTTGTGGCATTGATCCTTTTGAAACGATATCAGAACGGGAAATTTTTCCCGTGGGGCAGGGTGGACCGCTGATAAGGCTGTCCTGCTCATATATATGCCAGTACTTCCTCCAGGGGCATAGGACCGCCGAACAGGTCCAGAGCACTGCCGATGGTCACATCGATTTTGCCGTTTCCTTCTTTCTTCAGGAGTTCAAGATCCCGGAAACTGCCGACGCCGCCTGCATAGGTGACCGGAAACTCCTCCATCTCGGAGAGCAGGCGGACCAGAGGCAGTTCAATCCCCCGGGCTTTCCCTTCCACGTCCACCGCATGGATCAGAAATTCATCGCAGTGGGAGGAGAGTTCCCGGAGCACCGGCAGAGACAGCGCCACATCGGTATACTTCTGCCAGCGGTCTGTCACGATGAAATATTCCCCGCCTTTTTTCCGGCAGCTGAGATCCAGGGTCAGACGATCCCTTCCAACTGCACGCTCCAGTTTATCCAGATTTTCATAGGAGATCTGTCCGTCCCGGAAGACATAGGATGTGACGATAACGTGGCTGGCGCCGGCGTCCAGAAATTCGGAGGCATTCTTTTCCGTGATCCCGCCTCCTGCCTGTAACCCGCCCGGGAAAGCGGCGAGCGCTTCCAGAGCCTGCCGTTTCGTTTCCTCATAATACACAGAATCCCTGGAGTTCAGCAGGATCACATGTCCCCCGTCGATTCCCTTTTCCCGGTAAAATTCTGCAAAAAAGGCAGCGTCTTGATCGGAAACAAAGTTTTCCACCGCCTGATCTCTGGCGTCTTTCAGACTGCCGCCGACGATCTGTTTTACCTTTCCATTATGTATATCAATGCATGGCCGAAATTTCATAAAGTCCTCCTTCTGTTCCGGGAGTTTCGGGATGATTTTATACCCTTCTCCCGGCGTGTTGTCTGATTATATTACCATGGTGCGTCAACGGTTTTTCTGCAAATGCTTCATGATGGCCAACACACCGTTTTCCCTGATCTCATCCAGAAATCTGCACACGGTCTCCTCAAATTCCGGAAACACAGACAGATCCATCCCCCAGAAAGCTTGGTTGGTGGATACTGCGTGAACCAAATCTTTTGTGGAGTCCATCCGGTGATCGTAAAAGAATTCCAGCACGGACCGGTCGTCGGAGACGGTATAGACATCTCCGTTGGGACGCCTTGCCAGAAGTCCTTTCTCCGTCAACTCCGTCCCGTGATAGAAAGCCAGGTAGAGGACACAGTTTTTCAGTTCCTTTCCGTTATCGTCGATTAGTTCGCAGGGAAGGAGCACAAGGCCTTTTCCCGTCTCCCGGCCGAAAACCTGGAAACGCCGGTAGAGAAACTGCGTCAGCTTTGCCGGAAAGGCAGAAGGAGGAACGTCGTCGAACTGGCATTCCGGATCGTATACGATCCCCGCTTCCGTGGTGTTGCAGATGATAAAGCGCAGGTCGGCGTTTTCCGCACAGGCCATTACTTTGTCATAATCTCTGTACATATTCAGGCAGCGGCTGACACAGGAAACGATCCGTTTCTCGTTGATCTTTTTTCCGTTTTGAAAACCACGCAGATATAAGGTATAAAGACCGTCCTGGGCATTGATCTGGTCGGCCAGTCCCAGTGCGGAGGGCCGCGCATTCGGCTGAACAAGGACGACTTTGCCGCAAAAACCGCCTTTCTCATTCATCCGATCGATAAAGCAGTCGGCAAAAGCCCGAAGAAAATTTCCTTCGCCGAACTGGAGCACCCGTTCCGGAGCCTCCCTCAGAAGATATCCGTTGTAATTCAAATCCTCTAACGTTTGGTAACTCAGTTTTTTCACTGTTTCTGTCTCCTTTTTCTTGCAGATCGATGTAACAGTTCCGTCAGACGAACGGTTACACGGATCATTTACAGGGTAACACCCTGCTTAAAGATCGCCATGCCATGGTATCCTGCTTTTTCCGCGCACACTTGCTCCCCGGAAGCGACAGAAAGAACATACGCAAAGAGTTGTGCGCCGAGTTCCTCCGGACTGCCGCTTTCTGTCAGCGTTCCGCAGTCAAAATCGATCCAGTTATGTTTCTTCCGGAACAGTGCGGAATTGCTGGACAGTTTCAGGGTCGGAACCGGCGATGCAAAGGGCGTTCCTCTTCCGGTCGTAAACAGAATCAGATGGGCGCCTGAGGCAGCCAGGGCGGTGGAGGATACCAGATCATTCCCCGGAGCGCTCAGCAGATTTAGTCCCCACCTTTTTACAGGCTCTCCATAGGAGAGAACATCCTGCACCGGGGTACTCCCTGACTTCTGCGTACATCCCAGAGCCTTGTCTTCCAGCGTGGAAATTCCTCCTTCCTTATTGCCGGGCGAGGGATTTTCATAGATGGTTTTTCCATGGCTGATAAAATATTTTTTGAAATCATTGATCAGCGCAACGGTCTTTTCAAACACTTCCTCGTTTTCACACCGGTCCATTAGGAACGTTTCCGCCCCGAACATTTCCGGGACCTCCGTGAGGATCGCAGTGCCGCCCCGGGCGATCAGAAGATCAGAACAAACACCCACCGCAGGATTGGCGGTAATTCCCGACAACCCGTCTGATCCGCCGCACTTCAGACCGACCACAAGCCTGCTGCAGCTTACCGGTACTCTGCGGAACGAGGAGGCATAGTCTGCCAGCTCCTCCAGCAGACGCAGTCCGTCGCCCAGTTCATCCTCGGATTCCTGGCAGACCAGAAATTTTACACGCCGCTCATCGAAGGGACCGATATACTGCTTTAACACTCCGATATTACTGTTTTCACAGCCAAGCCCAAGCACCAGAACACCGCCCGCGTTGGGATGGTTCACAAGATCTGCCAGGATCCGGCGGGTATTCTCCTGATCTTCGTCCATCTGGGAACAGCCATACGGGTGAGAAAATGCACAGACCGCATCCACCGTCCCCCGGACGAGAAATTGTGCGCGCTTCTCAAGCGCTGCCGCTACATCACAGACACATCCCACCGTGGGGATGATCCAGAGTTCATTGCGGATCCCCACACTTCCATTTTCCCGCTGAAAACCCTGGAAAAAGCAATCCTCCCCGCCGCCGGAACCACTGGCAGAGCCGTTCGGCTTTTCCGCTCCGGGAAAGCCATATCCGTCCGTTTCAGCCGAAAACTTCCGCTCCCGATACGAATCATCGAGGACCTCATCGAGAGCCGACTTCAGATTATGCACATGCACCCAGGCTCCGGCCCTCACCGGTTCCGTAGTCACCCCGATCGGAGCTCCATACTTCATTACCCGTTCCCCGACATTCAAATTCCTGAGCGCGAACTTATGCCCCCGTGGGATATCCTCCAAAAGGACAATACACGATCCTTCACCATCCGACTGTACCTTTGTCCCCGCCGCCAGATCCTCCAGCGCCACGCCCACATCATCCGACGGCCGGATCCTGATCCACCGCTTCATACCACACCTCTTTTCCCGATTCCATATCACTTATCACTCACCAGTATAAAATACAAACCCCTGAAATGCAATTCCATCGCGAAACAAAAATGACAGTTACCGTAATCGTTCAGCCACATCTGTTCCCGTCACTCCCCCAAGAGAACGCCAGGGAGCGGGGATGCCGCCGCGCACCCACGTCCCGTGCCGCCGACTCTCTTCCGCCTGCCCGCGCTGCGGCATCCCCGCCCCGTCCGCCCTCATTTTACAAAATTTACTGTAAAATTATTAAAAGTTGGTGAATAGTCTAAAATCTATTGCGTTTTATCAAATAGATTGATATAATATACTTACTTACAGGCGGGAAAGTAAAGCGCATGTAAAATACTTAGCAAAGGGGCTGAGACATCATGAAGATTACAATAAGCGGAAAAAATATCGATGTAACGGAGGGGTTACGGGCGGCAGTAGTGGATAAGCTCGGAAAACTGGAAAGATATTTCACACCCGACACAGAAGTCATCGTCACACTGAGTGTTGAAAAAGAAAGACAAAAGATAGAGGTAACCATTCCTGTCAAGGGCAATATCATCCGCTCGGAGCAGGTAAGCAATGATATGTATGTTTCCATTGACCTGGTAGAAGAGGTGATCGAGCGCCAGCTTCGCAAATACAAAACAAAGATCGTGGACAAGAAACAGGAAGGCGGAAACTTCCAGAAATCCTACATTGAGAATGATTACATGGAAGACGAAGAGATCCGCATTATCCGTACAAAGAAATTCGGAATGAAACCGATGTTCCCGGAAGACGCATGCGTACAGATGGAACTGCTGGGACATAACTTCTATGTATTCCGCAATGCGGAAACCGATGAAGTAAACGTCGTGTATAAGAGAAAAGGAAACACCTACGGTCTGATCGAACCGGAATTCTGAGAACTGCGCCTGAAGAAGTCAGGAGAAGACCGGGGGAAACAAAGAATATATTTAAGAAAGAAAATAGAAAAAAGGTAGTCTAAGGAAGGCGGGGAAGAAAGCAAAAAGCTTTTTCCCCGCCCTTCCTTAGGCTTATTCAGGACTGGTTTTTTGTATTTTTCTATATCCTGCGCATTGAGCTTATATACGTGCAAAAATATTTAGTCATTCCGCGCCCCAATCAATCAGAAACCGAGAGGCGCCGCGCGCACACCGCCCATGGCGCCTCTCGGTTTCGTCCGCTCCTTAAAATTAGAGAAACTTATAAAAGAAATTAATTATATTAATTTTACTTATAATAAGTAGTATGCTACACTGAATACAGCGTACAACTGCAGTCAGTCCACGGATGCGCCCGGATTCAGCAAAGGCCGGACGACCCCGCACCTGTCTGCTTCCGGCCGCCCGGCCGCTGCCGGCCCCGGAACCCATGAAAAGAAAATGGAGGAACCTAATGAGTACAGTAAAACGCGTATATGTAGAGAAAAAACCTGATTTCGCAGTACAGGCGAAAGAACTGAGCCATGAGATCAGACATTACCTGAACCTTCCGTCCGTGAAAAACGTGAGAGTCTTGATCCGCTATGACGTAGAGAATGTCAGTGACGAGACCTTTGAGAAAGCATGCCACGTAGTGTTTGCGGAGCCGCCGGTAGACGATTACTACCTGGAGGAATTCCCCCATGCACCTGAAGATAAGATCTTTTCCGTAGAATTTCTGCCGGGCCAGTTTGACCAGAGAGCGGATTCTGCTGTTCAGTGCCTTCAGTTCCTGAAGGAAGATGAGAAACCGATCATCCGTTCCGCGACGACCTATGTGATCGAGGGAGACATCACTGACGAGCAGCTTGAGATGGTGAAACATCACTGCATCAACCCGGTGGATTCCCGCGAGATCGGCCTCGAGAAACCGGAAACCCTGGTGACAAAATTTGAGGAGCCGGCGGATGTAAAAATTTTTGACGGTTTTATCGGTATGCCGGAGGCGGAACTGAAAGAACTGTACGATTCTCTCGGCCTGGCGATGACTTTCAAGGATTTTCTGCATGTCCAGAATTACTTTAAAAGCGAAGAAAAGAGAGATCCGTCCATGACGGAGATCCGTGTGCTCGATACTTACTGGTCCGATCACTGCCGCCATACGACGTTCTCCACGGAACTGAAGAATGTAACTTTCGGCGACGGCGATTACAGAGAGCCGATGATGAAAACCTATGAGAAATATCTCAGTGACCGGGAAGAGATCTATAAAGGCCGCGACGACAAGTTTGTCTGCCTGATGGATCTGGCGCTGATGGCGATGCGCAAGCTGAAAGCAGAGGGCAAGCTTCAGGATCAGGAAGAGTCCGACGAGATCAACGCCTGCTCTATCGTCGTTCCCGTGGATGTGGACGGCGTCGAGGAAGAGTGGTTGATCAACTTTAAAAATGAAACCCATAATCATCCGACAGAGATCGAGCCTTTCGGCGGCGCTGCCACCTGTCTGGGCGGTGCGATCCGCGACCCGCTGTCAGGCCGTACCTATGTATATCAGGCGATGCGTGTAACCGGAGCGGCGGACCCGACCCGTCCCCAGAGCGAGACGCTGGAAGGAAAGCTTCCACAGAAAAAACTGGTGCGCGAGGCTGCTCATGGCTATAGTTCTTACGGAAACCAGATTGGTCTGGCAACAGGTTATGTAAAGGAAATCTATCATCCGAATTATGTGGCGAAACGCATGGAGATCGGTGCGGTTCTCGGCGCGGCGCCGAGAAATGCCGTTGTCCGTGAAAATTCCGATCCGGGCGATATCATTATCCTTCTGGGCGGCCGTACCGGCCGTGACGGCTGCGGCGGAGCCACCGGTTCTTCCAAAGTCCACACTACAGAGTCCATCGAGACTTGCGGTGCTGAGGTACAGAAAGGAAATGCTCCGACAGAGAGAAAATTGCAGAGACTGTTCCGCAGAAAAGAGGTTAGCCTTCTGATTAAGAAATGTAATGACTTCGGTGCGGGCGGAGTTTCCGTCGCAATCGGAGAATTGGCAGCCGGGCTTCAGATTAATCTGGACAAAGTGCCGAAAAAGTATGCAGGTCTGGACGGAACGGAGATCGCGATCTCCGAGTCCCAGGAACGTATGGCGGTAGTCATCGATCCGAAAGACCGTGAAGCATTCATGAAGTATGCAAACGAGGAAAATCTGGAGGCTACCGAGGTAGCGGTTGTGACTGAGGATCCGCGTCTCGTGATGAGCTGGCGAGGAAAAGAGATCGTCAATATCTCCCGTGCATTCCTGGATACCAACGGGGCACATCAGGAAAATGATGTGTTTGTGGAGATTCCGGCGAAGGCAGATACGGTTTTGAAACGTTCCGGAGACATCGCGGATGTGAAGGCAAAATGGCTGGAAACTCTGTCGGATCTGAACGCATGCTCCCAGAAGGGACTGGTGGAAATGTTTGATTCATCCATCGGAGCGGCCAGCACTCTGATGCCGTATGGCGGTAAATATCAGATGACCGAGACACAGGCGATGGTTGCGAAGGTGCCGGTTCTGGACGGAAAGACCGAGACGGTTACGATGATGAGTTACGGATTCGATCCGTATGTGTCCAGCTGGAGCCCGTATCATGGCGCGATCTATGCGGTGACAGAATCCATCGCGAGAATCGTGGCGGCAGGCGGCGATTTCCGTAAGATCCGCTTTACCTTCCAGGAATACTTCCGCAGAATGACTGAGGATCCGGCGCGCTGGAGCCAGCCGTTCGCGGCGCTGCTGGGCGCATACGACGCACAGATGGGATTCGGACTTCCGTCTATTGGCGGAAAGGACAGTATGTCCGGAACCTTTAACGATATCGATGTTCCGCCGACTCTGGTATCCTTTGCCGTGGATGTTGCGAAACTGAAAGATGTGATCACTCCGGAACTGAAAAAAGCCGGAAACAAGCTGGTATGGATCCACATTCCGACAAACGGATACGACCTGCCGGATTATGAGAATGTGATGGACCTGTATGAGAGAGTACACCAGGATATGCAGGAGGGACGGATCGTCTCCGCTTACGCGGTGGACCGCCAGGGTATCGCGGCGGCTCTGTCCAAGATGGCCTTTGGAAACCGTATGGGTGTGAAAGTGGAGCATAACGTAGACTCCCGTGATCTGTTCAGCCCGCTGTTCGGCGATCTGATCTGCGAAGTGGAGGATGGAAAAGTCGGAGAACTGGCATGCACCTACACGGTGATCGGTGAAGTGACCGGCGACGAGACCTTCTCCTACGGAAATACCACAATTTCTGTGCAGGAAGCAGAGAACGCATGGAATGCGCCGCTGGAGAAAGTTTTCCGTACGGTATCCGGCGCGGAGATCGCTCCGGCAGAGGAACTGAACGTAGCGCCGGCACAGGCGGAAGCAAAGATCGAGAACGGCCTGTACCGGACAGACAAGGTGCACATCTGTGCCCATAAGCTGGCGCAGCCGACAGTATTTATCCCGGTATTCCCGGGCACTAACTGTGAGTACGACAGCGCGAGAGCATTTGAGCGCGCCGGCGCAAAAGTGATCACCAGAGTGTTCCGGAACCTGACGGCGGAAGACATCCGCGATTCTGTGGAGATCTTTGAAAAAGCGATCGATCAGGCGCAGATCATCATGTTCCCGGGCGGCTTCTCGGCAGGCGACGAGCCGGACGGCTCCGCGAAGTTCTTTGCCACCGCGTTCCAGAATGCAAAGATCAAAGAGGCCGTTATGAAACTTCTGAAAGAGAGGGACGGTCTTGCGCTGGGAATCTGCAATGGTTTCCAGGCGCTGATCAAGCTGGGACTGGTTCCTTACGGAGAGATCACAGGACAGACGCCGGATTCACCGACGCTGACCTTCAATACCATCGGACGTCATATTTCCAAGATGGTCTACACGAAAGTTGTCACTAACAAGTCCCCGTGGCTGGCAAATGCGCAGCTCGGCGGCGTTTACACAAACCCGGCGTCCCACGGAGAGGGGCGGTTTGTGGCGAGCCGTGAATGGATCGAGAAGCTGATGGCGAATGGACAGATCGCTACCCGCTATTGTGATCTGGACGGAAACTTCACCAACGACGAGTATTGGAACGTCAACGGTTCCTACTGTGGAATTGAGGGAATCACCAGTCCGGACGGACGTGTCCTCGGCAAGATGGCTCACGCAGAACGGCGCGGCGATGGAGTTGCCGTAAATATTTACGGGGAGCAGGATCTGAAGCTGTTCGAGTCTGGTGTGGCTTACTTTAAATAAATGAAATACGGCGGCGGAATCTGAAAGAGAGTTGTTTTTCGGAAAAGCTTGAGAAATGAAAAAAATCCTTCGGAGAGGTGAAACTCTTCGAGGGATTTTTTTTCGGAACGGATGGGCAGAAGTATCTATGTATCTTCAAATGCTTGGAAGATACAGGAAAATTTTGTAAAAAAATTTCGGAAAAAGTGAAAGCTTTTCATATCTCCTTACATTATATAAGTAGAAGGGCCCCAGACGGGGCAGGAATTTGAAAGATGCAGCAGATGTTTCAAATTCCTTTGAACGCAAAAGAAAAGTAAGGAGAAATAATATATGGAAGAGACAAATGAGGAGCGTTTTACAAGATACTTCTGCCAGTATAACGATGATCTGTTTCTATATCTTGTGCGGGATCTGAGTGTGGATAAAGATACGGCGATCGATCTGCTCAGTGACGTCTGGGTGGTATTCTGGGAAAAATTCCATACGGTCCGGAACCTGCAGGAAAAGCAGATCCGGAAATGGCTATGGAAGGCAGCGTATAATAAAGTGCGCAACTACAAGAGAAGAAAATGTTATTATAGTGAAGTTCTGTATACAACGGAGAAGCTGGATGAATTTCAGGCTTCGGAGCCGGAAACAGATAACGAACAGAAGGAAATACTGGAAGAATGCATCCGTTTGCTGCGTCCTTTAGAACAGGAAGTTGTCAATACCAGGAGAACAGGGAAAAGCTATAAGGACATCAGCCAGAGGATGAACAAAAGTGTAGCGTCCCTGGAATGTATCTATTGCCGTGCGGTAAAGAAACTGAAGCTCATGATCGGAGACAAGCTGACTTCTTTCTGGTAAAATAACAAAAAGTATGTTAAAATAGCCATAGATTATCTGAGGCGGCAAAGCGATTCTCAAGGACCGATGTTTCTGACAGTTCAGAGCTCTGAATCGTTGCGGACAACGGAAAACGATCGGAACGCTCATGCGGCAATCAGGAATACACAGCTGTTCCGGGCGAGGTGTTTAGCGCGGACTGCATATAGTTTCGGAAGACAGCAGAAACGGACAGCTGGGAACTATGGAAAGCAGAAAGGATGGAGCTTGTCATGAGTGAGAAATATGTAGCGTATGTGGGTACCTATACACACGGAAGCAGTATAGGAATTCACCTGTATGATGTCGATGTGGAGGAAGGGACTCTGACAGAACGGAAGGTCGTACCGGTGAATAACTCTTCCCATATTTGCCGGTCGCTGAACGGAAAATATCTGTATTCCATCGCAGATGAAGGCGTAGCGGTATTTGCGGTAGAACCGGACGGGGATCTGACACCGATCAATAAAGTAGACATCGACGGTATGAGAGGATGCTATCTCTCGGTGGATCAGACCGGAAGATATCTGTTTGTGGCGGGATATCACGACGGAAAAGTGACTGTTGTCCATACACATCAGGATGGACGGCTGGGAAGCGTCATGGACGGAGTCTTCCACAAAGGATTGGGCAGCGTCGCGGAGAGAAACTTCCGTCCGCATGTAAGCTGTGTGGTACCCACACCGGATAATGAATATCTGTGCGCGGTAGACAACGGGATCGATCAGGTAAAATTGTATCGGATCAATCAGCAGAGAGACCGGCTTGAGCTGGTAGATATTCTCCGCTGTGAGCGTGAGTCCGGCCCGAGAGAGCTGGTGTTCAGTTCCAACGGGAAATTTGCGTATCTGATCTGCGAACTTCACAATGAGATAGAAGTTTACACATATAGCAACAGCGGAAAAGGCCCTGTCTTTGAGAAGATTCAGACTGTCAGCACGACTTCGGACAATGTGGACCGCGCCCATGACGCTGCATCCGGTATCTGTCTGTCGCCGGACCACAACTACTTGTTCACTTCGACGGCGGGGGACGATACAGTGGCGATGTTCAAGATTGATCAGGAGACCGGCTGCCTGGAGAAAAAATTTGCTCTTCCGATCAGCGGCGAGTATCCGAAAGACATCGCGATGTTCCCGGACGGAAAACACATCGCCGTGGTGAATCATGAGTCCAATTCTATCACGACGTTTGCCATTGACTATGAGAAAAATGTCCTGGTACAGAAAGGCCGTCCGATGAAAGTAGAGACGCCGAACTGCATACTAATCACGAAACAGGGCGTGTGATCACTCGGGGGCAATCTTTCAGCGGAACTCATGCCTGTTTGCACCGGAAAGAAAGGGGAAATGAAAATGAAGAATTATAGACTCTTTTCAAAAATCGTGATATTGGTAAGTAGCTGTCTGATAGTATTGACAGCATTAAATTATGTTACCGGCATTCTGAATTCGGCTCTGCCGGGAAGCAGCCATGTGATCTGTATTGCAGCATTTTGTTTGGCTGTCTTTGCAGTAACAGTCATGGAGAAAGACAGACTTGGAAAACAGAAAGAACGATAAAAAGTTTCTATCCTTTTTCCGGCAGCTGTAAATATATTGGATAAATTTGTATCAAAAAGCCCCTTCGCCCGGGACGGGGAATGTGTTTCGCACATTCCGGTACCGGACGAAGGGGATTTTTGATCTGGTGCGCTCCAAAAACATCCTGTGTTATGGGTGCAGTTAATTGGTGAAAAGTGTACTATTTCCAGATTTTCTGCAGATATTCCAGACGGGAAGTGCTTCCGATCAGGAGCGCATCCGCCAGTGTGACCGCTGCCATGGCTTCCACGACGACCACAGCTCTCGGGACGATCACCGGATCATGGCGTCCCTTGATGGAGACGGTGATCTCTTCCCCGGACTTATTGACTGTTTTCTGCTCAGAAGCGATAGAAGGCGTCGGTTTTACAGCTGCCCGCAGAATAATATCACTGCCGTCGCTGATTCCCCCGAGTATTCCTCCGGCATGATTTGAGGTTTTCTCTACCTTGCCGTCCGGGCGGATATGAAATCCGTCGTTGTCGTCAAGTCCGGTGGACGAAGCCACGGAGAATCCGTCCCCGATCTCCACCCCTTTCATGGCGCCGATAGACATGACTGCCTTTGAGAGAGAGGCGTCCAGTTTGTCAAATACCGGTTCGCCGAGTCCCGCCGGCACACCGTGAATCACACATTCGATAACGCCGCCTGCAGAATTCCTGGAAGCCATGCAGTTTTCCAGATATTCGGCTGCCTTCCGGGCAGCGTCTCTGTCCGGCATATAAAATTTATTGTTAAAAATCTCTTCTCTGGAGAAATCCCGGATTTCTACCGGCCCGATCGAGCGGGTATATGTGCAGAAAGAGATCCCTAGGGAAGCGAGCAGACGGGCGGCAACAGCGCCTCCGGCGACACGTCCGATGGTTTCACGGCCGGAGGAACGGCCGCCTCCTCGGTAATCACGGAATCCGTATTTTGCGTCAAACGTATAGTCTGCATGACCGGGGCGGTAATAAGATGCGATCTCACTGTAATCCTTGGAGTGCTGATCTTTGTTAAATACGATCAGAGAAATCGGAGTTCCGGTTGTCCGTCCCTCGAAGATACCGGAGAGGATTTCCACCCGGTCAGGTTCGCTGCGCTGTGTGGAGTAACGGCTCTGACCGGGTTTGCGCCGATCCAGGAATTCCTGAATGTCCAGTGACTTCAGGGGAAGCCCCGCAGGGCAGCCGTCGATGACGACACCGACACCTTTGCCGTGTGACTCTCCCCAGGTTGTAATACGAAAAACAGTTCCAAATGTCGAACCAGCCATAAACGATTTCCACCTTTTTAGAAATTTCAGCCGTGAAAGCAGGAAAAGGTGTGCAACCGTTCCGCCGGCGGGACGGTTGCACAGTGTTACTTTCAGGTCTGTAAAACTTATTATAACGGATTCGAAAGACTACGTAAAGATGGAAAATACAGCGGGAAATGGCCACGGAATTGTTTGACAAACCTATGGGCAGCGATTATAATGAGTTTGTGTTTCGGGCAGAATGGGCACAATAATATAAGAAAGGACGTGTTGTTATGGAAAGCGGACCTGCGCCCCGATTATGCAGCTATAACAGAAAAAAAGAATAGGCCGATGAGGGACGGGTCAAGCGCTGATTCTTTGTCCCTCAGCGGACAGAGAAAGGAGATAACAGCATGATTCGTATTTTTAAATCCGTAGAGGATGAGATCAGACCTGTAGATACCGCATGTGAAGGATGCTGGATTGCCCTGACGGATCCGACGGCGACGGAGGTCTTCGAGATCGCCCAGCGCCATGAGATCGATGTGGATCATCTGCGGGCAGCGCTGGATGAGGAGGAACGTTCCCGTATCGAAGTGGAAGATCACTATACACTGATACTGGTCGACATTCCTGTGATCGAGGAGAGAAATGATAAGGATTGGTACGGAACGATCCCGCTGGGCATTATTGTCACGGAAAATGCGATCTTTACGATCTGTACGGAAGACACTCCGATCCTCAGTTCTTTTATGGAAGGACGGGTGAGAAACTTTTCCACCGGAAAGCGGACAAGGTTCATCCTCCAGATTCTGTACAAGAATGCCAGCATGTTTCTTCACTATCTGCGTATTATAGATAAGAAAAGTGAACAGGTGGAGAGCAAACTTCACAAATCCCAGAGAAATCAGGAATTGATCGAACTGTTGGAACTTGAAAAGTGTCTGGTTTACTTTACCACATCTCTCCGTTCCAACGAAGTGGTCCTGGAAAAACTGATGAAGACGGAGAGCATCCGGCATTATCCGGAGGACGAAGAACTTCTGGAGGATGTAATCATCGAGAACAAACAGGCCATCGAGATGGCGAATATTTACAGCAACATTCTCAGCGGAACGATGGACGCTTTCGCATCCGTTATTTCCAACAACCTGAATATCGTGATGAAATTCCTGACTACGATCACGATCGTCATGTCTGTGCCGAATATCGTATTCAGCGCATACGGCATGAATGTAAACAGCAGCGGAATGCCGTTCGCTTCCAGTCCGTTTGGATTCTGGATCGCGATCCTGATCGCGGCGGTGATCTGTCTGGTCGTTGCAATGATTTTTAAAAAGAAAGATATGTTCTGATCGAAGAAAGAAGAGTGTAAATGAATTTTTTGAACAAACTCGAACGAAAATTCGGGAAATATGCGATCCCCCATCTGACAAGGTACATCATTATTACCTATGTGATCGGATATATCCTGTACTATGCGTTTTCGTCACAGGCTCTTATGTATCTGACGCTGGATCCGTATCAGATCGTTTTCCATGGGCAGATCTGGAGGCTTGTGAGCTGGCTTTTGATCCCGCCGAGCAGCTTTAATATCTTTACGGTCGTTATGTTGGTCTTTTACTATTCCATCGGTACGTCGCTGGAGCAGGCATGGGGAGATTTCCGATACAACGTTTATATCTTTTTCGGAATTCTCATGACGATCGTCGGAGCGTTTTTGCTGTTTGTCTTTACGGGATTCAGCTATTTTGGCTTTTATGCGATGAGTTTCAGTACCTATTATATCAGCTTATCCATTTTCCTCGGGTTTGCGATGAGCTTCCCGAATATGCAGGTCATGCTGTACTTTCTGATCCCGGTGAAGATGAAATATATGGCCATCCTCTATGCGGTGATCGTGGCGATCGATTTCTTCCGCGGAAATCTGGTCACCAAGGTGGCGATTGTATTTTCTCTGGCGAGCGCGATCATTTTCTTCTTTGCCACGAGGAATTATAAACGGTACAATCCGAGAGAGAGAAAAAGAAAGAACGACTTCCGAAAGGCAATGTCCAGGGGCAGCGCTCAGAATTATGCCAACGGGGCGAAACATAAGTGTACGGTCTGCGGAAGAACGGAACTGGACGACCCGAATCTGGAATTCCGGTACTGTTCCAAATGCAACGGCAATTATGAGTACTGCCAGGATCATCTGTTTACCCATCAGCATATCAAGTGAAGACGCAGAAAGAAGTAACCAAGGAAATAAGAAAAATAAATGAGCAGGAGAGTGAGACAATGAGAAGAACCAAGATTGTTTGTACAATGGGACCCAATACGAATTCAAAAGACATGATGAAAAAACTTGTGGAAAACGGTATGGATGTGGCGCGTTTCAACTTTTCCCATGGAGACCATGAGGAACAGAAAATGCGCATGGATCTGCTGAAGGAAGTCCGCAGGGAACTGAAGGTCCCGGTCGCAATCCTGCTTGACACAAAGGGACCGGAAATTCGTACCGGTGAACTGAAAGATCATCAGAAAGTAATGTTGAAGGAAGATCAGACGTTTGTGCTCACTTCCGAGAACGTTGTCGGAGATGCGTCCAGAGTTTCGATCACCTACGAAGGACTGGTTGAGGATGTGAAAGTCGGCGGAAAGATCCTGATCGACGACGGACTGATCTGCTTGGAGGTGGAGAAAGCAGAAGGAACAGAGATCGTCTGTCGCGTGATCAACGGCGGTGAACTGGGAGAGAAAAAGGGCGTCAATGTTCCCGGCGTTTCCATCAACCTGCCGAACATTACCGAGAAAGATAAAAGTGATCTGCTGTTCGGAATCGAGCAGGGAATCGATTTTGTCGCGGCTTCCTTTGTCCGCAATGCGGATGCGATCCGTGAGATTAAAGAACTGCTCAACGCGAACGGCGGAGAGGACATTGATGTGATCGCGAAGATCGAAAACGCTGAGGGCGTCGAGAATATCGACAGCATCATCGATGCGGCGGACGGCGTTATGGTAGCCCGCGGAGATCTGGGCGTCGAGATTCCCGCCAGCGATGTTCCCCATGTCCAGAAGATCATCATTGAAAAATGCAATCATAAATATAAACCGGTCATCACTGCGACACAGATGCTGGATTCCATGATCCGGAATCCCCGTCCGACCCGTGCGGAGGTGTCCGACGTGGCGAACGCGATCTATGACGGTACCGATGCGGTCATGCTCTCCGGCGAGACGGCCCAGGGCAAATATCCGGTGGAAGCCGTACAGATGATGGCGAAAATTTCGGAGTCCTCTGAAAAATTCCTGAAATTTGCAGATTATCGGGATTCCGATTCGCTGAGAGGAAAGCTGAACGTGTCCAGCGCTGTTGGATTTGCGGCGGTGACAATGGTGGAGAGACTGAATGCATCCTGTATCGTGACCCCGACGATGAGTGGACAGACCGCCCGGGTGATCTCGAACCTTCGTCCTTCCGTGCCGATCTATGGTGTGACGCCTAACGAGCGGACCCGCCGGAAGATGCAGCTTTACTGGGGAGTGAAGCCGGTGATGGGCTACGAAGAGGACAGCACAGAGAATATTATCTCCCATGCGATGTATATGGTACTCCGCGAAGGACTGGTACACCGCGGCGAGATGGTGATCTTCACAGCCGGAGATCCTGCGACCAATGAAGTATCCGGAGAGGGATACATGACGAATATGCTTCAGGTGATTCAGGCAAAATAAATGCGGACTGCGCGGTGAATGCGCGGATCCGACGGAATCATCGGAAAAGAGATTACCGTTTCCGCTGCAAAGATGTGTCGGAAAGGCAAGGATGCCTTTTGTATGCATTTCCGGGAACGGTAAATATTTTGTCTGAACTGCATCAGCAGTGGTTACAATATTCTAAAAAAGAAGGAGAACAAAAGAAGATGGTAAAAAAGCCGTTTGTGACAAAAGAGAAACTGGAAGAAATCGCAGCGCAGATTCCCACACCGTTTCATATCTATGATGAAAAAGGGATCCGCGAAAATGCAAAAGCCGTACAGGAGGCGTTTTCCTGGAATCCCGGATTCCGCGAATATTTCGCGGTAAAAGCCAACGCAAACCCGGCGCTGATCAAGATCCTTGGGGAATACGGCTGCGGATGCGATTGTTCTTCCGAGACGGAACTGATGCTTTCGGATGCGATGGGCTTCCATGGGGAGAAGATCATGTTTTCCTCCAACGTGACCCCGGCCAGAGAATACCAGCTGGCGGAAAAACTTGGAGCGATCATCAACCTGGACGATTTCACCCATATTGATTTTCTGGAGAAGACGATCGGTTACATTCCGGAGACAATCTCCTGCCGCTATAATCCGGGCGGACTGTTTTCTATCAGCAATGATATCATGGACAACCCGGGAGATGCGAAATACGGTATGACCACAGAGCAGCTGTTCGAGGCGTTTCGTGTGCTGAAAGCGAAAGGTGCAAAACGGTTTGGAATCCATGCGTTCCTGGCGAGCAACACGGTGACCAACGATTACTATCCGACATTGGCGGGACTGCTGTTTGAACTGGCAGTGAAGCTGGAGAAAGAGACAGGAGCAAAGATCACATTCATCAACCTGTCCGGTGGCGTCGGGATCCCGTATCGTCCGGACCAGGAGCCGAACGATATCCGTGCGATCGGAGAGGGGGTTCACAAAGCTTACGATGAGATCCTTGTTCCGGCTGGAATGGGAGATGTGGCGATCTACACAGAGATGGGACGTTTTATGATGGGACCTTACGGCGGACTTGTGACCCGCGCGATCCATCAGAAGCATATTTACAAAGAGTATATCGGATGCGACGCCTGCGCGGTCAATCTGATGCGGCCGGCAATGTACGGCGCTTACCATCACATCACCGTCATGGGCAAAGAGGATGCACCGTGCGATCACAAGTATGATGTGACCGGTTCTCTGTGCGAGAACAATGACAAGTTTGCCATTGACCGGATGCTTCCCCAGATTGATGTCGGAGATCTGCTCTTCATTCATGATACCGGCGCTCACGGCTTCTCTATGGGATACAACTATAACGGCAAGCTGCGTTCCGCGGAGGTACTGCTGAAGGAAGATGGGAGTTTTGAGATGATCCGCAGAGCGGAAACACCGAAAGATTATTTCGCGACGTTGGACGGGACGGAAGAATACCGTAAAATGTTTGGTGAATAAAAAAAACTTGCAGTACGGGACAGATTGTGTTATTATAATTAACGGCTTGTAAAAAATACAGGCCGTGGATCAGCCGCTGTGGCGGAATTGGCAGACGCACTTGACTCAAAATCTACTTCGTAGAATGTTGGGTGCCCTGGTAAAACCCTTGATAAATCGGCGCTTTCACAACTTCATATTTTCATTTGGTTTTAATATCCCTCCCGCACATCCCTCCAAAATCTGAGATGTGCGGGACACAAGGGAAATTAAAATATAAATGCCGGTGTGTCGGAATTGGCAGACGACCGCGAC
>DXEK01000087.1 GCA_019115005.1 Candidatus Fusicatenibacter merdavium | reverse complement strand
TTTCATCAATTAATTTGTCTGTTTAAAAGCAGAGAAATCATCGCTGAAATATCGTTAAGCATAGTATATCATTAAATGAACTGTAAGTATACTGAATTTTTTATTAATTTTTGTAACACTTTTAACTTTCGGGAAATTATTTATTCACATACGTGATCCAGACCCTGTGCAAGTATCGTCGAGACATGTGAATCCGCAAGAGAATAGAACACTGTCTTTCCTTCTCTACGGAACTTTACCAGTTCCATCTGCTTGAGAACGCGCAGCTGATGGGAAATCGCGCTCTGACTCATACCGAGAAGTTCTGCAATATCACAGACACACATCTCCTGACGAGAGAGTGCAGTGAGGATCCGGATCCTCGTCGGATCCCCGAAGGTCTTAAAAAGTTCCGCCATCTGATACAGGATCTCATCCGAAGGAATTTCTTCTCTGGAGATATGCTGATGGTGATGACATTCCGTACATACCAGGATCTCATCGTCCCGGTCTTTTTTCTCTTTCATGAAATCTGCTCCCTCCTGTTTCTGTTCTGCGGCGGACATCCCGGAAACATCCGTTCCATCCGCCGCAGCGCTCTGCGAAGTATTTTTCATGGTTTCTGCACTCTTATCTCTGATGATATCCGTCCAGAAAATCGCCCAGTTTTTTTACCGCTGTCTCCAGCGTCCTCAGATCCGGGAGATAGACAATCCGGAAATGATCCGGCTCGAACCAGTTGAAACCGCTTCCCTGAACAACCAATACTTGCTTTTCTCTCAGAAAATCCAGGGCAAACTGAGCGTCATCATGGATATTGAACTTCGCGGTATCCAGCTTCGGGAATATATAGAAAGCCGCCTTCGGCTTTTTCACCGTGATACCCGGAATTTCATTCAGCGCCTCGTAAATATAATTTCTCTGTTCATAAATCCTTCCGCCCGGAACGATATACTCATTGACGCTCTGATAACCTCCGAGCGCCGTCTGCACGATAGACTGGGCCGGAACGTTGGAGCACAGGCGCATATTGGAGAGCATGTTCAATCCCTCGATATAACCCTCCGCTTTCTCCTTCGCACCGCTCAATACCATCCATCCGATCCGGAACCCGGCGATCATGTGCGATTTGGAAAGTCCCGAAAACGTCACACAGAATACATCCGGGGCCAGAGAAGCAATCGATGTATGCTTCAGTCCGTCCATCACCAGGCGATCATAAATTTCGTCAGAAAAGATCATCAGCTCATGCTCCCGCGCCAGCCTGACGATTCCTTTCAGTACATCCTCCGGATACAGCGCTCCGGTGGGATTGTTGGGGTTGATAATAACGATCGCCTTTGTCCTGTCCGTGATCTTTCTTTCCATATCCTGAAGATCCGGATACCAGTCCGACTCTTCATCACAGATATAATGGACCGCTTTCCCCCCGGCCAGCGTCGCGCAGGCAGTCCACAGCGGATAATCCGGCGCAGGGATCAGAATCTCGTCTCCGTCATCCAGAAGCGCCTGCATCGCCAGATTGATCAGCTCGCTGACGCCATTTCCCGTATAAATATTATCCATCGTCACATTCGGAATATTCTTGGTCTGACAATACTGCATGATCGCCTTGCGCGCCGCAAAGATCCCTCGGGAATCCGAATATCCCTGAGAGTCCTTTACGTTTGTCATCATATCTTCAATGACTTCCTGGGGCGCAGAAAAACCGAAGGGCGCCGGATTCCCAATATTCAGCTTCAGGACACGCCTGCCCTGAGCTTCCATACGCCCCGCTTCCTCTACGACCGGGCCGCGCACATCGTACAGTACATTGTCCAGTTTCGACGATTTATTGAATGTTCGCATAAGTATACACTCCTTCTTTCTTCCGAAGGTCAGGCCAGCATCATCCTGTCATTGGCAAACTCTTCACCGCTTGCCTGTTCGAATTTTTCAAGAAGCTGGGATACCTTGAGATTTTTCTTTTTCTCTCCGGAAACGTCGTAGATAATACGGCCATTGTGCATCATGACCAGACGGTTTCCGTGAGTAATCGCATCTTTCATATTATGCGTTACCATCATTGCTGTCAAGTGGTGTTCCTCAATGATCCTGTCGGATATTTCCAGTACCCTTGCCGCGGTTTTCGGGTCAAGCGCCGCCGTGTGCTCGTCAAGAAGAAGAAGCTTCGGCTTTTTCAAAGACGCCATCAGAAGTGTGATTGCCTGGCGCTGTCCGCCCGACAGCAGGCCCACCTTGCTGGTCAGCCGGTCCTCCAGTCCCAGGTTCAGCATGCGGAGCTGCTCTCTGAAATTTTCCCTTTCCTTCTTCGTGACGCCCCAGCGAAGACCCCGGAACGTGCCTCTTCTCGCAGCAATCGCCATGTTATCCTCGATGGACATGGTCGCGGCTGTTCCCGTCATCGGATCCTGAAAAACTCTCCCTAAAAACGCCGCTCGCTTATATTCCGGCAACCGCGTGATGTCGTCTCCATCCACGATGATCCTGCCGCTGTCAACGCCGAACACTCCCGCCACGGCATTCAGAGTCGTGGACTTTCCTGCGCCGTTGCCGCCGATGATCGTGACAAAATCGCCTTCCTCCAGCGTAAGATTCACACCGTCCAGCGCCACTTTCTCATTGATGGTACCAGGGTTAAAGGTTTTATGAACATCCTGAATTTCCAGCATCGTTCTCATACTTTCACAGCCCCTTTCTTCTTTTTCGAATATTTCTGCTTCAGATACGGCACTGACAGGAAGCAGGCCACAACCACCGCCGAAAACAGTTTCATATAATCGGACGGCATCTTCAGCCAAAGCACAAACGCGATCACCACATAGTACAGGATGGCACCGATAAACACTGCAAACAAGGAGAATGCAAACGCCATTTTTCTTCCCGCACACAATTTCTCGAACAGCACTTCGCTGATGATCACTGCGGCCAGGCCGATGACGATCGCACCGCGGCCCATGTTGACGTCCGCACTGCCCTGGTACTGTGCATAGACACCTCCGCACAGACCAACCAGACCGTTGGACAGCATCAGCGCGAGCACTTTACAAAAACTGGTATTAATCCCCTGAGCGCTGGCCATCTGCGGATTGCAGCCGGTAGCGCGGATCGACGCGCCCAGTTCCGTTCCAAAGAACCAGTAAAGCAGCGCGATCAGAAGGATAGCTCCGATGATCATTCTAAGGAAAAATAAAACTCTCACGTCCATCTCCGCCGTCACATAGCGCAGGGAAGCCACCAGTTCATACTGATCGACGTTGATCGCCTGATTCGCTTTTCCCATAATGCCGAGGTTGATGGAATACAATGAGATCTGGGTCAGAATACTGGCCAGAATGCCCGGAATGCCAAGCGCCGTATGGAGGATTCCAGTGACAAAACCGGCAGCCATACCCGCCAGGAACGCAAATACGAGTGCCAGCGCCGGATGCATTCCGCCGCGGATCAGCATGACCGCCACAGCCCCTCCGGTAGCCATAGAACCGTCTACCGTCAGATCGGCAAAATCAAGCAACCGGAACGTGATATAAACACCCAACGCCATAATTCCCCAGATGATTCCCTGAGCCACATTTCCCGGAAGCGCCCGAACCAGCGCCGTCGGATCCAGGGAAGAAAAATATGCAAGTATCATTTTCTCTGTACCTCTCTTCTTTACTTTTTCTGACTGCGAAGAAACAGGGCTGTTCTCCAGCATTTCTGCTCAGATGACAGCCCTGCACGAATCTTTCGCTTATTCTTCAATCGCCTCATATCCATCCGGTACAGTGATGCCCAACGCCTCACACAGTTCCGGATTGTACATCTTTGTCACATTCGGAGCGCTCTCGATCTCCATCGTCGTCACATCCGCACCGTTCACCAGGATATCATAAGCCATCTCGCCGGCTTTGTATCCGATATCATAATAACTGATCGACAAGGTAGCGATACCGCATCCGGAACAGATTCCCTGCTCTCCGGCGATGATCGGAACTCCCGCGGGCTCGCATACGTTGTTAATGATCTCTGTGCTGGAAGCCATCGTATTGTCTGTCGGAATGTACAGCGCGTCGCACTCTGCGATCGCATTTGTCACGACCGACTGGATCTCATTGGAATCTGCAGCGGTGAATTCCGCGTAATCGATTCCGTCTTCCTCAAGCGCTTCCGCGAACAGGTTCGCCTGATATTCGGAGTTCGGTTCCGCTGAACAGTAAAGGATCCCTACTTTTTCCACATCCGGAAGAAGTTCCAGGAGCATATCCTCCTGCTCATCGATCGGTGCCAGATCACTGGTTCCGGAAATATTTGTTCCTGTTGTTCCGGTCCAGTCGGAAATATCGAGCGCGGTTCCGTAATCTGTAATGGATGTTCCGAGGATCGGGATCGTATTCGTCGCCGCTGCCGCACACTGCAGAGCAGTCGTCCCGTTCGCAAGAATCAGATCCACATCCTGGGCGACAAAGTCGTTTGCGATGGTTGCGCAGTTGCTCTGCTCATTCTGTCCGTTCTGGACATTGATCGTGACATTATCCGCGCCGAACATCTCCTCGCAGGCGTCCTGGAATCCCTGGGTCGCCTCATCCAGAGCCGCGTGTTCCAGCTGCTGGCAGACACCAATGGTGAAGGACTCTCCCGATGCGCTTCCCGATGCTTCCGAACCGCTTTCTGCAGCAGAAGCAGCGCTGCTTGTCTGCGCAGAGGATCCCGATGTACTTGCGGTGTCAGATCCGCACCCTGCCAGCGCGGTTCCTGCCATGAGCGCCGTCAGCATCAAAGATATCACTTTCTTTTTCATTATATTCTCCTCACTCTCCACGCCATTAAGGCTTTAGCAAGCAAAAGCGTTAATGCGTTAATTTATCTATGACTATACTACTTTTCGTCAGATGAGTCAATACTTAACCAACGCCCTAATTCAACATTTTTTTCAGTTCATCCAGGAAGGTATTGACGTCCTTGAACTCCCGGTAGATAGAGGCAAACCGCACATACGCCACCTGATCCAGATCCTTCAGATAATTCATCACCAGCTCGCCGATCTCCGAGCTCTGGATCTCCCGTTCTTCCCGGTTGAAGATCTCCGTCTCCACCCGGTTGACCAGTTCTGTGATCTGTTCCGCGGAAATCGGACGCTTGTGGCAGGCTCTGAGGATCCCCGTCTCGATCTTGCGGCGGTCGTACTGTTCCCGGTTCTGATCTTTCTTTATGACGATCAGCGGAATCGTCTCCACTTTCTCATAAGTCGTAAATCTGCGGCCGCAGGCATCACACATCCTGCGGCGGCGAATGGCATTGTTATCCTCCACCGGACGTGAATCCACCACTCGCGTGTTATCCTGATTACAAAACGGACATCTCATGGTTTTTTATCCTCTCTTTTCTATTCGTTATCGTTTTGGAATTCCGGCTCTCTCTGTTCTCTCCACGCCCGGCAGTCTCATATATTATAGTAATCATTCCTTAATGAGGAGGGTTCTATGCGTGTTGTGGATCTTCGCCAGAAGGAAGTGATCAACATCTGTACCTGCAAGAGTCTCGGCTGCCCGATCGATGTGGAATTCAACTGTGCTACCGGACAGATCACTGCACTGATCCTCCCGGGTCCCGCCAGATTCTGCGGTATCTTTGGCAGAGACGGCGATATCATCATTCCCTGGAACTGCATCCGCCAGATCGGGGATGACATTATCCTGGTGGAGCTTCCTCCGAAACCGCCAAAGCCGTAAGAGATCATTACAGTTCTGCTGGCTGAACTGTTACAGGAAATCCGCTCAGCGGATATGAAATCCGCTCTCTGTCTCAAGCGCGATCTCTTTTGCCTGAACATTCTCAATGTTTATGTAACGGGAATCTGCGATCATACCGATCATCCGGCGGATCTCCTCCGGGCGTCCCTGCGCCTCCATCTCCACTGTTCCGTCCCAGCAGTTTTTTACCCAGCCGGTAAGGCCCAGGCTTCCCGCTGCATGTACTGCCCTGTAGCGAAATCCCACGGCCTGAACGCTCCCGGAAAAGACCAGATGATATCTGGTTTTTTCCGGCCTCTTCGTCTCCTGTTCCTGTACTTCTTCTTTCTGTATCTTCTGTTTCTGCATACCCTGTCTCTCTCCTTCTTTTCCGGATCCTGCTTCCCTCACCGGCCGGTCCGGCAATCCGGGACAGCCGCCATCGGTCAGTCGATAAAATCCAGGATTTCCGGGAGGCTGTCCGCCACCCCATACAGACAGCCCCGGATCTCTTCTCCCGGCAGTGTCAGATCCGGCACCATCACCGTACGGAGACCTGCGCGATACGCCGACAGGACACCATTGGGAGAATCCTCCACCGCCATACAATTTTCCGGTTTTTCTCCAAGCACCCGGCATGCATGCAGATAGACGTCCGGCATCGGTTTTCCGTGTTCCATATCCGGCGCACAGACCACACAGGAAAAGCTATCGTAAAGTCCGGTTTCCGTAAGGACTCTCCGCGCCTTTTCCTCGGCGGAAGCCGTGGCCACTGCAGTGCGGATCCCGCGCTCTTTCAGCCGGACCAGCACCTCTTTTGCACCGGGTTTCCGTTCCGTCGGCAGCTTTGCCCGATCCATCAGTCGGATCCGAAGGCTGCGCACCTTGTGGTAATCGAAATCATCGCCGAGACGCTGCTTCATCGCAGGAACCGCATACTCTGCTGCGAGACTCCTGAGAAACAGCGCATCCTCACGCGTCATCGGATAACCGCAGAGCTTTCCGGCTTTTTCCCAGTATTCCACCAGATATTTCTCCGTGTCCACCAGGGTTCCGTCCATATCGAAAATGACTGCATGTATCATCTGTCGTATTCCTTTCCAGAACGCATTCTGAAGAAATAATCTACACATTTCCGATGCGCTCTTAACCCGCTCCGAATATGTCCGGATACGAGCTTATCTGTCAATTTCAGGCATGCTCAGGTTTACTTGCACTGTATTTTATTTTATCACAGAATTCCGATACCGTGCAATATAAATTGTCCGGGCGGAGGCCCACAGGGTAACAGTTCCAGCCATCTGAACTGTTACCCCACAGGCACTACGTTTTCACACGGTCTGCGCAGTAAATGCGCAGACCTGGATGAACTGTAACTCTGCCGCACCAGCGACAAAGAGCAGGATACCCGGCGCGCCGGGATCCTGCTCTCGAAACTTGTTTTATGTCGTTTTAAATCTAAGGCCAGTTCTGTGACTGATTTATTTCTGCTCCGCTTCGCGTTTTTTGTCCAGACGGACATTGCGCATATAAAGAAGCATGTCTACGGTGATCTCAAGGATGTTCAGGATGTAGAATGCCCATGCGAGGAAGAACAGCCAGCTCTGGTCAGGATTGCTGCTGAAATCGATGATCTTTTTTGCGATTCCGAAAACATAGCCGATCCAGATAAATACTTCAAAGAAAAGGCTTTTTCCTTTTGCAGTTCTCGCTATCCACGATTTGCGGATCGAGATCGGCCAGGAAAGGCCGAAGCACAGTATCATGGCTGCTTCCAGAAGGCTGCTGATCATTTGTATATTCATTTTTTATTACTCCTCTTTTTTATTTCTGTCCGTGTTTCTCCAGATAGTCTTTCCGTCCCATCTCATAGAGATTGTTTCCTTCGCTGTCGATGATGACTACCAGAGGCATATTCTCCACTTCCAGACGGCGAAGTGCCTCAGCGCCGAGATCCTCATATGCGATTAACTCGGCCTTTTTGATACATTTCGCAAGGAGCGCGCCGGCGCCGCCGATGGCTCCGAAATATACACCGTGGTACTTTTTCATCGCCTCAACGACTTCCGGAAGGCGGGCACCCTTTCCGATCATTCCTCTTGCACCGACGGACATCATGGTCGGCGCATAAGCGTCCATTCTTCCGCTGGTAGTCGGTCCCGCAGAACCGATGACCTGACCCGGTTTTGCCGGAGTCGGCCCCACGTAATAAATGGTCGCGTCGGTCGGATCAAACGGAAGCTTTTCGCCCCGCGCCAGGGCCTCGCACATCCGTTTATGCCCGGCGTCACGGGACGTATAAATGATACCGCTCAGGAGCACACTGTCCCCTGCGTGGAGTGTCTTTGCCAGTTCTTCGGTCAGCGGAAGCTGAATGTGTTTTTCCATTTAAATCACCTCCGTTTTATGGCGGGTGACATGGCAGTTGATATTGACTGCACACGGCATACCTGCAATATGAGTCGGCAGCGTCTCGATGTTAAGACCGATGGCTGTGGTCTTTCCGCCGAAGCCCTGAGGTCCGATGCCAAGTTGATTGATCTTTTCCAGCATTTCCTTCTCCAAGTCTGCGTAGAACGGATCCGGGTTGGAAGAATCGATGGGACGCATCAGCGCTTTCTTCGCCAGCAGCGCACATTTATCGAAAGTTCCTCCGATCCCCACGCCAACGACCATCGGCGGGCACGGATTTGGTCCGGCGGTCTCCACGACTTCCAGAATGAAATCCTTGATCCCCTGAAGCCCCGCGGACGGCTTGAACATACGGATCATACTCATATTTTCGCTTCCGAATCCCTTCGGTCCGACCGTCACTTTGATCTTGTCGCCCGGAACGATCTCCGTGTAGAGCATTGCCGGCGTATTGTCGCCGGTATTGCCTCTGCGCACCGGATCTTTCACGACAGATTTTCTCAGGTATCCTTTGTCGTATCCTCTGCGGACACCTTCGTTTACTGCCTCAGTCAGATCTCCGCCGGCAATGTGAACATCCTGCCCGATCTCCAGAAAAACGCAGGCCATTCCCGTGTCCTGGCAGATCGGAACCGCTTCCGCATCCGCGATCTCATAATTCTCGATGATGTTGTCCAGCACGCCCTGGGCGATCTCGCCGTCCTCGCAGGCACGGCAGTTTCTGATCGCGCATTTTACATCTTCCGGAAGGTAATAATTTGCTTCGATGCAAAGCTTTTCGACAACGTCTGTAATCTGGCTTGCCTGAATCTCACGCATTTCCTCTCCTGCCTTTCTTCTCTCTTTTTCAAATAAATTTTACAGATGTCTCTTTCCCACGTAATCCGGCAGAAGCTGCGGGGACACCATGCCGGTCTCCAGACCTGCTTCTTCCAGGGTCTTTGCATATTCTTTTACGTGATCCAGATTCATCGTTCCGAGTGTCACATCCTTTGCTCTCGCAGCAGCTGCCTTTCCGGCATCACGTCCGAATACGATGACGTCGAGCAGAGAATTGCCCATCAGGCGGTTTCTTCCGTGGATTCCTCCTACCGCCTCGCCTGCTACCAACAGATTGTTGATCACATTGGTAAATCCTTCTCCATTGATCTCCAGACCACCGTTCTGATAGTGCAGCGTCGGGTAGACAAGGATCGGCTCTTTTCTCATATCGATGCCGTAGTTCAGGAACATACGGAGCATCGCCGGGATACGTTTTTCAATGGTCCCCTCTCCGTGGATCATCTCGATCATCGGAGTATCCAGCCATACCGCCTTGCCCTGGGGAGTCTCCACACCCTTTCCGCGGTCAGAGCACTCACGGATGATGCTTGCAGCGGAAACATCACGGGTCTCCAGCGGATGCATGAATGCCTCGCCGTCCACATTTACCAGCATAGCACCGAGAGAACGTACTTTCTCGGTTACCAGAGCGCCGAAGATCTGGGACGGATAAGCCGCTCCGGTCGGATGGTACTGGATCGTATCCTGGTACAGCAGCGGAGCGCCCACACGGTAACCCAGGATCAGTCCGTCAGCAGTCGCGCCGTAGTGGTTAGAGGTCGGGAAATGATTGTAGTGGAGACGTCCCGCTCCTCCGGTGGCGATGATCACAGTTTTTGCTCTCGCAACCAGATATTCGTCGGTCTCCATGTTCAGGAGAACGGCACCTGCCACCTGTCCCTTATCATCTTTGATCAGTTCCACCGCGGAGGTAAACTCAACCACCGGGATGCCGCGGTTGATCACTTCATCGCGCAGAGTACGCATGATCTCAGCGCCGGAGTAGTCACGGCACGCGTGCATACGCTTGCGGGAAGTACCGCCGCCGTGGGTGGTGATCATATTTCCCTCTGCGTCCTTATCGAACATAACGCCCAGATTCTCCAGCCAGTGGATCGCATCCGGCGCTTCCATGACCAGTTTTTTCAGCAGCTCCGGGCGTGCGGCAAAGTGTCCGCCGCCGAACGCATCCAGATAATGCTGCGCCGGAGAGTCGTTTTCCTTGTCCGCCGCCTGGATACCGCCCTCTGCCATCATGGTGTTGGCGTCTCCGATACGGAGTTTTGTGACGATCATAACGTTCGCGCCTGCCTCGTGGGCCTCGATCGCAGCGGAGGATCCGGCTCCGCCGGCTCCGATGACGAGAACATCCACGTCATAATCGATCTTATTCAGATCAATCGGCACATTGAGGATCCGGCTGTTGGACTCCAGCAGGCGTCCCAGTTCCGTCGGAACCTTCTCTCCCTTGTTCGGACCGATCTTCAGAGTCACAAATCCGTCTTCCTTGTAATCCGGATGATACGCTGCAAGAAGGGTGTCCTTTTCCTCCGCCGTCATTCTTCTCGGCTCAGTTGCCATTCTCGCCGCTCTTGTGGCTTCTACCTTCTTGATAGATTCCTGCATTTTGGCTGTGTACATGTCCTGCTCCCCTCCTTATTTCTCGATCTCACGATTGTTGTAAAGTTCCTGCATCTCTTCGATCGGTTTCTGCATCACCTGGGCGATCAGATCGTCGAATTTTCCTTCATGGATCTCATCCACACGATGCTGGAGATGCTCACATTTCGGTGCGATATATTTTCCGGTCAGACGTCTTGCCAGCTCTCCGACCATCGGATGGGAGATGCCTGCCGGGCAGCGGGACGCACAGATGCCGCAGCCGATACAGTCAAAGGATTCCTCGGCACAAGCCTCGAAATCTCCTCTCTGCGCATATGCGATATACTGCATAACGTTCAGATTCTGCGGACATCCCTTGGTGCAGGCGTTGCAGCCGATGCAGCTGTAGATCTCCGGATACAGATCCATCATCACACGCTGTTCCGGACGGATCTCTTCCATATTATAAGTTCTCTTGTCGATCGGGTAGAACGGAAGGCTCGCAATGTACATTCCTTCTTCCACCTGCGTCTGACAGGCAAGACATGTTTTCAGTTCGTTCTTTCCCTTGATTCTGTAAATCGTCGCGCAGGCGCCGCAGAATCCATGGCGGCAGCCGCATCCACGCTTCAGCTGGTAGCCGGCATATTCCATCGCAGTCATTATTGTCAGGTCTCCGGGCACGGAATACTTCTTGCCGAAGATGAAAATATTTACCATTTCCTGCATTTCTCTCTATCCTCCAAAATATGATGTTTAATACTCGTTCGGTAGCTCGTCGATCTCGTCGCAGCGGAACACCGGTCCGTCCTTGCAGACATACTTGCTTCCGATGTTGCAGCGGCCGCACTTGCCGACGCCGCATTTCATCCGGAGTTCCAGCGTGGTATACACCTGAGTCTTATCAAAGCCGACTTCCTGCAGACCCTGCAGCGTAAACTTGATCATAATCGGCGGACCGCAGATCAGAGCGACTTTGTCCGTAGACATGTTCAGTTCCTTCACATAATTCGGAACAAATCCCACATGGCCGTCCCAGCCTTCCTGCTCCCGGTCGATGGTCAGATGTACCTTTGTATCCTTTGCATTCATCCATTTTTCCTGGATCTCCTTCAGCTGCACCAGGTCATCCGCGGAACGGGAACCGTACACGATATCCACGGTCCCGTAATCCTCCCGGTTATCCAGCACATAATTGATCACGGAACGCAGCGGCGCAAGTCCGATACCGCCGGCGATAAACAGCAGATTCTGTCCCTTGAGGACTGTCTCCACAGGAAAATGATTTCCATAAGGTCCGCGCACCAGGATCTCATCGCCCACTTCCATATTGTGAAGGTAGGTCGTCAGAACACCGCACTCCTTGATGGAAAACTCCTGGTATTCTTTGTTGGTCGGGGATGAGGTGATGGAAAACATTCCCTCTCCGACCCCCGGAACACAGAGCATCGCGCACTGTCCCGGCATATGTTCAAACAGCTTTGTGCCGTCAGGTTTCACGATACGGAAGGTCTTTACGTCCGGCGTCTCCTGACGGATATCCGTGATCACACCCACCTGCGGCAGCAGCGCATTCTTCTTCTCTTCGCTTCCACAATTACACATTACTTTGAGCCTCCCATCCGTTTGATGACCTTGACGATGTTCAGTCCCTGCGGACATTTTTCCACACAGCGGCCGCAGCCCACGCAGGAATACATTCCGTCGTTGTTGGCCGGATAGTAGACCAGCTTATGCATAAAACGCTGACGGAATCTCTGCAGCTGAGTCGTACGGTTGTTACCGTGAGCCATCAGCGTAAAGTCGGAGTACATACAGGAATCCCAGCAACGGTATCTCTGTACCCCGTGACCGGTGTTGAAATCCTTGATATCGTAACACTGGCAGGTCGGGCAGGAGAAGGTACAGGTTCCGCAGGCCAGGCAGGCGTCGGACAGTTCCTTCCAGCGGGGATCATCGAACCTTTCTTTCGTCGCGTTTCCGTCCCATCCCTCCAGAGACAGATGGCTGTAAGGAAGTTTCTCAATGATCTCCCGGATCGCTTCCTGCTCCGCAGTCACAGCGGCGCTTTCCTCATCCCCGGCCGGCTCCAGATATTCTTTCACCAGTTCCAGGAATTTCTCTCCTTTTTCGGTTCTGGCTTCCATACAGTATGTGTCGTTCACCGCCCACATGGCAACGTCCCCTTCCGGAGCCGCCGCGTCGATGCCGAACACTTTACAGAAGCAGGACTCCTCCGGCTCATGGCACGCCAGAGATACGACGATGCCGTGTTCTCTTCTCGCCGCATAGTAGGTATCCGCCGGCTCTGCCAGGAATACCCGGTCAAGGACTTCAAACGCGCGCACGTCACAGGGGCGGACGCCGAAGATCACAAAATCCCGGCTGACCAGTTCCTGCGGAGTGATCTCGGTCTTCTTCGCATCCTTATAGCAGGAATACAGAACTTCACTCTGCGGGAAGAACGCGTCCTTTGGGGATTTCACGGTTTTTAAGGTCTCCAGATCGACCCTGGCATCTTCGGTCCAGATGCCAAAATTCGTCTTTCCGTTGTTGTTCACCGGCAGGTACAGATCCATATTTCTTCCTACGGTCTCCAAAAGAGCGGAAAGCTGTTCTTTTTTTATCTTATACATCCCTTAACCCCTTTCCTGAACAATCGAAGGCTCTACATCTTCTGTGGTGAAGTTGGTCAGCGGCGCACGGCTGTCCGTGTCTTCGCCGGCCTGATAGTCGCCGTAGAATTCATTGATATCCTTAATAAATTTCCGGTTCAGAAGGTGCAGCGGGATATGCTCCGGGCACACGCGGGAACACTCACCGCAGTCGGTACACCGTCCGGCCACATGGAACGCGCGGATAATATGGAACATCTGCTCCTCGAAGGTGTCAAAGTTTGCCTTCTGCGCCGTATCGTAGCGGTCATTGTCGAAGACACATTTGATACAACTGCAGGCAGGACAGACATTCCGGCAGGCGTTGCACCGGATACAGCGGGACAGCTCGTTCTGCCAGAAAGCGAAACGCTCCTTTGGATCCATCGCCTCGATCTTTTCCACCATGGAAAACCGTCCGTCTCTCGCCGGCTTTTCCTCGTCCGCATTGGACGCCAGCTCGTCGTACACCATGTGCTTTCCGCCTTTGCAGGCACGACAGCGCTCCAGGATCACATCCTCGCGGGCAAATTCTTTATCGCCGTAGATCGCGCTTACCTTTACGGTATCGCCGTCCTCGGCGATCTCCCGGATTCCCTTCGCTCCCTTTTCCTTCATCGCGTCCACGTCAAGGCTTCCA
Organism: Candidatus Fusicatenibacter merdavium; assembly: GCA_019115005.1. Classification (GTDB taxonomy): domain Bacteria; phylum Bacillota; class Clostridia; order Lachnospirales; family Lachnospiraceae; genus Fusicatenibacter; species Fusicatenibacter merdavium. The sequence continues at coordinate 1,865 of DXEK01000087.1, read as the reverse complement.
TCGCAGCCGACGCCGATGATATATGCTTTTTCCCGGTCTACCCGGTGCTCCTTCACAAGCTGATTGAAGCTGTAGGTATCGCAGGGTTTCAAGAATACCAGTGTCTTTCCTTCCAGCTTGCTCAGCTTGATCATATATTTACTCAGATTCGCTCCGCAAAATCCGTCATAGACAAACTCAGAAAGGCTGTCCTCACTCTCGAACAGCGCGGGTTCCGGATTGAAGGACATATCGCCTTTTCTCCACCCCATCACGCGGACTACGGTGCCGTCGCTGAGCAGTTCTTTGGCACGTCTGATCAATTCTTCTTGCATCGTAAATCCTCCAATCTGACATTTTCTCCGAGGCTGTGGATCTTCTCCACAAATTCATTCATCGTCTGGGAGAACTTCACGCCCTCCGCGGCAGAAACCCATTCCACACGGGTACGTCCGTTTTCCACGCCCAGATAATCCAGCATGGAGAACAACAGCGTCATACGGCGTCTCGCATAATAATTTCCTGTGGAATAATGGCAGTCTCCTGGATGGCAGCCGCACATGATCACGCCGTCGGCGCCTCTCTGGAACGCACGAAGGATGAACAGCGGATTGACACGGCAGGAACACGGCACACGGATGATCTTCACGTCCGCCGGATAGGTCAGACGGCTGGAACCTGCCAGATCCGCGCCTGCATAGGAGCACCAGTTACAGCAGAAAGCCACGATCAATGGCTTGAATTCTTTGTTTTCATTCTTTGCTTCTATCGACATATTGCATCTACCTCCGCGAGAATTTGTCGGTTGGAGAATCCTTTCAGGTCCATCGCTCCGGACGGGCAGGCCACGGTACAAGCACCACATCCCTGGCACAGCGCGCTGTTGACCACCGCTACACGGCGGTTCTCACGAACACCTCCGTCCATCACCTGCTGCTCCTCATAGGAGATTGCACCGTACGGGCATACCTTCTCGCAGGCGGAGCAGCCGTTACAGAACAGAGGATTGGACTGTGCAGTACACGGATTGGTCACCAATTTATCCTTTGCCAGAAGGCCGACAACCTTGATCGCCGCCGCTCCGGCCTGGGCAACCGTTTCCGGAATATCCTTCGGTCCCTGGCAGACGCCGGACAGGAAGATTCCCGCAGTCGGGGATTCCACCGGACGAAGCTTCGGATGTGCCTCAGTCAGGAAATTGTTGTTGTCGATGCTCGCGGTCAGCATGGTAGCGATCTTGCGCACATCCTTGTTCGGCTCGATCGCAGTCGCAAGGACAACGAGATCGGCCTCCATCCTGATCTGGCGGTTGTCGAGAAGATCGACGCCCTGTACCAGAAGACGGCCGTTCTCCGCCTCGGAAACCTTTCCTACCTGGCCTTTGATGTAATCCACATTATACTCTTCCACTGCGCGGCGGTAGAACTCGTCGAAGTTCTTACCCGGCGTACGCACATCTATGTAGAACACATGCACATCCACATCCGGATAATGATCCTTCAGAAGCATCGCCTGTTTTGCTGTGTACATACAGCAGATCTTCGAACAGTAACTCTTCCCGCGGCAGGTCACGTCACGGGAACCGACACACTGAATGAACACGATATTCTTCGGATGTTCCCCGTTGGACAGACGCACCACGTTGCCGCCGGTCGGGCCCGCGGCGTTCATCAGACGCTCCAGCTCCAGCGCGGTGATGACGTCCTTGCTCTGATTGTAGTAATATTCGTCGAATTTATCCAGGTTGATGGTATCGAAACCGGTGGCTACGACAATCGCGCCGTACTCTCTGGTGATGATCTCATCCTTCTGGGTGTAATCGATAGCTCCAGCCGCGCAAACTTTGGAACAGATCCCGCACTTGCCGGTCTTGAATTTGATACACG
>DXEK01000086.1 GCA_019115005.1 Candidatus Fusicatenibacter merdavium | reverse complement strand
GCTTTATGGATCAGATATGTGGACTTGATCGGTTTCTTACCGAATCTCAGGTGAGACATGGTAACACCGCCGGACTTCTTGGAGTCATAATCGAAGTAAGCCTGTGCGTACATATCTGTGTTGTCGCCGATGATCTTGATGGAGTTCTTGTTCGCGCCGACAGTACCGTCTGCGCCAAGTCCCCAGAACTTGCAGTTGATGGTTCCTTCCGGAGTCGTAACGATCGGAGCGCCGACTTCCAGAGACAGGTTGGTAACGTCATCCACGATACCGATCGTGAATTTCTGTTTCTCGGTGTTATTGTATACTGCAACGATCTGTGCCGGTGTGGTATCCTTGGAACCAAGGCCGTAACGTCCGGTGAAGATCTTCACTGCGTCAAACTTGCTGCCCTTCAGAGCTGCTACAACGTCCAGGTACAGAGGCTCGCCGAGAGCGCCCGGCTCTTTTGTTCTGTCCAGAACGGAGATCTGTTTTACAGTATCCGGGATCGCATCGATCAGAGCCTGTGCGCAGAACGGACGGTACAGACGTACTTTCACAACGCCGACCTTCTGGCCTGCAGCCATCAGATAGTCGATGGTTTCCTCGATGGTATCGCAGACAGAACCCATAGCGATGATGATATGCTCTGCGTCCTCTGCTCCATAGTAATTGAACAGTTTGTAATCTGTTCCGATTTTTGCATTTACTTTGTCCATGTACTCCTGTACGATCGCCGGAAGGGCGTCATAGTACGGGTTACATGCTTCTCTTGCCTGGAAGAAGATATCCGGGTTCTGAGCGGAACCTCTCTGGCACGGATGATTCGGGTTCAGCGCATGTTTACGGAACGCGTCTACCGCATCCATATCTACCAGGTCTTTCAGATCTTCGTAATCCCATGTCTCGATCTTCTGAATCTCATGGGAGGTACGGAATCCATCGAAGAAGTTGATGAACGGAACTTTGCCCTTGATCGCTGCACAGTGTGCAACCGGGGTCAGATCCATAACCTCCTGTACGCTGGACTCGCACAGCATCGCTGCGCCGGTCTGACGACAGGCATAAACATCAGAGTGATCACCAAAGATGGACAGTGCATGACTTGCAAGCGCACGGGCAGATACGTTAAATACACCCGGAAGCTGCTCGCCTGCGATCTTGTACAGGTTCGGGATCATCAGCAGAAGACCCTGGGAAGCGGTGTAGGTAGTGGTCAGGGCGCCAGCTGCCAGAGAGCCGTGAACAGCACCTGCTGCACCTGCCTCGGACTGCATCTCAGTTACCTGAACTTCCTGTCCGAAGATGTTCTTTCTTCCCTGGGTTGCCCATTCGTCTGTCGCTTCCGCCATGACAGAAGATGGGGTGATTGGGTAAATCGCTGCTACGTCAGAATATGCATAGGATGCATGAGCGGCAGCATGATTACCATCCATGGTTTTCATTTTTCTTGCCATTTCTTTATATCCTCCTTATTAGAAATCCCATACATATCTAAATTATAGCACTCTTTTTGGACAATGTCCACGATTGTTGAAGAAATTAACGAGATGTATTGTTAAAAATACATAAACTTTGTTATTTTTCTGACGAAAATTGACGGCAGGCAGAGAACGCCCTGATTCAGGTACTTTCTTCCTTCCACAAACGTCTCCGGATCTGACGGAAGTCGATCTCCAGACGTCCGCTGTAAATTCGGACGGGTATCTGGTCGTCGAATGTGTACATCATAATTTCGGGCGCGTCTTCGCCTTCGAACCAGTAACATACGATTTTCCGGCGGCTGGGATCTACGATCCAGTACTCCCTGACCCCGGCGTTCATGTATTTCTGCATTTTGATCCCGTAATCACGTTTCCGGCTGGCATCCGAGACGATCTCAATGCAGAAGTCCGGCGCGCCGCAGATCCCTCTCTGTGTGATTTTCTTTTCCTGACCGATCAGAGCGATATCCGGCTGCACGACTGTCCGGTCATCGCAGTCCAGCTGCACATCCAGAGGCGCCGGGAGAACACGGCAGGAACCCTGGTTTGTACGGATAAACATCTGCAGTTCAAACAGAAGCTCTGTGACAAGTTCCTGATGAGTAAATGTGGGGGCTTCCGAAAAAATCAGCGTTCCGTCGATCAACTCCGCCCGAAGATCTTCCGGCAGACGGCGGTAGTCTTCCACTGTGTATTCTCCCTGCCGTTTCGTGAGATACGGCGCCGCGCTTTCCCGCACTTCACAGGAAAGATCCGCATCTGCAGACAGAAATTGATCTTTTTCTGACGGTGCGCCTTCTTCTCCGAACAGAACCTTTCCCAGCGCCTGAAGTGTGTAGTAACGCGGAGAACGCGTCTCTCCGTTCAGGATTTTGTTGATCGTTCCCACCGGTACGCCGGACAGCTGTGACAACTGTTCCGTTGTAAGTCCAAGTTCTCTTTTTCTTTTGTTTAATGTCTCGGAATTCATGCAGTCTCCTTTCTTTTATCGTCCGGCAGCCGCTCCTGCCGAAAAACGATGACTTTAATTCTGTGATATACCGGAACACTTCTATTATAAAAAATCTTTCACAGTTTTTCAACCGTTTCATCCGTTTACGGTTAAATATTTACGGGTGTATCCGGATCCTTGACCGGACCTGTCTCGACAGCCTGCCGCGGCCGGAATTTCCCTGCTGAACTGTTACACCGCCACAGGCGTTCTATCGTCTCTGTTACGCGTTTTTCTGGGCTTCGATCTTTTCCGCCAGATCATTGAGATAGACCCAGCGCTCCATTTTCTCATCCAGCTTCCGCTCTGTCTCCTCTTTTTCCGCCGTCAGTTCGGAAAGCTTTAAAGAATTTGTCGCGTTCGCCATCATTTCATTGTCCAGGTCTTCCAGTTTCTGCTCCAGCGATGCGATCTCATCGTCGATCGTCTCAAACTCTCTCTGTTCCTTGAAGGTAAATTTCAGTTTGACGGGACGGTTCTGTTTCCAGTCTTTCCGGCCGTTCTTCTCTCCCTTTCCGCCCGCACTGTTCTTTCCATTCTGTCCCTGCGCAAGGTTCTTTCCCCCGCCATTTTTTCCGGCGCCTGCGCTCTGGCGGCCTGCCGCGCCTGCGGCCCCATCGGAAAGTCCGCTCTCCATCCGGCGCTTTATTTCCAAATAATCGGTATACCCGCCCTCATACTGAGTGAGGGTTCCGTCTCCGTGAAACGCAAAAATTCGGTCCACAACGTTGTCCAGAAAATAGCGGTCATGGGATACGGTGATCACGATTCCGGAAAACGCGTTCAGATAATCTTCCAGGATCGTCAGCGTCGGGATATCCAGATCATTGTTGCTCTCGTCCAGGATCAGACAGTTCGGGTTGGACTGAAGGATTCCCAGAAGATACAGCCGCTTTTTCTCCCCTCCGGAGAGCTTCTCAATCGGCGCGTACTGCATATCCGGGGTGAACAGAAACCGTTCCAGCATCTGGGACGCTGTGATCCTCCCATCCCTGGTCTGAACGTATTCCCCGATGTCCTTTACGTAATCGATGACCCTCTGCCGCGTATCCAGCTCCGGAAGTTCCTGGGCAAAATAGGCGATCCGGACCGTCTCTCCGATCTCAACGCTGCCGCTGTCCGGCTCCACAAGCCCCGCGATCATCTTCAGCAGCGTCGACTTTCCACAGCCGTTTGGCCCGATGAATCCGACTTTCTGGTTTTTCAGGAAAATGTAATCGAAATCCTCGACCAGCTTCTTTTCTCCGTAGCTTTTGCTGATGTGGTGAAGTTCTATGGTCTTTCTCCCCATACGGGTCTCTACGGAGTCCAATTCCACACTCTGATCCTGCACCGGCGCCTGCCCGTTTTTCAGCGCTTCCAGTCGATCCAACCTTGCTCGCTGTTTTGTGGTTCTCGCCCTGCATCCACGCTTCGCCCATTCCAATTCCATGCGCAGAACGCTCTGGCGTTTCCGCTCGGAGGCCAGTTCCATCTCTTCCCGTTCCGCTTGCAGTTCCAGGAATTTTGAGTAGTTGGCCTCATATCCATACATCTTTCCATGGCTGATCTCCAGAATCTTGTTGGTGACCCGGTCGAGAAAATACCGGTCATGAGTGACCATAAGCACAACGCCGCGGAATCCTCTCAGATACTCCTCCAGCCATGTGATCATATCGTTGTCCAGATGGTTGGTCGGCTCGTCCAGAAGAATAAGATCCGCCGGGGTTTCCAGGATTTTCGCCAGCGCCACCTTCTTTTTCTGTCCGCCGGACAGATGATCAATCTGTGTATCGTATTCCATGATCCCGAGCCGGGTCAGGTTGCTCTGGACCATCCAGACATTTTCCGTCGCTCCGTCGTCGATGTAAGACTGGATCGTCGCTCCCTCAGGAAAGGCGGGATTCTGCGGAAGATAGGCGATCCTCAGGCCGTTTTGCCGCACGATCTGTCCCTCATCCGGTTCTTCCAGCCCCGCCGCCATCCGCAAAAGCGTTGTCTTTCCGGTTCCGTTAATGCCGATGACGCCGATCTTTTCCCCTTCATGAATGCCGAAAGAGGCGTCGTCAAAGATTGTCTTTTCTCCGTAAACTTTACTTATATGTTCGATGTTCAGTATATTCATTCCGGAAAACTCCCTTATGATTTCTTTTCTGCCATTCTTCCATCCTCCAGCAGAACCTGTTCCAGACGTTTCATGTCCGCTCCCTCGATCAATACGTCCGCCTCCGTCACCGTCTCATCCGGAGACAGATTCGTGTGAAGATAAATCGCCCGAAGGCCTGCCCGTCTCGCGCCAAGGATATCACATGTTCCATCGTTTCCGATCATCACCGCAGTGTCCCGGTCGATCCCATAGGTGTTTAAAAGCTTTTCATAAAATCGAAGATCCGGCTTTTTGCAGCCGTGATCCGACGACAGAAACATCCCGTCAAACCAGCGGTCCAGATGAAGCGCCCTGATCTCATGCGCCGTAAAAATACTCTGTGCATTGGAAAGCAGATAAATCTTTTTTCCGGCCTGCCTCAGATGGGACAGCATCGTCTCCACACCATCGTACAGGCGCAGATAATCCGTCGAGAGACTCCGGAAAAACTGTCCGGTATGTACCGCCAGCTCCCGGTCCGCCTCCACGCCCCATTCCCGGTAAAGGCGGACAAACACCTCCTCCATCTGAATCTCGGGACTGCTTTCATATTCCGGAGCATCCGATAGCACTCTTTCGGCTCCGTCTTCTCTCAGCTGTTCCGTCAGTTCCCGGACCTGACGATGATAAGCCTCCCTCAGTCCTTCCGCAGTGTAATCCGCTCCGTAATAACGGAAAAACAGCGCAAGTTTCTCCCATACTTCCGGACGCCCCTCGTCCGTATGGATATCCACCAAAGTACCGTATAAATCAAAAATGCAACTCTGAACCATTCGATTCTCCTCTCTGTTCAGCCAGTTAAAAAGATCTGTAAAATTTATAAGGGTATCAGAAAAAGTTTTCTGCCGGTGCTCCGGAAACACTTCCTGACTTCGTATTTCCGGCGCACCAGCAGAAAAGACTTTCAGACACCCTCCTGTGTTTCCTGATGCTTGTGGCAGTTCAGCCATGAAAACCGCTTCACGTTGGGCAGATGCCCGCCGATCTTGCGTTTTCATACGGTCTTGCGCAGAAAAATGCGCAGCCCCGGCTGAACAGTCACGATTATTTGCAGAGATCGGCCACAACCTGGTTGATCAGCTTTCCGTCTGCTTTGCCTTTCATGTCCGCCATAACGGCTTTCATGATCATTCCTTTATTCTTTGTCGCAAGCTGTTCCGGGAATTTTTCCGTGATATAAGCTTTGACTTCCTCTTCATTCATCTGCTTTGGAGCATATTCGTTGATCACATCATAGCGGAACTGATATTCCTCTTTCAGATCCTGACGGCTCTCCGGGCAGGTATCAAGCTGCTCTTTTGCTGTTTTCAGTTCTTTCAGGATCACCTGATCTACCATGGAGGCCGGGATATCGTCACGGCATCCCGCATCGATCGCTGCTTTTTTCACTGCGGATACGAGGGATGAGATCGCCTCTTTTCTCGGCTTGTCTTTTGCTTTCATCGCCGCAACCATGTCTTTTCTCAAT
>DXEK01000085.1 GCA_019115005.1 Candidatus Fusicatenibacter merdavium | reverse complement strand
TAATACTGGTTAAGTATACAAAGCCGTCAAATGTCCAAATATATGTGATATCCGATACCCATACTGCATCCGGCTGTTCCGGATTGAACTGCTCATTCAGAATATTGTGCAATTCCTTGCTGAAATCAGAATCTATCGTAGTTTGCGTATAAGTCTTTATCCATTGGGCTTTGATCCCCATCTGCCTCATATAATTCGCAACTGTTTTTACTGCAATTTTTTCGCCGCCTTTCCACAATTCCCTGGTGATCTTAGGAGCACCATAGTTTTGGTGGGAATCCTCATAGATTTTCAAAATTTTTTCCTTAACCTCCCCGCGGTGTTTTTCAGCAGCAGAAGGACATCTTTTTTTCCATGCGTGATAGCCGGATCGTGAAACACCAAGACGTTTCAGTACCCCGCTGACAGAGACACGGTGCTTCACCGGCCGTTGTTCCATTTCCACAATATACTCTGCTGTGGCAGTATAAATAGCCTCTGTCATTTTCCCAGGATACTGATGGCTTTTTTTAGGATCTCAAGGGCATCCTTTGTATCCCTCAGCTCCCGTTGGAGACGTGCGATCTCTTTTGCCTCATCACTGGAATTCTTGTGAATTTTGTGGACGCGGTCAGCGGAAAGTCTACCAATTTCTTTGAGAGAGAGACGGTGCCGGAACTGAAGAAGAATCATCTGGCGATGCTGGAAGATCTGATCCGGAGGGACAAGAATCATGCCTGTGTCATTGCATGGAGCTTGTTCAATGAGCCGGATACCATGAGCGAGAGCGCGGTTCCTTACTTTGCTGATATATTTGCGAAAGCGAGAGAACTGGACGTGCAGAAGCGGCCGAGAACCTTCGCGATGGAATTGAATTCCTCCCCGGAGAAGTGTACCTGTTATCAGTTCAGCGATTTCCTGTGCTTTAACCGTTACTATGGTTGGTATCTGCTGGGCGGCTACGAGATGCAGGATGCGGAGGAAGCGTTTCGCGCGGAACTGGATGCATGGCTGGCGAAGGGGGTCGACTGCCCGTTTGTATTTACTGAATACGGCTGCGACAATCTGCAGGGCGAATATAAACTGCTGAGTGTACAGTGGAGTGCGGAGTATGAACTGGAATACTTGAAAATCTACGAGAGAGTTTTCGATTCCTACGACTGCATCAAGGGAGAGCAGGTCTGGAACTTTGCAGATTTCCAGACGGTGGAAGGCATCATGCGTGTCAATGGAAATAAGAAGGGAATCTTTACCCGTCAGAGACAGCCGAAAACTGCGGCTTACTATTTTAAAAACCGCTGGGAAAAGCTTCCGGTAGATTATAAAGGATGAGAATTTCCGACAGAAAATCCCGCGAGATCCGGTCTGTGAAAAGGCCGGACCTCACGGGATCTTTTTAAAGCTCGATCAGTTCGTATTCGCGGGAGCCGAAGCCCAGATCCGCTGCAGCCTCGATGGTATGGATACCGTTGCGGCTGTTTACCCGTTCCATAAAATGTTCCTTGCCCGGATCGTCGGAATTGACTACAAGGTCGATACATGCCTGGTCGATCGCGACGGGATCCAGGGAAGCCAGGATTCCAATGTCTTTCATGCAGGGATCCTCTGCGACTGCACAACAGTCACAGTCAACGGAAAGGTTCTTCATCACGTTGATATATGCAATGTTTCCTTTGAAGTGTTCCGCTACACTGCAGGCAGCGTCTGCCATTGCTTCAGGAAAAGCGACGTTGCTGGCGTGCTGCTGCCATGTTTCGAAACGGTCATCCGTTTTTCCTGCGGAATGGATCAGCGCTTTGCCTTTGCTGGATGCACATCCGATGGAAAGCTGTTTCAGCGCTCCGCCGTATCCGCCCATGGGATGACCTTTGAAGTGGGCCAGGACCAGCATGGAATCATAGTTGACAATGTTTTTGCCCAGATGATTTTCCTTCAGGACTTTTCCGTTTGGAATCGGCCAGACCACATCCGGTCCTTCGGCATCCATCAGATCCACATCAAAATATTTCGTCCAGCCGTGCTCTTCCATAAGTTTCATGTGGGATTCCGTATGGTCGCGACACCTGTCGAGGCGTCTCCATAGGCAGTGTTGCACTCGACGATCGTGCCATGGACTTCCTCCACCATCGGACGCCAGAATTCCGGACGCAGGAAATTCTGATTTCCCTTCTCTCCGGAATGAACTTTCACTGCTACTTTTCCGGGCAGTTGTACGCCCAGAGCACGGTACATTTCAACGACCTTTTCCGGTGTGATCTCTTTGGAAAAATAAACCTTTGCCTTCATTTCAAAACCTCCTTGCCACTTTTTCGACTCTGTTCTGAGAATATTCAAAGCGAATCATGATATAGAATCACTTAATTATGTTATACTCCCTGAAGTTCACTCCAGGTCAAGGCTTTTTTGTTAAAACCTGTTATGAGAGTTACAGTTCAGCCAGGTCTGCGCATTCATTGCGCAGACCGTACGAAAACATAGTGCCTGTGGGGGCATCCAGCCCATCGCGAAGCGATTCTCAATGGCTGGATGCCGGTTACAGTTTAGCTGGCTGAACTGTAACTTATGAGATAACCGTTTGGCTGGCCGGATTGTTTATGGTCATAGCGGTAAGGTATTTTTTGAGAAACATCCTTGTCTTGCAGCATGGTCCCGTGTATAATAAATGCGGATACGGCGAAGAAATGCAGGAAGCGGACCGCCGGACAGATACGACAGGAAAGGTAGGGTATCAGCCATGTTAAAAGGAAAAACAGTGATTCTTGGAGTGACAGGAAGTATAGCGGCGTATAAGGCAGCGTCCCTCGCCAGTATGCTGGTAAAGCAGGGAGCGGCAGTTCATGTGATCATGACCCGGAACGCCGTGAATTTCATCAATCCGATCACTTTTGAGACGCTGACAGGACGAAAGTGTCTGGTAGATACGTTTGACCGGAACTTCGAGTTTCAGGTAGAGCATATTTCGCTGGCAAAACAGGCGGATCTGGTGATGATTGCGCCGGCAAGCGCCAACGTGATCGGGAAGATGGCCAACGGGATCGCCGACGATATGCTGACAACGACAGTCCTGGCTTGTACCTGCCCCAAGCTGGTGGCTCCTGCGATGAACACGAGAATGTTTGAAAATTCCATCGTTCAGGAAAATATGAGAAAGCTGGAAAATCATGGATTCCGGATGATCTCTCCGGCAGTCGGATATCTTGCCTGTGGAGATACAGGTGCAGGGAAAATGCCGGAACCGTCCGTGCTGCTGGAGCATATTCTCTATGAGATCGCGCTGGAGAAGGATCTGACGGGCAGAAAAATACTGATCACCGCCGGCCCGACCCGGGAGGCCATTGACCCGGTGCGTTATCTGACCAACCATTCCACCGGAAAGATGGGATACGCGCTGGCAAAGATTGCGGCTATGCGGGGAGCCGACGTGACGCTCGTCTCCGGCCCGGTACAGCTGTCCACGCCGCTCGCTGTCCGCAGAGTCGATGTGACGACAGCCAGGGAAATGTTTGAGACAGTCCGGGAACTGGCTCCGGATCAGGAGATCGTGATCAAGGCTGCTGCGGTTGCCGATTACCGGCCGGCAAATGTCAGCCGGGAAAAGGTCAAGAAAACAGACGGAGAACTTTCCATTTCGCTGGAGCGCACGGATGATATTCTGCAGTATCTGGGAGATCACAAACCGGCGGATCAGTTCCTGTGCGGATTTTCGATGGAGACAGAGCATATGCTGGAAAACTCCAGAAAAAAACTGGAGAAAAAACATCTGGATATGATTGTGGCGAATAATCTGAAAACCGAGGGGGCAGGCTTCGGCACAGATACCAACGTGGTAACGATCCTGACGAAAGATGCCGTGGAGGAGCTTCCGAAAATGAGCAAGGAAGACGTGGCCGGAAAGATTCTTGACGAGATCAGGAAAATGTGTAATGCGGACTGACGCTGAGGAGTCAGCCGAAAGACAGAAAAAGCTTTATTGCGCCGTATCAAATGTTTTAAACAGGGAAATATGTACCGGAGACATCCGGACATCATTCCCGGACAGGTAACCCGAAAATCGAAAATTGTACAGTATCCGGAAAAGGAACTGTAACAAGGAGGACGTTATGACAACAAAATCGAACACAGTAAAACCTGCAGGAAACATGCGCAATTCCACAAAGCGTCTTGCGATGCTTGCACTCTTTTCCGCGCTCATCGTTCTGATGGCGTTCACACCGTTTCTGGGCTATATTCCGCTGGGATTTACAAGGGCGACGATCATTCATATACCGGTGATCCTGGGCTCTCTGCTGCTTGGACCGTCCAACGGGGCGTTTCTCGGCCTTGTCTTCGGACTGACCAGCCTGATCAATAACACGGTAAATCCGACGGCCACATCGTTTGTCTTCAGCCCTTTTTATTCTCTGGGAGAGTTTGACGGCGGCTGGCCCAGCCTGCTGATCTGTCTGGTTCCGAGGATTCTGACCGGTGTGGTTCCATATTATGTTTATCATCTGTTTCGAAAACTGAATAAAAAATTCCGGCCGAATGCGGCGGTTCCTCTGGCGGCAGCAGGTGTGTCGGGCGCGCTGACAAATACGCTGCTGGTCATGAATCTGATCTATCTGTTTTTCGGAAAACAGTATGCAGCGGCGAACGGGAAGGCGGCGGACGCGGCGTACCTGTTTATCCTGTCCGTCATCGGGATTAACGGAGTGCCGGAGGCCATTGTCGCGGGAATTCTGCTGACGCTGCTGGGAAAGGTTCTGCTGAATGAAAAAGTTCGTGCAAATATAGGAGTCTGATATGATACTTGCCATTGACATTGGAAATACTAACATAGTGCTGGGGTGTATTGAAGGAAAAAAGATTCGCTTTATCGAGCGCCTTTCCACCGATAAAGGAAAGACGGAGTTGGAGTACGCGATCCATCTGAAAAATGTCCTGGAGATTTATGACGTAAAGGAAGGAGAACTGGAGGGCGGAATCCTGTCCTCCGTTGTTCCACAGATCACGGAAGTGTTCCGCAAGGCGGCGGAAAAAGTGATCAAAGTTCCGGTCAAGGTCGTGGGTCCGGGACTGAAGACAGGACTGAATATTATCATGGACAATCCGGGAAGCGTAGGGAGCGACCTTGTCGTGGACGCGGTAGCTGCAATGAAAGAATATTCACTGCCGCTGGTGATCGTGGATATGGGGACGGCCACGACCGTTTGCGTGGTCAACGGCAAAGGAGACTATATCGGAGGAATGATCCTGCCGGGAGTCAGAACTTCCCTGGACGCGCTGGTTTCCAACGCGGCGCAGCTTTCCCAGATCAGTCTGGAGGCACCGAAGAAGATCATCGGGACCAATACGATCGACTGTATGAAGAGCGGAGTGATCCATGGAAATGCATCCTGCATCGACGGGGTGATCTCCCGGATCGAGGAGGAGCTGGGAGAGCCGTGTACTGCTGTGGCCACAGGCGGTCTGGCAAAAGTGATTATACCGTACTGCAGAAGAAAAATTATACTGGATGATAATCTGCTGCTGAAGGGCCTTCAGATTATTTACGAGAAAAACCGTTGAGCGGAAATTTACTCCAACGGATAAAAATGCTCCAGCTCATTGAGAAATACCTGCAGAGGAAGGGAAACTCTTCGCTGTGTGTTATAGATCACCTGAATCGCAAGACGGATCTGGTAATCCTTTACTTCGATCAGTGAGATTTCTTGACGCTGCAGTGCCTCTTTTAGTGTGAACAGGGGTAAAAGTCCGATCCCCAGCTGCCGCGCCACGGCATTGATGATAAAGCTGGCGTGGCCGATCTCCATGGTACATTCAAGGTTCTGCCTGGCCGCCGCCAAATCGTTTTCGAAGACCTGGCGGTAATTGCAGCCTTTCTCGGTGAGCACAAAATGTTCCTGAAGGAGCCGTTCGAGAGGGACGTCTTTCTGCCCTGCCAGAGGATGGGCGGAGGAACAGAAGAAAGAAATATCTGCCGGAAATGTGCGTGCTGTTTTCCAGTCAGCACGCGCGATCGGCTTGTCCAAGAGAAAAATCAGATCGAATACCCCTTTGTCGAGGTCTTCCATGGCCTTCAATGTGGTCGCAACTTCTATATGAAGTGTGATCTTCGGGTACTTTTCCATAAAGGTAAAAAACAGATTTCTGTACTCCGAGGACGCGACGGTTTCCATGATCCCGATGTTCAGATGCCCTTCCGGCTCTTCGGTCCGGTGAAAATGGTCTAGCGCCATCGATTCGTATTTGGAAATCTGATATGCATACTTTAAAAATTCCTGTCCTGCCGATGAAAGCCGGATCCGTTTTCCGTTGCGCTCGAACAGGTTTGCCTGCAGTTCGTTTTCCAACTGCTGGATCTGCATGGTAACGGTGGACTGCGCATACCCCAGTTCGTTGGAAGCTTTTGTGAAATTTTCGAATTCAGCGACTTTGATGAAAGTATGGATATTTTTCAGTTCCATCGGCATCTTCCTTTCTTTAGAACGAAACAGGTCTGACACCAAAAAAATTTTGGTGAAACTTTTGAATGATATCAAATAAAGTGATTTAGCTTATTATA
>DXEK01000084.1 GCA_019115005.1 Candidatus Fusicatenibacter merdavium | reverse complement strand
TTGATGAGGTCAATGAGGAACCGGTAATATTTCACTGGAAATATAATCTTGATGACATAGATGTATCTGAAGAGGTTATTGTTGATACATTGCCGATTAAAAAGTCCAGTTAATTTTCGAACGGTGTACTAGTATATCATATTCCGCCTGCAAATTTCCCTCTTGCTTTTTTCAGAAAACTGTGCTATACTCCAGAACCATAACAAAGGTGTTGAATCGCTTCGGCGGATTCAGCGCCTTTTTTTGTTTTCCGGGATATCTTCCGGATCTCCCGGCGCAGGTTCAGAAAGGGCCCTTCCGGATCTGCCAAAACAGGTGTTTGTATGAGGAGGAAAAATTATGAATACAGGTGATACTGCTTTTGTGCTGCTCTCGGCAGCGTTTGTATTTTTTATGACACCGGGACTGGCATTTTTCTACGGCGGCCTTGTGCGCAGAAAAAACGTCTGCAACACCATGATGGCCTGCGTATCGATCATGGGGCTTTCCGTTGTCATGTGGGCTCTGTTCGGCTACTCGCTGGCCTTCGGCGGCAACCATCTGGGGATCATCGGTGATTTCCGCTGGTTCGGCCTGAACGGCGTCGGTATGGACGCAGGCCCTTATGCGGATAACATCCCCCATCTGGTCTTCTGTGCATTCCAGATGATGTTTGCGATGATCACTCCGGCTCTGATCACAGGCTCTCTGGTGGGCCGTATGAAATTCAAGGCTCTGTTTCTGTTTACAGCACTGTGGTCACTGATCGTTTATTATCCCCTGGCACATATGGTATGGGGAGAGGGCGGATTCCTGGCCGGCATCGGCTCTGTAGATTTCGCCGGCGGAAACGTCGTCCATATCAGCTCCGGCGTCAGCGCTCTTGTCCTGGCCATTCTCCTCGGAAAACGCCGCGGCTATGAGCACACAACCTATCGGATCCACAACATACCTTTCGTCGTTCTCGGCGCGTCCATGCTCTGGTTCGGATGGTTCGGCTTTAACGCCGGAAGCGCGCTGGCGGCTGACGGTCTCGCCGCGCACGCGTTTATGACCTCCGGTATCTCCGCAGCCTCCGCGCTGCTCTCCTGGATGCTGATCGATGTGATCAAAAACGGTCGCCCGACGCTGGTGGGCGCTTCCACCGGTCTTGTCGTCGGCCTGGTGGCAATCACACCGGGCGCCGGATTCGTTCCGATCTGGGCTTCCTTTATCATCGGTTTCCTGGTAAGCCCTATATGTTACTGCGGGGTTGCCATCGTCAAAAAGAAACTGAAGATTGACGATGCGCTGGACGCTTTCGGATGCCACGGCATCGGCGGAATCTGGGGCGGCATCGCCACAGGCCTGTTTGCTCAGAGCTCTATCAACGACACTGCACGCTGGAACGGACTCTTCTTTGGTGACGCCCGTCTGTTCGGAGCACAGCTGGCAGGAATCGTCATCACCATTCTTTTCGCAGTCATCGACACACTGATCTGCGTGGCTATCATCCGGATCTTCACTCCTCTGCGGGTAGATCAGAAGGAAGAACAGATCGGTCTGGATCTCTCCCAGCACGGAGAGAGCGCGTATCCGAGCTTCAACGGTCTGGATCAGTAACGCATACAATGACAAGAAGGAAGGTAACGGAGAACTATGTTAATTAAAATAGAAGCAATTATCAGAGAAGAAAAATTTGAAGAAGTGAAAGAAGCCCTGGCACACATCGAAGTCAACGGCATTACCGTCTCCCAGGTCATGGGGTACGGGATCCAGAGAGGCTTCCGTGAAGTCGTCCGCGGACTGGACGTGGAAGTTCAGATGCAGCCGAAGATCAAGTTTGAGATCGTTGTCTCCTCGGAAGAATGGGAACAGAAGGTCATCGATACGATCTGTAAATCAGCCTACACCGGGGAAGTCGGCGACGGAAAGATCTTCAGCTATGAGATCCGCTCTGCACAGAAAATCCGAACCGGAGAAACCGGCTACGACGCCATCCAGATGACTTCCGAAAGCAGCGGAGAAGAAGCCTGAAAAGCGCCGGATCAGGAACTGTCCGACATTCCTGATCCGGCGCTTTTTCGCAATACACCCGGCAAGCCGAAAACCGGCAGTTTTACGCTCCGAGGTTTTTCTCGAACTCCTCAACCAACTGAGCCTGGTAAGCGTCATCGAACGTTCCGTCCATCAGCTTTTCCACCGCCTGCGGCATTCTCTCCCAGCTTTCTTTCTCCTTCGTCACAAGGATCGGATAATAAAATACCCCATTCTTCTGCGCTGCCTTTCTGTCTCCCGGCGCATCTCCGATCATCATGACCTTCTTCTGGTCATATCCGAAAGTCAGAAGTTTCTCGATGCAGGCTGCCTTGGAACCTGCATTCTGCGCGAGAACAATGTCAACGTGCGGAAGGATCCCGTGTTTCTCCCACTCTTCCAGGACTGCGTCCAGATTTGCGGAGGAGACGATCGCAATGTCCGCGCGCTCATGTGCCCAGGCGATCGCATCTTTCGCTCCCGGGAACGGTTTTTTCTCCTCCTCCGGCAGTTCACGGATCCTCTGGTTGACACTCTCCGACCAGTGCAGTGCTTTCTTCAGCACGATGCTGCCCGTCTTCTCCGCTTCCTTCTCGATGGCGCTGTTGGACAGTTCATCCGCTTCATCCGCCCATTTCACCAGGACATCGACGTCCTCGATCGGCGTACCGTTGTCGTTGATCTCCTTCAGCATCATCGCCAGCGCTTTAAACCGGTTGATGCCTCTCGTCATCGAATACAGATTGATCTGGTTCCAGCGGAAGAGAAGCTTCTCTTCCTGATCCTGCAGACCCCACTCTTCCACCATACAGGGGCCAAAGCAGCGAAAATGCTTGATATCCATCGTATCCATCGCGCATCCGTCCGAATCGATGCAAATCAGATAATCCCTCTTCTTTCCAAATCCTTCATACGGATCTTTTGCAGCTGTTCCCATGTCTGTTACCTCCTAGTACTTGTGTAAATGTTTCACATCGGTTTTCTATATGAACAGACTACCCCAGATATTTCAAAAATAAAAGACATAAAATTGCTTTAAAATCATATAAAATTTTGTTATACTAATAATCAGTAAAAAATTGTTATATTTTATAAAAATATCATGAGACAAGCGACAAAAGGTCATAAATTTCATGCTCGCATGAAAATTTATGACTTTGTGGAGCGTAAAACACCGATTTGTCGGGCATGCGACACGCAGAAAAAGATGCCCACTTGTCCGTCAAATCATATCATTTACACCAGAGCCCTCAAACTACAGAAAGGAATTTTCATGCGCAAAGAAAATTTAAGTTTATTCCAGCAGATTGTCCAGGCACATAACATTTCCTGCACGATCATCGAAAAAGATTTTTCGAATCTGTACAAAACAGACCTGGAACTTCGCGGCAAACTGTTCTCTGACTATGATTACCGCGAGTTCCGCGACTATCTTGTGAAAAACTGCCTTCCCGGGCATATTTTGAAAATAAACGACGAGTTCAGCCTGATCTCCTACGCCCTGTGCCTTCCCCCTCTCCCGGGAAAGAAAGATCCTCAGGACGGTTATCCTCTGTCCGAGGCGACCACCGAAAACACCTATATCATCGTCGGGCCGCTCCTGCAAGAAGTATTCACACTGGTGGAAATCCAGAAAGTGATGTTCAAAAACAAACTGCCGGATGTGCTGTACAAAGATCTCTCGGCCTTCTATGCAAACGTCCCGGTCCCTCCAAGCCTGAAGTCTCTCGAGGCCACCTTGCTGGTAATATCGGAGAACCTTTTTTCCCAGAAGTATGACTTGCAGGAACCGCGGGAATTTTCCGGCATTACCGCGGACTCCAGTTCCGCCTTCCGGCGCCTGAACAAGGATCCGCAGCTGGCGATCAGCAGCATTGAAGAACGCTATGAAGTGGAAAACCAGTTTCTGGATATGATCTCCACCGGAAACTATAACGCTGCCACACGGCTGTACGCACAGTTTAAGAATTACAAGATCGCTCCGCGCAACCCCAACACCATTATGAACTCCAAAAACCTCCTGATCATCCTCAACACTCTGTGCCGGAAAGCCGTGGAACGCGGAAACGTCCATCCGGTTTATATCGACGATCTCTCGACCAGGATCGCTATTCTGATCAACGACGCGCACACCGCCGGCGAACTGGAGCAGCTCGAGGGGGAAATGATCCATAAATACTGTCTGCTGGTAAGAAATCACTCGATGAAAAACTATTCCCAGATCACCCAGCGCTGTATCACCTATATTGATTTCCATTACGCAGAACCGCTGTCACTGAGTTTCTTTGCGAATATGTGTCATGTGACAAAATCCTATCTGTCCACATTGTTCAAGAAAGAAACCGGAACCAATATTACGGATTATATCCACAATGTCCGCATCCGCCACGCGCTGGTGCTCCTGAATTCTACGGCGCTGCCGATCCATGCGGTGGCTTCGAGCTGCGGATATACAGACATTAACTATTTCATCAAAATCTTTAAACGTCTGAACGGAACTTCACCCAAACAATACCGGATGCAGATGTCTCACTCATGAGACGATCCTTACCGCAAAAAACACCGCGCCCGCAACAGCCGGCTGAACTGCTGCGGGCGCGGTACTCTTTCCGGGAACGCATACCTGCTGCGCGCCCCCGGCAGAACAGTCACTCCGGAACTTTTACTCCTTCCTGATCTGATTTCTGCGGCAGAAAATTTTATAAACTTTCTGTATCAGTCTGTCATCGTCCAGACCCTCGTACTGAATATCTCCGTTGTCCATATCCTCGGAATGAATTCTCAGAATATGCACCGGCTCGTCGTCACCTGCATCGACAGGATACAGCACCGCATACTCCTCTCCCTCATATTCCACAATGTCGAGAGTCTCAAATCTTACTTTTGCACCGTTCTCATCGGTTAACACCAGAATATCTTCCATATTTACCTCCCTGACCCAATTTTTCCGCAGCGCAAATACAGCGGATCTGTTCCAAACAAGCATACCACAGGCCGAAATGATTTTCAAACATACTCAGCCCAAACGAAAAGAATCGCGAAAAATAAGACAACAGTTCAAAGAACGCCTGCCTCTACGGTCACATCTCCTTCCAGAACAATCTTGGACTCTGTGCCTGTCTCCGCCTTTTTATAATAACATACCGTATCTCCGTTACAGCTTACTTCTACCAGATCACGGTCCAGTACCACATTAAGATCAGCGGCACATGGAAGCGTAAAGCTTTCATCCGCAATGGTCAGCTGTCCGGTTTCTTTCTCCCAGCCCACGTACACACAACAAAGCTGCACGGAAAAAGACTGGTTTCCGGGATTTTTCACCGACACAATAATACTTTTCTCTTTCGGAATCTCCAGTTCCGCCCATTTACCCGGAACTCCGCGGTACAGAGTCTTCTGCTGTTGCCACAGTTCACCGGGCAGATGAGCTGCCAATATCTGTTCGCCATCCTGCTCCTTCAATTCCAATTCTCTCGGTATTCCCATCACACTCTGATACGGTTTATCCTCCCAGCGGATCCTGAGCCAGGGAATCTGAATTCTGCGCTTTGTTCCCCAGAAGGTCTGCGCTGCATAAGGAACCTGATTTCCGTACAGACAGCGAATACCTTGTTCCGTCTCAAAATGTTCTCCGTCAAAACTTCCCACAAGATAATATCCATCCGCCGTCCAGAATATCCACCGCTCCTTTCCATCACCGCAGGAAAAGCAAAGCAAATCCGGGCACTCCCAGCTTTCGGGGATCTCCAGACGCTGTGTTTCCTTCCATTCTCTCAGATTCAAGGAAGTAAGGATTGCAAACTCATGGTTTTTTAAAAACAGAGCCATATAATAGATTCCTTTTTCTTCCAGCCATCCTACCTTGGGATCTCTGTTTTCTTCTTCTATATGCGGCACAATCACTCCTGGCAGCTTATGGAAAACACGCCCATCTTCACTGAAAGCGGCTTTCTGGACAAATTTCCGTCCCGCACTCCATTCAGACTGCCCTCCCGCACAGGTGTAAAACAAAACCATCGCATCCTTGGGACACAAATCCTCGCCACGGAAATTTACGATCGCACTGCCGGAGTACATAGTGCCTTCCCCGTCCGGGAGAAGCGCCTCATTCAGCTGCGTCCAGTGAAGAAGATCCTTGCTGACCGCATGGCCCCAGCTCATATTGTCCCACTCAACATCAAACATATTATGTTGAAAAAACAGATGGTACTCACCCTTATAATAACAAAGACCATTGGGATCGTTCAGCCATCCGCTGACCGGAGCAAAATGCAGCTGCGGATAAACTTCTCCCCGCTTCACCGACAACTCATCGGACTGCAGAATTCCTTTGGGCAGCCACTCTCCATCGGTTTCCACTGTCATCTTCCGTCCTCTCAGATTCCCTGTCGGAAGTTCCGCATAACCGCCGGTAAACTCACCTTTCTGATCTGTCTTTACCGGAATCCGAAACTGCCAGACCTTTTCTCCGTCCACAAGAAAACGGATCTCACATTTCTCTCCGTCCCGGATCATCGGAACTTTAAGATAATTACCGGTCACAACAAATTCTTTTTTCATTGGCATCCTCCTTTTCCTATTCGCCGTGCTGACATGTTCTATCTTTCCATTTTTTTCGTTGTCCCGCCTTCGACAAAACGTACCGGGAGATTCGTGATACTGTGAACTTCCTCATGATTCAGAATCTTCATCAGCATGTCAACACAAGTCCTTGCCAACAATTCCACTGGCTGTTCAATGCTGGACACTAGCGGACTGCCGTAATTCAAAAGCCGCAGCCCATCAAAACCAATCACCTGCAGATCCTCCGGAATGTGTTTTCCCATTTTCCGGGCCTCCTCGCAGATAACAACTGCAAGATGATCACTGCTGGCAAAAATCCCATCCACATCTGTATTCACATAGGCATTCAGTACATTCCGAATCAGATTTCTGGAACCGAATGATGTATAGATCGAAGAACCCTGGGTTTCCGAAAACTCCGCACAGTTGTAACGTACCCCGTGATCAATGCAATACTGTTCAAATCCTCTCCGTCGGTTTCTTACCTCGCTGTCCAAAGAAGAAATTGTCTGAAAGCAGAGCAGATTTTTCGCTCCCCGGAGGCAGAGGTTTTCGGCTGCAAGCCTTCCGCCGGCAAGATTGTCGTTGGAAACATACGGGATATCTGTCCGGAGATGACGGTCAATAGATACAAACGCCATCGAATCCGTCAGATATTTGTCGATTTTGCTGTAGGTGATTCCTATGATCCCATCTATTTTATTTCGCTTTGCCAGATTAATAAACTTTGCTTCTTTTTCCGCGTCTCCGCCGGAAATACAGATGACGATCTGTTTTCCACGTTCTGACAACGCTTTCTCTATATTACTTAATATCAGGGAGAAGAAAGGGTTCTCAAGTTCCGGAAGTATGACAACAACATAATCCGTCTTCTGAGTCTTCAATCCTCGCGCAAGCGTATTGACCTCATACCCGAGTTTTTGAATCGACTGTTCCACGAGAATCTTTTTTTCTTTTCCCACCCTGGCGCCGTTGATTACATTGGAAACGGTTCCCACAGAAACCCCGGCGTCTTTTGCAACATCCTTTATCGTTGTCACCGCTATGCCCTCCTGCTCTTCCTGCAATTATATACTCTCTGCTTTTCCGAGGCAAGCCTTTCTCCATACTTTCCCGCGGGCATGGCAACTGTTCTTTCAGCAGAGTCCTTATCGGCATGTACCGGACAACAACCAGTCAGACCTCTGTCCTGCCACAGCCCTTTTCCGCACAAATACAGAAAGGCCGGCGAAACCGTAAATTCTCTTTACCGTCCACCAGCCTGTCACAACTGAAACACCTACTATTCTGTTGTTTTTGTCTCAGATTACGATTTTACAGCTCCCGCTACAACACCTGCAATAATATATTTCTGCAATGCCAGGTACAAAATGATGACTGGAATAATCGCCATCACCAGTGCTGCCATCAGCAGATCCATATCATTTCCGTATGCACCCTGGAACAGTTTCGTCGCAATCGGAATGGTATACAAATTCTTATCGGTAAGAATCAGGCTTGGAAGCAGATAGTCATTCCACAGAGACAATGCATAAAGGATTATCAAAGTCGCCGTTGTCGGCTTCAACAGAGGAAATACGATCTGGAAGAAAGTACGAACTCTTGAAGCTCCGTCAATCTGAGCAGCTTCTTCCAGAGAGAGAGGAATACTGCCCTTGATAAAACCATGGTACATGAACACTGCCATGGATACTGAAAATCCCAGATGCATAAAAATCAACGTTGCTCTGTGATTCAGAATTCCGAAAATTCCGCCGTCAATAGAGATCAGCGGAATCATGCTTTCTTTTGAGTTCTATAGTTTCTATGATCCGCCGAACAGTCTGACGGCTGTCCGGCGCTTGACAGTATTTTACATTTTATTCCTGTCCTTCCCAGTATGCCTCAACCTCAGAAGTAAACTCTGCACGGTCGATCTGGTCGCCGAGATATTTCTATTTCCTGAGAAGGAGAGCCGCTTCCGATGGTGTAAACATTCAGGGTTACGAAGTATTTCCGCTGCAGCCTGCCAACAGAGTTCCTGTCATTGCCATAGACAGAACAAGAGCCACAATTCTTTTCTTCATTTTACATTCCTGCTTTTTTTATTCATTCTCACCGTTTGAATCGTTTCATTTTTATTTCGACACAACTCATCCGTCCTGTGCTGCAGCAGAGCGAAGACCTGCTTGCGCAGGCACGGCAGCCGTTTGCCGGGCGCACCCGCACAAAAAGACGGAACAAAGAAGATTCTCTCTTTCCTTGTTCCGTCTTCCCAAAATACCCTTTATTCAGATACCTTTACGTTCTTCTCTTTCGTTTTTCCCCAGTACCGTTCCAGCTGTTCCGCGGTAAGCAGGTCCACAAATTTCTTCTTCAGTTTCAGAAATTCTTCCAGATCCATCAGAATGTGATACAGAATCGCCCGGTTTTCAAACTCTTCCCGGCTGCGGGGAAGCGGCGTCTGTTTCATCTCTTCCAACAATGTATTCAGACGTTCCAGCTGTTCGGCCGGCTCGTTCCTCTCCAGTACATGTTCTCCAACGCAGACGACAAACTCCGCGACAACTCCGGCCTGAACCGGAAACTGGCGAATCCGCCTTATTTCTCCCTGTAATCCGCTGAGGATCGCACACTGACGGATCCGCATTTCAAAATAGTAAGAATAATATTCCGGGTGGGAGGCAAAATGATTGTCCCGGTATTCATAAGACTGCACCAGGCATTTCTGCAGATGACGTTCCAGCTGCACTGTCTCTTCCCAGACATTTTCAGAAACCGGTGTCCGGACAAATTCTTTCTCTCCCTTCAGTTCTCTGGCGATGTGGCCAAGAATTTTCTGCATTCTCCGGTCCACAGAAGCAATTTCTCGCCGGATCTGTCTCTGTACCAGAGCGTTGTTCTGAAAAAAATTCACACCAAATCCAACCGTCGTACCGACCACTACCAGAAGCAGTTCATTCAGGACAAATCCAGCGCTGAAGTCCGTCTTTGCAAGAAAATGAGTGCCGATCACCACATTGACCGCCAGCGTAGGTTTCCATCCGAGAGCATTCGTCGCCAGCGCCAGGAGAAAAATAAACAGTCCGAAAGCCGCCCAGCGGCTTGGAACGGAACGAAAGATCAGCCATGCCAGAAACGCCGTTACCACGAAACCCGCAAGTCTTGCCCCCATAAGCCTCAGTGATTCCCACCGGGTCGTAATCACCGACAGAAACGTGATAGAACCGGCGGATGCTGCATACTCCAGCTGCATCGTTTCCGCAATCCATATGGACAGGCAGCATCCCAGCGCAATCTTGACCGCCTGAAGAAGTACTTTGCTTAACACCTTTTACTTCGCACTCAACGCCGCCATGGTAATATAATTATACGGCTGATTGAAATGAGGAAGGAAGAAAATATCCAGCAGTTTCAATTTATCGATGGTCACACCCTCCTCGATCGCCAGCGAGAACATATGGATTCCCATGGAAATGTCTGCTGTGGATGCCATCTGTGCACCCACTACGCGTCGGGATTCTGTTTCGTAGACGATACGGATCTTTACTTTTGCATTTTCTTTCATAAAGCCCGGCTTCTGCAGATCTTCATAGTCGGTATGGCTAACCTTCATGCCGTTTTTCTCCGCTGCGGCAACAGAAAGGCCTGTGGAAACCATATTATAGCCAAAGATGGAGATTCCGTTGGATCCCTGCACACCGATCGATTCCAGAGGCGTTCCTCCAATATTATGACCGGCTATGATACCGGAACGTACCGCATTGGTCGCAAGCGCAATATAGGTTTCCGACTGCAGCGCATTGGAATAGATGGTCGCACAGTCGCCGACTGCATATACATCCGGATCGCTGGTCTGCTGATGTCTGTCCACACGATAAGCGCCGTTGGCAAAACATTCCAGATGATCCTTTCCAAGTTCATTGTTCGGGCGGAATCCGATGGCATTGATCACCAGTTCTGCCGGATACTCCCCTTTGTCGGTCACGATCGCCTCCACATGGCCGTTTCCTTTATAGGCCACCGCCCGTTCCTGGTAATGGGTTTCAATTCCATGATCCTGAAGATTCTTATCCATATCTTTTGCAAACTCCGGATCGTAATAGCTTGCCAGAGAAGTGGGGGCCACATCGAACAGAAGCACATTTTTTCCACGGCGCTTTGCGGCTTCCGCAATCTCCACACCGATATAGCCGGCGCCGATTACAGCAACATTCTTTACGGAATCATCGCTGATCTGACGGTCCACCTCCTGTCCGTCCTGGAAAAGTTTCAGGAATCCGATGCCTTTCAGATCATTTCCCGGCAAAGACGGCGCAATCGGAAGAGAACCGGTCGCCAGAACAAGTTTATCATACGTTTCCTCGCTGACGGTTCCGTCAGTGCTTTCACAGTAAACGATTTTCTTATCGAAATCGATGCTCTTCACATTCGTTTCCATCCGGATGTCCGCGCCTTTGGCCTCAAAAGCTTCTTTATTTGTATAAAACAGATTCTCATAAGAATCAATCTGTCTTCCTACCCAAAGTGCAGTTCCGCATCCCAGATAGCTGAGGTTCGTATTCCGGTCGATCATTACCACTTTCTGATCAGAATAATTGTCCAGCAGCGTATTCGCCGCGGCGATTCCTGCGTGATTTGCTCCGATAATCACTGTCTTCATGAAAATTACCTCCGTTTTTTTATATTTTGTTGAAAAGTTTTTCATTTCTCTTTGATTATAAAATTTTATCCGATAAAATTCAATCTATTCCTTGTAAAATCAATGCATTCAGAAAAACCATTTCCCGTACGGATCATCCGAAGATTACAGATATAGCTGTTCAACCCCTTCGGCCATTATTTACAAATCGCTATTTACGGAAATTTCATTTGTTTTATCTATGCATTCATGATACCATAAGATTACAATGATTTATTCACTCTTATTCTGATTTTTTCACAAAATATCTGTATTTTTAAAAAGGAGGTATGACATCTATGAAAGGTTATGCAATGCTGAAAATCGGTGCGTCCGGCTGGATTGAAAAAGAACGGCCTGTATGCGGACCTATGGATGCAATCTGTAAACCACTGGCAGTGGCGATCTGCACTTCGGACGTTCACACCCTCTGGGAAGGCGCGATCGGCGAGCGGCACAACATGATCCTCGGACATGAATGCTGCGCGGAAATCGTGGAAGTCGGTTCTCTTGTCAAAGACTTCAAACCGGGCGACCGTGTTCTTGTCCCTGCAATTACTCCGGACTGGAACTCTCTGGAAGCGCAGGCCGGTTATTCCATGCATTCCGGCGGAATGCTGGCAGGCTGGAAATTCTCAAATTTCAAAGACGGCGTTTTTTCAGAATTTTTCCATGTCAATGATGCTGATGGAAACCTTGCTCTTCTCCCGCCGAATATCACACCGGTAGATGCCTGCATGCTCTCCGACATGGTTCCTACCGGATTTCACGGTGTAGAACTGGCCGATGTTCAGTTCGGCGATACTGTTCTTGTGATTGGAATCGGCCCGGTAGGTCTGATGGCCGTTGCAGGTGCAACTATGCGCGGTGCCTCCCGTATTTTCGCGGTAGGAACACGCCCTGTATGTGTGGAGGCCGCAAAAGGTTACGGAGCATCCGATTTTATCAGCTATAAGGAAGGGCCGATTGAGGATCAGGTACTCGCGATGACCGATGGAAAAGGGGTAGACAAAATTGTGATTGCAGGCGGCGGATGTGAAACGTTTGAGTCTGCCGTTAAATGCCTGAAACCCGGCGGTAAGATCGGAAATGTAAACTATCTGGGAAGCGGCACTTACGTCAATATCCCACGGGCAGAATGGGGCGTCGGTATGGGACACAAACAGATCAACGGTGGTCTGATGCCGGGCGGACGGCTCCGTATGGAAAAACTCGGTTCGCTTGTTTCCGCCGGCAGGCTGGATGTCCATCCGCTTGTCACACATGTCTTTGACGGATGGGAACATCTGGAAGAAGCGCTGTTCCTGATGCGCGACAAACCGAAAGACCTGATCAAACCGGTTGTGAAGATTGAAGACTGATCCTTTTTCCGGTCAGTCGGCTGCCATTTCTCAAGCCGCTTCCCGGCGGCGCCGGAAATGGCAGCCTCTTTTTTGATCCGTTTGACCCGAACAGAAAAAAACTCGCACAGACAACGGCAAAGTGCATGTTCAAAGGAGGATTTTTTATTGAAAATACTGATCGTATCCGGTTTTCTCGGGGCAGGAAAAACCACGTTTATAAAAAAAATGGCAGAAAAAACGTCTCATGACCTTGTTGTAATGGAAAATGAATACGGGGAAATCGAAGTAGATAAAATTTTACTGGAAGAAGACCGCAGACTGAACATCTGGGAACTGACAGAAGGCTGTATCTGCTGTTCCATGAAGTCAGACTTTGCCTCCTCGGTCCTGACCATCGCCAATACACTTGATCCGGAATATCTGATCGTTGAACCCACAGGGGCAGCCCTGCTCTCCAATGTCATTGCGAATCTCCGGCAGATTGAATATGAGCGAATTTCTCTGCTGAGCCCCGTCACAGTTGTGGACGCCGATGGTTTCGACCGTTGTCTCGCAGAATACAGCGACATCTTTCTGGACCAGCTGAAGGCAGCCGGAACGATCGTAATTTCCAAACGGAGTTTTACCTCTGCTGAAGAAGTTGCTCCCCTGATCTCCCGTCTCCGGTCCATCAACCCTTTTGCCCCAGTCCAATTCGAACATTATTCCACACTTGACGGCGGCTGGTGGGAAACTCTTTTATCCACCGGTCTAAACGGAAACCACATCCTTCCGCCGAAGCAGAGCGCAACCGAAATGGAAAACCTGGGGCTTTCCGGCATATCTCTTCCCGGCCCAAATCATCTGATCGCATTTCTGGAAGAGATGATCCGCGGAAGATATGGACGGATCTGCCGTGCCAAAGGTTTTGTGGAAGCCGGCGGATGCCTGCTCCGGTTTGATATCGTTGGAGACCGCTATACCGTCACCGGATTTTCAGGAGAAACTTTGCCAAAAAGTGTGTTTATCGGAGAAAATCTGAACCGGAACAGACTTCGCAAAAAGCTTCTTGCGGATTTTCAGACGGATACCAAATCCATTCGGATCAACCGGCCTTACCCCCGGTTTCGTTCCCGGTAGGCGCCAGGGCTGATTCCCATATAGCGGCGAAATACCTTGCCAAAATAGTTTCCATTGGAAAAACCGTTTTCCCGGGCAATGGTTTCCACACGTTTGTCGGTTCCCAGAAGATCATTGACCGCCGCCTGGAGTTTCTGACGGGTCAGAAATTCCACAGGGGAAATTCCTCTTTCCTTTCGAAAAGTCCGCGAAAGATGTGCCGGGGAAACGCTAAGGCGACCGGCCACTTCCTCAATTCCCTGAATCGACGGATACCGTTTTCTCATATATTCTTCTGCATTTTCTACCAAAGAATTTTTTCTGACTGCACCGCCCCGTTCCGTCTCCCGCAGCAGAGCACAGAGAAAACGGTAGAGGAACTCTCCGCCTTCATATTTCTCCAGATGTTCCTTTTCCACCGCCATCCTTCTCTGAAGCTGCAGCGCCATCCGGATCGGCGGACTTTCCCGATCCAGGATAAGCAGACCGGAGGTTTGCCGCTCAATCTCCTTTATAAACGCCTCCGCCGCGGCTCCATCAAAATGAAGATAAAGAAACTCCCATGGTTTTTCTGCGTTTTCCGGCAAAAAATACCGACTCCTTTCCGGAAAGCATACGAGAAATCCTTTTCCTTCCGTCACGTCATACTGTTCTCCGTTCCTCACAAAGCTTCCGCTTCCGCTCAGCGTGTACTGGAACAAATATCCCCTGCATTCTGCTCTGTCTTCGTTCCGATAATCATATTTTTCCCGGTATCTTCCCTCAATTCCTCCATCCATCAGAATCAACGGCTCTTCCGCCAGTCCATCCAGATTCAGAACGCCAAAAACGCCCTTCTGATACTGCATCAAAAAATTACCCTTTCATGTCAAATTTTCCTTCTTTTTTTCCATATACGTCTACAGTATAATTGGTCTTATCCAGGCAGTCAATGCAAAAACAACAGATGTTTTCCGTAACATTCCAGGAAAAATATTGCAGCGGAAACGACACCAGAACTTGGACAGCAAGAAAAACATCGGAAGTCATACTGGAACATCTCGGAGTTTTCTGACGCCGAATTTCAGGTTCTGATGTGCCGGATCTCTTGCGGTATTTTTGAGAGAGTGCTGTAAACTGCCGCAGCAAAAATATACCCTTACAGAACACTTATCACAGGAGGAAATGCTTATGAACAAGAATACCTTTGCCAAACACCCGCCGATGGGGTGGAACAGCTACGATTATTACGACACGACCGTCAATGAGGCACAGGTGCGGAAGAACGCGGAATACATGGCGGAACATCTGAAAGAATACGGCTGGGAATACATCGTGGTCGATATCCAGTGGTACGCCCACGGCGCCGGTTCCCAGAGAGACCGGTTCCAGTACATTCCCTTTTCCGGTCTGGAGACCGATGAGTTTTCCCGCCTGCAGCCGGACCCGGAACGTTTCCCGACCTCTGTTGGCGGAAAAGGCTTCGCACCCCTGGCGGAATACATCCACAGTCTGGGACTGAAGTTCGGCATCCATATTATGAGAGGCGTCCCGCGGATCGCCGCACACCTGCACACGCCGGTCAAGGGAACGAATGTCACCGCTGACCAGATTGCCGACCCGAGTTCCATCTGCGGATGGAATCCCGATATGTATGGTGTGCGCAACACCCCGGAAGGTCAGGCCTACTATGATTCTCTTCTGGAGCTTTACGCTTCCTGGGGCGTGGATTTTATCAAATGCGATGATATCTGCAATACCAATCTGTATCCGAACCATCCGTTCTCGGGACGGCATGAAATTGAAATGCTGGCAGGCGCGATCCAAAAATGCGGACGGCCGATCGTACTCTCCCTTTCCCCGGGACCGGCGCTGATCGACAAGGCATGGCACTACGAAAAGTATGCCAACATGTGGCGAATCACCGACGATTTCTGGGACGACTGGAAACTTCTGAAAGACATGTTCCGCAGATGTGAATTGTGGCAGAACCACGTGTCGGAAGGATGTTGGCCGGACTGCGATATGCTGCCTCTCGGAAAGCTTGGAAAAGGATTTGGCCAGGAACGCGACACAAAGTTCACACCGGAGGAGCAGCAGACGATGATGACCCTCTGGTGCATCTTCGGCTCTCCGATGATGATCGGCGCCGAGCTTCCTCTGCTGGACGAACCGACGCTCGCCCTACTGACCAACCGCGAAGTGCTCCATCTGCTCCATCCGGAATGCCGCGCAAAACAGGTGCGCCTTACGGACGACAGCTCCGTCTGGGTATCCCTGGATTCCAAAACCGGTTCCGTCTGCGCGGCGCTGTTCAATCTCAGCGACAGCACAGCATCCGTCTCCGTGGAACTGGATGAACTTCTGGAAACCGCCCGGGCATGCAAGGCCCTCCCGGACAGCGAAGATCCCGTTTCTCTGTCTGCTCTCTGCGAAGCTTCCGACAGCGAGGAGCTCCTGCCGGTACTCCAGGATCTATGGACAAAGGAGTCCCGAAAAGCCGACAGCCGTACTCTGACCGCAGAACTGCCGGCCCACGGATGTGTACTCTGGAAACTCTGCCGGTAATATAAAAATACAGCAGGCTGAAAAATTCAGACAATCATAAAAAGGATGTCTCACAGTCAGATTCCCCGGAACAGATCTGCACAGTGCCACTTTTTGAATCTGTCCTCTCAATGGTTACCGTTTAGTCAGGTCTGCACAACGGTGCAGACCGTGCGAAAACAAAAACATAGTACCTGTAGGCATTCAGCCAGGCCTGCGCAGCAGCGCAGACCTGGCTGATGAATAAATAACTTCGGTATACATCCAGATCCATGCAACGCGTTTTTCATCTCCGGATCATCCGCTGTTTTCTGTTATGACAGTAATGTGCTCTCCAGATCCTGCAGCATCACATCCAGCACCTGTACGCCGCCCTCAGCGGTATACCATACGGCCGGGTGTTCCAGATAGATCAGTTTTTACCACTATGTTAGCCACAACTAACTTTCCAGGCGATTATGACATGGTGATTTTGCAAAAGCAAGCACTTTTTCAATTTTATTTTTTAAAAAGTCCTTGTCTGCCGACAGGACGAACGGTATACTATAAGCTAGAAACTACAGTAAAGGAGAAAAAGACCATTAAAAAAACAGGATTTGACAACGAAAAATATCTGAAAATGCAGTCTGAACATATCCGGGAACGGATCAACCAGTTTGATAATAAGCTTTACCTGGAGTTTGGAGGAAAGCTGTTTGACGACTACCACGCTTCCAGAGTCCTCCCCGGATTTGCTCCCGACAGCAAGCTGCGGATGCTGATGCAGCTTGCAGACCAGGCCGAGATCGTCATCGCCATCAGCGCGGACGCCATCGAAAAGAACAAAGTCCGCGGCGATCTGGGGATCACTTACGACAGCGACGTACTCCGCCTGATCGACGAATTCCGCGGCAAGGGCCTCTATGTGGGCAGCGTCGTGATCACCCAGTTCTCCGGCCAGCACAGTGCGGTCATGTTCAAGAAAAGACTGGAAAACCTCGGGATCAAAGTATATATTCTCTACTATATTCCGGGATACCCGGGCAATATCCCTCTGATCGTCAGCGACGAAGGCTACGGAAAAAACGATTACATCGAGACGACCAGACCATTGGTTGTCGTCACCGCTCCCGGCCCGGGCAGTGGAAAGATGGCCACCTGTCTCTCCCAGCTTTACCACGAACACAAGAGAGGCATTCACGCCGGATATGCCAAATTTGAGACTTTCCCGATCTGGAATCTCCCGCTGAAGCATCCGGTCAACCTGGCCTACGAGGCAGCCACCGCAGACCTGAACGACATCAACATGATCGACCCGTTCCACCTGGAAGCCTACGGAGAAACCACCGTCAACTATAACCGTGACGTGGAAATCTTCCCGGTGCTCAACGCGATCTTTGAACAGATCTTCGGCGAAAGTCCGTACAAATCGCCGACAGACATGGGCGTAAACATGGCGGGAAACTGTATCATCGACGATGAAGTCTGCCGGGAAGCGTCCCGCCAGGAGATCATCCGCCGCTATTATCAGGCCGTGGACGGCATCGCCGACGGTTCCCGCACAGAGGAAGAGGCCTTTAAGATCGAACTCCTGATGAAACAGGAACACATTACCGCCACAGACCGCAGCACAGTCTCTCCGGCGCTCGTCCGTTCGGAGACCACCGGAGCTCCGGCGGCCGCGATGGAACTCCCGGATGGAAAAGTCATCACCGGAAAAACCGGCGATCTGCTGGGCGCCTGCGCCGCACTCCTTCTGAACGCGCTGAAAGAACTGGCGGGCATCGACCATGACAAACATATCATCTCTCCGTCTGCGATCGAACCGATCCAGCTGCTGAAGACACAATACCTCGGCAGCAAGAATCCCCGCCTGCACACGGACGAAATCCTGATCGCCCTGTCCGCGACAGCGGCCGACAGCGAAGACGCCAAGCTGGCGCTGGCGCAGCTTCCAAAGCTGCACGGATGTCAGGTACACTCCACCGTCATGCTCTCGGAAGTAGACCGCAAAACCTTCCAGCGGCTGGGCTGCGATGTGACCTGCGAGCCGAAATTCCAGTAGACCCCAAAAGCCGGCAGCCGCAGATTAGCGCCGGCTGACAGGCATACGGATTCAATGGACTGCATAAAAGCCGCCCGGAGCACTTTTCTGTAAAATGCTCCGGGCGGTTTCTTTCGTTTTTATCCACACATATTGATTCTTCCGCTGCCGTAACCTCTGCATACGGCTGCTGTTCACTCATATCCTTCACAATGGTTCAGCGATATCCCTTATCCGACCAGTCGTGATCTTTGATCCTGTCGTATTCTTCCATGGTGATCGTCAGGATCGTTCCATGTTTGAATCCGTAGGGGAACGAGAACGCCTGATCCGAGCGAACGAATTCTCCTGATCTCAGGCTGTCCGCGACAAACGGCACATATCCCTGTCCCGCTCCCGGGACGCCGTAATAATCCAGGAACAGACACCATCTTCCGTCCTCCAGCCGCACGGCCGTCGGCGCCTCATAAAGACCTGCCTCCACCTGTTCCATGCTCTTGTCAAAAGCTTCTACCCGGGTATAAGGACCCGCAGCATGTTCCGCGGAGAGCAGGATGATCTTTTCCGGATTGCCCTCGCTCTTGACGAACATATAGTATCTTCCGTCCTCCTCATACGCCGCAGAATCGATCACGCCGCTGTCCGCCTTCTGGTACAGCACCTTCGGCTCGGTAAAATTATGGAAATCTTTCGTTCTGCTGTAATAGATCTTCTTCGGTCCGTACTGATTTTCCGCGTGGGAAGAAGACCAGTGCAGTAGATAATCGCCCTGCTCCCTGTCGTAGAGAATGTCCGGCGCCCACAGGCATCCGAACTCCTCCGTTCCCACTTTCACCAGCCGCTGCTCCGTCCAGTTTACCAGATCCTCCGACTCCCAGACAGAAAAATTCTTGCTCCCGTTTCTTCCGATCTCATCCCAGGAATTATGGTACTGATTCCTCATTCCATAGGAAAGACTGAGATCCGTCGCAAAAATATAAAATTTTCCTGTGTCGCTGCAGCGGACGATCGTAAAGTCCCGGACCCCCTTGTCCCCATAGTAAGCCCAGAGTACCGGAGCGCCATGGTTGACTTCTTCCCAATGAAACCCGTCCCGGCTGAGCGCAAAATAGACCTGCTCGCCGTCGGGCGTCGTCTTTTCTCTGAAATGCACAAACAAATATGCCTGCATAAATTACCTCCCGGTTTTCCTACAACCGCTATTTTTCTCAGCTAAGGATTTTTCGTTACAGTTCAGCCGGCTGAACTGTAACGATTTTTCTTACCGCCTCCGCAATCTCGTCACACTTGCAGTCCGCGAAGAAATACTCCTGGAAATGCTCGCCGGAAAGCGCGCCTTTTACCAGTTCCTGATCCAGCTCCGGCAGGATATCCGTGAGAGAACGATAGGTGACCTTCTTCACCCCATCCAGGATCTTCTTATTTCTCTGCTCCGGAACGGCGCGCTCCTTCGGATAACCCTGTCCACTCTCCTCGCAGAAAAGTTTCTCGAAGATGTACTCCAGGTTCAGATCGCCGCCCCATCCGTAACCTTTCGCAAAGGGGATCGCGATCGCGTTTCCGTCGTTGATCTGTGCGAACGTATAAGCATCCAGAGGATCCTCCACATGGCCGCAGATCACGCCCGGGAAGGAATTGCAGGCCAACATCGCACCTTCTCCCGTTCCGCATCCGGTGATCACATAATCCGCCGCGCCGGAGTTCAGAAGAACCGCCGCCAGGATTCCGACCTGTACATAAGTCAGCTGGCACGCATCGTCCGCCGTATACATTCCGTAATTGCGCACCTCATGGCCCATCGGCTCCACAACTTTCTTCAGCGCGTTACAGATCACCTCGTTTTTTGCCGCCTGGCTATTCTCATTGATCAATGCGATTTTCATAATACTTTCTTCCTTTCATCGTCTCATGACTGTTTTATTTTTATGACGGTTCCGCCGGCTGAATCGTCAAATTCTTTTACATTTTCAGATATATTCCGCAGCCCTGCTGTGCTGCAGATCCCATGCCCCATACTTTACGGCAGGGGTTCCGGTTGATTTTTTCTGTCACTTATTTCTCACGGCTGTTTTCCGATATAAGCCAGAATTCCGCCGTCCACATAGAGGATATGTCCGTTGACAAAATCGGACGCGCCGGATGCCAGAAATACCGCCGGTCCCATCAGATCCTCCGGCGTTCCCCAGCGGGCCTGCGGCGTCTTGGACACAATAAACTGGTCGAACGGGTGTCTGCTGCCGTCCGGCTGTTTCTCCCGAAGAGGCGCTGTCTGAGGCGTAGCGATGTAACCCGGCCCGATACCGTTGCACTGGATATTGTACTCGCCGTACTCGGACGCGATATTTTTCGTCAGCATCTTCAGGCCGCCCTTTGCCGCCGCATACGCGGAGACAGTCTCACGGCCCAGTTCGCTCATCATCGAGCAGACATTGATGATCTTTCCGTGACCTTTTTTGATCATTCCAGGCAGAACCGCCTTGGACACGATAAACGGCGCGTTCAGGTCGATATCGATCACCTCGCGGAATTCCTCCGCCTTCATCTCCGTCATCGGAATCCTCTTGATAATCCCGGCGTTGTTGACCAGGATATCGATCACTCCCACTTCTTTCTCAATATCCGCCACCATCTCCTGCACCTGTTTCTCGTCTGTCACATCGCACAGGTAGCCTTTCGCATCGATCCCCTTGGCCGCATAATCTTCCAGCGCCTTTTCCATATGCTCTCTGCTGCGGCAGTTAAACGCAATCTTCGCACCCGCCGCCGCGAACGCTTCCGCGATCGCAAATCCGATCCCGTATGCCGCCCCGGTGACCAGCGCAGTCTTTCCCTCCAGGGAAAACATTTCCGTTCCTTTCATTTTTACCTCCTCCTGACGCATTCACTGCATCAATAATAATACAATCCTGAAAACACTCGAAATCCGCCCGGTCCGACTGCTTTCTCATGTTTTTACATGTCCCAAAGTCCTTCTTTTTCATGCAAGCATGAAAAACATAACCTTCTGACTCTGGTATTATCATATCACACAAATATCCCTGTTTCCTGTGTTTATTTCCACAAAAACTTGAAAATCTTATACGGTTTTCTTATACTGATGATGTCGAAACAAAAAAATATTTTGACCCCGATGATGCTGCGGATCGCTCCGCATTTCATGCAGGCATGAAATGCATGACCTTTAGACCCTGGCATACGGAATACGGAAAGAGGCAAAAGATCATGAACATCCATTCTTCCTGTAAGGACGCGATCCGTGAATGTCTGGACACCCGGAGATTTGCGATCGCTCATTTATATAACAATGAAAAGACTATGAACATTCACATCCACGACTGCTATGAGATCTACTACTCCATTTCCGGCGGAAAACAGTTTCTCATCGACAACCGTTTTTACGATTTTCATCCCGGCGACATTTTTTTTATCAACCAGTATGAGAGCCACTGTCTGTCCCAGATCGACAATGTGCGCCATGAGCGGATCGTACTCTCGATCTATCCGGAATTTCTCCGCCATTTCCGCACAGAAAACACCGATCTAGACTACTGTTTTTCCTGCCGCAGCAGCCGGTTCGGCCACAGGCTCTCCCTCTCGGAGGAGGAGAAGAAACGCTTTCTCTATTACATCCACAAGCTCGGCCAGAGCGGAGAATTCGGCCAGGACCTTCTCGACCAGGCAGCCTTTGTAGAACTGATGGTCTTTCTGACCAGATGTTTCCTCAGCCGCTGCAGCCAGGAGGAAAACAATCCGGCGGCCGCTCCCTCCCACCATAAACAGATGGATCAGATCCTCTCCTATGTCAACCAGAATCTGACGGAAGATCTGACTCTGCATATACTGGCGGACCATTTTTACATCAGTACCTCTTACCTGTGCCGCCTGTTCAAGGAATCCACCGGTACCACGATCAACCGCTACATCACCGCCCGCCGGATCACCAGGGCGAAATCTCTGCTGTCCGAAGGGTGCTCCGTAACGGAAACCTGCTCACGCTGCGGGTTCCGGGATTACAGCAACTTCCTCAAGGCCTTTACCAAGGCTGTCGGCATCTCCCCGAAGAAATACGCTCAGCTTTCCAACGCCCTGTGATCATCCTGTCCACAGCATTCTACAATCTCAGGCCTTTGATATCCTTAATGCGGAACAGGATCACGTTACAGCTACAATCCGTCACTCCCGACAAATAGGGATGCGTACCAGCGGCACGCGTTCATCACGGACCGCAGCAAAGCACATATTTTTTACAATCTCAGGCCCTTGATATCCTTAATACGGGACAGGATCACGTTACAGCTGCAGTCCGTCACTCCCGGCAGGCGGTCGATCACTTCATGGATCAGATGTTCCATTTCCTCATTGGACGCGGCCACCGCATGGACATGAAGTTTGTTTTTCCCCGTCACCCGGTAAATCTGCGTTACCGTTTCATTCTGTTTCAATGTCTCCGCCGCCTGCGCAAAGGTCTCCGGAGAAAACTCCAGTTCAAAATAGCAGGACACCGCGCCGCTGATCTTCTGCGGATTGATGATTGTTGTGTATTCCTCGATCACACCCCTCTGCTCCAGCGCCTGGATCCGGGCTTTCACCGCTACTCTGGAGATCCCGACTTTCTCGCCGATTTCCGAGTAAGACATGCGGGCGTTCTCGATCAGAAGCCGGACAATTTTCTGGTCCAGTTCATCCAGTCCTTCCAGAAACATATCTGTCACCTCACCCTTTCTTTTCTCCCAAGTAAATCTTTCTGGCTCTGTCTTCATTTTACACGCAGGCCCCCGGGCGCGCAACCCATTCCGTTATTCAGAATAACCATACTCTGGATGCCCGCAGTCTCTATGCTTTTATTTGATCTGCGTTGGAAATGCGCAGACCTGGCTGAACTGTAATCTATTGCCCTATTGTTTTTTCTGCAGCTATTGACTGTCAAAGCAGGAAGCTCTATAATAGCTTTCGTAACGTAAGTTATAAATTTCGTTTAGAAAGTTGTGAATGTGATGAAAGGTGATCTGACAAAAGGACCTGTGATGAAGTCCATGCTGCTTTTTGCGATTCCGATGATACTCGGAAATCTTCTGCAGCAGTGTTACAATGTAGCGGATACGCTGATCGTCGGCCAGTTTCTCGGATCCGACGCGCTGGCCGCCGTGGGATCGGCATTTACGCTGATGACATTTCTTACCTCGATCCTCCTGGGACTCTGTATGGGAAGCGGCGCTGTATTTTCCATCCGTTTCGGAGAAAAAGACCGGGATGGCTTGAAAGAAGGGATCTGCGCATCCTTCGCGCTGATCGCGGTTCTGACGATCCTGATCAATCTGGCCGTCTTTCTTTTTATTGATCAAATTCTTCTGTTTCTCCGGGTACCGGATGAGATCTGGGATCTGATGAAAGAATATCTTCTTGTGATCTTCTGCGGGATTGCAGCCACTTTTCTCTATAATTATTTTGCGTCTCTGCTGCGTGCCGTGGGAAATTCCATTACGCCGCTGATCTTCTTAGCGTTCTCCGCCGTCCTGAACATCGTTTTGGATCTGTGGTTTGTCGTCGGTCTCCACCGAGGCGTCGCCGGCGCCGCCGAAGCGACCGTGATCTCCCAGTATGTCTCCGGCGTGGGACTGACCATTTACACCTGGTTCCGGTTTCCGTCTCTCCGTCCGGAAAAGAAACATCTGCACATCCGCTGGAAAAGCATTCAGGAGATCGCCAGCTTTTCCGTGCTGACCTGTGTGCAACAGTCCGTCATGAATCTGGGGATCCTGATGGTGCAGGGACTGGTAAACAGCTTCGGAACCACGATCATGGCAGCCTTCGCCGCAGCGGTGAAGATCGACGCCTTTGCCTACATGCCGGTCCAGGATTTTGGCAATGCATTCTCCACGTTTATCGCTCAGAATTACGGCGCAAAAAAACAGGCGCGGATTCGCGCCGGACTGAAGGGCGCAGTGGCGACTTCCGTTCTCTTTTCGATCCTTCTGTCTGTCATTGTATGGTTCCTGTCACGGCCGCTGATGCTGCTGTTTGTCCATGCAGAGGAGACCGAGATCATCGCGGAGGGCGTTCGTTATCTGCATATCGAAGGCGCATTCTACTGCGGCATTGGCTGCCTGTTTCTCCTGTACGGCCTGTACCGTGCAGTGGGCAGACCGGGGATGTCCGTGGTACTGACCGTGATCTCCCTTGGCACACGCGTCGCTCTGGCCTATCTTCTCTCGGCGATTCCTTCGATCGGCGTCGTCGGCATCTGGTGGTCTGTGCCGATCGGATGGTTCCTGGCGGACGCGACGGGAATTCTCTATTATCTTTTCCGGAAGAAACAGCTTCTTCCATCAAGCGGAGACGAAACCTACTCTGATAGATCTTAAAACAAAGCAGACCGCACCGGCATTGCCAGCATGCAGCCAAACGGTAAGATAAACCGGCAGAACGCCAAGCAGACAAAAAAGAGGACCGCGCAGAATCGATTATCTGCGCGACCCTCTTTTTTATCTATATGAAAGACATGACCGTCTCTGTATTCTTAGAGAGAATCCGGGGAAGCATACCGGAAACTCCTCCCGCCGTACCGGAGAAGTTTCCAGTCACACTTCCGATTCCCTTTTTGCCGGCAGTCCGGACAACCAAACTGCCACTCTCTTTTTACTGTTTCCTCCGACCCTCCCTTACGGGAAATCAGCCCTCAGAAATTTATCTGTCTCATTTGGTTTTTTGATCTATATACTCACCGGAGTTATCCCTCAATGGTGATATACTTATCTGCTGCACCATTCTTTTTCGGAATCGTGAGCTTCAGAATACCATGTTTGAACTCCGCCTTGATCTCATCCTGAGTCAGAGCATCGCCCACATAGAACGAACGCTGGCAAGCGCCGGTGTAACGCTCCTGGCGGATATATTTTCCGGATTTCTTTTCCTTCTCATCCTCATCCAGGCCTTTTGCAGCGCTGACGGTCAGGTATCCGTTCTCCAGAGAAACCTTTACCTCATCCTTGGAAAATCCCGGAAGATCCATTACCAGTCTGTATTCATTATCCAGTTCTTTAATATCCGTCTTCATGATGTTTTTTCCACGTCTGCCATACAGCTTTTTCTGTGCCTTTTTCACATCGCGGTCGTCAAAGAACGGGAAATCAAAATCTCTCATAAAATCATCAAAAATATCATCTGTCCAAATACTCGGTCTCATCATAGGTCATTCCTCCTTCTGTTCTTTCTTTTACCTGTCTGTGAAACCTTGCAGTCTGTCTGAAGTTCCGTAACCGTCCGGCGAACCGGACGGTTACGGCATCTGTTTATCCTTCAATGGAAATGTACTTCTTGTCTTCTACCTGCGGCTGCTGTTCCTTCTTCGGGATCGTCATCGTCAGCGTACCGTCCTCGAATTTCGCCTTAATATCTTCTTCCGTTACCTGATCGCCGACATAGAAGCTTCTGCTGCAGGAACCGCTGTAACGCTCTCTGCGGATGTATCTGCCATCACTGTCTTTCTCATCATTGTTCCTGTTAGAAGAAACCTGAATCGTCAGGTAGCCATCCTTCAGCTGCGCCTTCACATCTTCCTTCTTAGCACCCGGAAGATTCATCTTCAGCTCATATCCCTGATCGGTATCTTTTACATCCGTCTTCATCAGTTCACCCATTCCGTTGTTGTAACTTCCAAATGGGAAATCAAAAAAGTCATCCATCAAAGATTCTCCAAAAATACTAGGCATCAACATAAGTCATTTCTCCTTTCATTTACTCCATTTATCGGGCAGGTTCTTTCGAACCTGTTGTTGTTTTACTCTTCTGAACTCCGGTTCGGTTCTTTTCTTTTTCCTCTTCCTTTGTTCTATCTGTACTATAACACTCGTTGTTAGCACTGTCAATAGGCGAGTGCTAATTTTTTGTGAAAAAAGTGTGAACTCGGAAATTCTTTTGAATTTGCGAAGTTCACACTATACAGCAGCGTATCCTCCAGATGGTTCTCTCGCACATCCGGTTTCGGAAATGGAGCGTAAATCAGATAATTTGTATGGGTACCTATTTGTTCCAGAAAATGCTTAGTATAGAACTGATTATCCGACTTCAGATAATAAGCCCTGGCCTTTTCCAACTCTATATCCTTCATATCTTCTGCAAATTCTCCATTATCGTCATACCAGAAAGCAAGATTCCGGGGATCTCCGGTAAATTCCGTATTCAAACGATCTATGATCTGTTCCAAGTTCAATTCTGCCACATATTATCCTAGATTAAAATCTCCCAGTATCCCTTTTGGCTGGTCCAACGCGCTTAACAATATTCCGGAGCTTGTAGATGAAACGCGTTTTGGAAAGGCAAGGTAAACTGGGGCTGTGAAAAAATGAGAAATCATTTTTTCACAGTCCTCTTTTTATGCATAAGCACATGAAATTTTC
This sequence comes from Candidatus Fusicatenibacter merdavium, assembly GCA_019115005.1. GTDB lineage: Bacteria > Bacillota > Clostridia > Lachnospirales > Lachnospiraceae > Fusicatenibacter > Fusicatenibacter merdavium. The sequence continues at coordinate 89 of DXEK01000084.1, read as the reverse complement.
TAAAAATGCGTATAACTCCCCTTACCCCATAAGTCTGATGATTAAATGGCTTATGGGGCTGTCGTAGTCCTCATCTTTTTGTTGTGAAA
>DXEK01000083.1 GCA_019115005.1 Candidatus Fusicatenibacter merdavium | reverse complement strand
ATTATCTGGTGGACGTCCTGGATCCCAGGGATGAGTTCAATGTGGCGCGTTTTCAGCAGATGGCCCGGGAAGCGATGGAGGAGATTTATCAGAGAGGTCAGCTTCCGATCATCGTGGGCGGCACCGGATTTTATATCCAGGCGCTGCTGAAGGAGGTCGATTTTCAAGAGAGCAGCGGAGAACTGCCGCTGCGTAAAGAACTGGAGGAGACGGCGCGGACAGAAGGCGGCGCCGTGCTCTATGAACGGCTGAAACAGGTGGATCCGGAGTCCGCCAGAGCGATCCATCCGCACAACGTCAAACGGGTGATCCGGGCCCTTGAGTATTATCAGGAGACCGGTCGGCCGATCTCCAGCCACAATGAGGAACAGAGAGAGAAGAAGCCGCCGTATACTTACGCTTATTTTGTGCTGAACGACGACCGGGCCAGACTGTATGAGAGGATCGACCGGAGGGTTGACCGGATGATCGAACAGGGACTGGTGGAGGAAGTCCGCTGGCTGAAGGAACACGGCTATGACCGGAGCCTTGTGTCTATGCAGGGATTGGGATACAAAGAACTGTTTCCGTATCTGGACGGAACATGTACGCTGGAGGAGGCGGTTGAGATCATCAAGCGGGACACCCGCCATTTCGCCAAGCGGCAGCTGACCTGGTTCCGGAGGGAGCCGGATGTGATCTGGATCGATCAGCAGGAATTCGGTTACGACAGGGACAGGATCCTGAACCGGATGCTGGAGATCTGGGAACAGAGAAAGAATGCAGAGGAACAGATTTCAGAATAGATCTTATGCTTTTATGCGGCCTGCGCAGTAAATGCGCGGGCCGGACTGCACGGTTGCAGAATTTGCAGAGAGACAGAAAGGAAAGAATATGATTGCTGAGAAAGTAAAAATGTACCAGGCGCTGGGAATCTCCGAAAAGGTTCTGGCGTTCGGCACGGAGATAGAAAAAGGACTGAAGGAAAGGTTTGACGCCATCGATGAGACCGCGGAGTTCAATCAGCTGAAAGTCATCCATGCCATGCAGAAAAATAAGGTGAGCGAGGCCTGCCTGTATTCGACGACAGGGTATGGCTACAATGACCTCGGAAGAGACACGCTGGAGCAGGTCTATGCGACCTGCTTCGGGACGGAGGATGCGCTGGTGCGGCCGCAGATCGCCTGCGGAACCCATGCGCTGGCGACCGCGCTGTCGGGGAATCTGCGCCCGGGAGACGAACTGCTCTCCCCCGTGGGCAAGCCGTACGACACCCTGGAAGAGGTGATCGGCATCCGCCCGTCCAAAGGGTCTCTGGCGGAATACGGCGTCACATACCGACAGGTGGATCTGAAGGAGGACGGATCCTTTGACTATGAAGGGATCCGCGCGGCGCTCAATGACCGGACACGGATGGTGACGATCCAGCGCTCAAAAGGATATCAGACCCGGCCGACGCTGTCTGTCACCCGTATCGGCGAGCTGATTTCCTTTATCAAGAGTATCCGCCCGGATGTGATCTGCATGGTGGATAATTGCTACGGGGAGTTTGTGGAGACACAGGAGCCGACCCAGGTGGGCGCGGACCTGATGGTAGGGTCCCTGATCAAAAATCCCGGCGGCGGTCTTGCGCCGGCCGGCGGATACATTGCCGGGAAAAAGGAATATGTGGAGAATGCCGCTTACCGCCTTCTGTCCCCGGGACTCGGCAAAGAAGTGGGCGCGACGCTGGGTGTCAACCAGTCCTTTTACCAGGGATTTTTCCTGGCGCCGACTGTGACCGCGGGCGCGCTGAAGGGGGCAATCTTTGCGGCGAATGTCTATGAGCGTCTGGGGTATCCGGTGGTTCCGAACGGAACGGAGAGCCGCCATGATATCATCCAGGCGGTGACGCTCGGATCTCCGGAAGCAGTGATCGCTTTCTGTCAGGGTATCCAGGCGGCGGCTCCTGTGGACAGTTTTGTGGCTCCGGAACCTTGGGCGATGCCGGGATATGACAGTGACGTGATCATGGCGGCGGGTGCGTTTGTCCAGGGATCTTCGATCGAACTGAGCGCAGACGGTCCCATCAAGCCGCCTTACGCCGTATATTTCCAGGGAGGACTGACCTGGCAGCATGCAAAACTGGGAATACTGATGAGTTTTCAGAAAATGATAGATGCGGGATGCGTAACGTTATAGGAGGATGAAACGTGAAGATCGTGATTATCGGAGGCGGCGCTGCCGGACTGACGGCCGCCGTGTTTGCCGCTTCGCCGGAACATTCGGTGACGGTGCTGGAACAGAATGAGAAACCCGGAAAAAAACTGCTGGCCACCGGAAACGGCCGCTGCAATCTGACCAATCTGGATCAGAAACCGGAATTTTATCGTACTTCCTGTCCGGAGCGGGCCGCTGCAGTGTTGAGCCGCTTTCCGGTTTCCTCGGCGATTTCCTTCTTTACGGAGCTTGGGATCTACACAAAAAACCGGGACGGGTGGATCTATCCTAACAGCGATCAGGCGTCCTCTGTGCTGGCGGTTCTGCTGATGGAGGCGCAGCACCGGAAAGTGAAGATCAAAACACGGGAAGCGGTGACGGGGATCACACAGGAAGGGGACGGCACCTGGACGGTACATACCAGGGGATGGAACTATCCGGCGGACCGGGTGATCCTGACGACCGGAAGTCCTGCATCCGAGATCGCCGGCTCCTGTGACGACGGACTTCGCATGGCGGAGGAACTGGGAATCCGCGGGATTTCCTTTGCGCCTGCGCTCTGTCCGCTGAAGTGCAGCGGTCTTGAGTTCCAGAAATGGTCGGGCGTGCGCGCAGACGGACGGGTGACCCTTTTTGTGGACGGAGTTATGACAGCTTCTGAGCGGGGCGAGCTTCAGCTTACCGGATATGGCATTTCGGGAATCCCGGTGTTTCAGGTGTCCCGCTATGCCGTGCGCGCTCTGGAGGAGGGAAGTTATGTGGAGGCGGAACTGGATTTCTTCCCGGATATGGAGGAAGAAGAACTGGCGGTGCTTCTCAATCAGCGCATGATGCATTGCACCTATAAAACCCAGGAAGAGCTGCTGATCGGACTGATCCCGGACAAACTGATCCCTGTGGCGCTGCGTGACGGGAAAGATCTGGACCGGATCGCCCATGCGGTGAAATGCGTCCGTGTGACGGTACGGGACAGCGCAGGATTTGCACGGGCGCAGGTGTGCTCCGGAGGTGTGGATCTTGCGGAAGTGACAGACACGCTGGAGTCGTGGAGGTATCCGGGACTGTACTTTGCCGGAGAGGTGTTGGACGTGGACGGAGCCTGCGGAGGATATAATCTGCAGTGGGCTTGGTCCAGCGGCGCTGTTGCCGGTTTTTCCGCTGCGAAGGAGGAAAAGGAATGATACGGATTCTTCAGATGAAACTGCCCGTATTTCATACAGAGGAGGATCTGAAAGAAAAGATCCTCCACACACTGCGCATCCGGCCGGAAGAACTGAAAAGTTGGAAGATCGTCCGTCGTTCTATCGATGCCAGAAAAAAGGATGCGATTTGTTATGTCTATCAGATCGATGTGGAGACGCCGAGAGAGAAAAAGATCCTGGCAAGAAGTAGACATAATGAAATTATGTCAATCAAAGAAAAAGTTTACTGTTTTCCGGAGTCCGGCAGTCATCCGCTGAGACGTCGTCCGGTGGTGATCGGCAGCGGCCCGGCAGGGTTGTTCTGCGCCTATTACCTGGCAAAGTCTGGCTATTGTCCGATTTTGCTGGAACGGGGCGACGAGGCTCATGTCCGCCGTGAAAATGTGGAGCGATTCTGGAAGACCGGGATCCTGGACACGGAGTCCAATGTACAATTCGGTGAAGGCGGCGCGGGCACTTTTTCTGATGGCAAGCTGAACACCTCCGTCAAGGATCCCAGCGGACGGAATCACGAAGTCCTGCGGATTTTCTGCGAGGCGGGGGCTCCTGGGGAGATCCTGTACGACCAGAAACCGCATCTGGGTACAGACCAGCTGATCACGATCGTTCAGAATATGCGCCGTCAGGTAGAGGACTGGGGCGGCACGGTGCGGTTCCGGGCGCAGGTGACGGATTTTGACTTCCGGGATGGGGCGCTGAAAGGCGTGACCGTCAATGGCCGGGAATACCTGGAGACGGAGGTAGCGGTACTTGCCATCGGCCACAGTGCGCGGGATACTTTTTTTCAGCTTGAGAAAAAAGGGATCCTTATGGAGCCGAAATCTTTCGCGGTGGGCGTGCGAATCGAGCACCCACAGGCGATGATCAATGAGAGTCAGTACGGAAAAAATCCGCCGAAGATGCTCGGCGCGGCGCCTTATAAGCTGACTCATACGTGCGAAAACGGCAGAGGTGTCTACTCCTTCTGCATGTGCCCCGGGGGATATGTGGTCAACGCATCGTCCGAGGAGGGTATGACGGCGGTCAACGGAATGAGTTATTCTGACCGGTCCGGCTGCAATGCCAACAGTGCGATCATTGTCACCGTCGGTCCGACGGACTTTGCGTCTTACCATCAGGAGGGAACGTCCCAGGTCCTGGATGGTATCGCCTTTCAGCGCAGGCTGGAACGGGCCGCGTTCCGGGCCGGTGGCGGAAAGGTTCCGGTGCAGCTATTCGGAGATTTCTGCGAGGACCGTCTCAGCACGGAGCCCGGCGGCGTGGAGCCATCCATTTGCGGCGCCTGGACGTTCGGGAATGTAAGAGAATTGTTTCCGGATGCGGTTGCGCGTTCACTCGAGGAAGGAATTCGTGCCTTCGACCGGAAGATCGCCGGGTTTGCGAGAACGGACGCCGTATTGTCAGGGGTCGAGAGTCGTACTTCGTCGCCGCTGCGCATCGTCCGGAATGAAGCGTTTGAGAGCAGTATCCAGGGCCTTTATCCCTGTGGGGAGGGCGCCGGATATGCCGGAGGGATCACCTCGGCTGCCATGGACGGGTTGAAAATCGCCGAGGCGATTTCTAAAAAATATAAGAATTTGAGATAATTCCTATACAAGATTTCCAAGTTGTGATAAAATGATTTGTGATTCTGGAGGTGAAAATCCGCCGTGGTTCTGCTATCTGAGCTGTGGCGGTGATCAAAGAAGGGAGTCCTTTCGGGTCTCAGAAGAGTGGGATGGCCGTCCTCTGTTTTGGTGGAAAAAACAGAAATCAGACGACGGCGGTGAGGTCAGGAGGTACCGGAAATGACAAAAGAATCACAGATCAGAGATATTCCAAGTGAAGAACGGCCATACGAAAAATGTCTGGCCAAAGGGGCAACCGCTCTGTCGGACGCGGAGCTGCTGGCGGTTATTCTGCGCAGCGGAGCCAGCGGACAGTCCTGTGTGGAGCTGGCGAGAGAAATCTTAAACTTTTCTCCGTCCAACAGCGGTCTGCTGGGCCTTCACCATCTGTCCATTCAGGAACTGATGAAGATCCGCGGAATCGGAAAAGTGAAGGCGGTACAGCTGAAGTGTCTGACGGAGCTGTCCACGCGGATGGCGACGATGCGGGCGCGGGAGAGCCTGAGCTTCACCGACCCGTCTTCCATTGCGGAATATTATATGGAGCGGCTGCGCCATGAGGAGCAGGAGCTTCTGATTTGTATGATGTTTGACACCAAGAATCATCTGCTGGGTGATGCCGAGATCAGCAGAGGGACAGTAAATTCTGCCCTGATTTCACCCAGGGAACTTTTTTTGCAGGCGCTGGCTTTTCATGCAGTCCATATCATACTGGTTCACAACCATCCGAGCGGAAACCCGGAGCCGAGCCAGGAGGACATCATTGTGACGCGGCGCGTGCGGGGAGCTGGGGAACTAATAGGCATTTCTTTACTGGACCACATCGTCATCGGGGATCACTGTTACGTCAGCATGATGGAACAGGGGCTGCTCCCTGGCGTCATGCTTAATTGAAGGGATAAAGGCAAGAATGCAGATTCACAATACTTATGGCATAGATTTGGGTACCAGTACCGTGAAAATCTATGATCTCAAAAAAGACACCATTACAAAAGAAAAGAATATGATCGCGATCCGTAATAAGGAACAGCTTCTTGCGGTCGGAAACGATGCCTACGAGATGCACGAACGCACGCCTTCCAATATTGAGATCATCACTCCGATGGCTAACGGGCGTATCGCCAATGTCCTGATGGTCGAGGCGGTGCTTCACACGCTGCTCTGCCGGTGCGGTTCCAGGATGGGATATCGGCCGGAGCTTTACTTTTCGGCGCCTGCCGGTATGACGGAGATTGAGAAACGTTCCTACTACGCGATCGCCCACAGAGGAAGGCTGAAAAACTGTCGGATGTATCTGGTGGACAAGCCGATCGCGGATGCGCTGGCGCTCGGGATACCGATCAACAAGACCAAAGGATCGATGATCGTCAATATCGGAGCGCAAAGTACAGACATTTCTGTCATCGCGGACGCGCGCGTGATCTTCAGCAAACTGATACCGATAGGGGGAAGACAGTTCAACGAAGCCATCAGTTTCCTTAACCGGAAAAGGAACAATTTTCAGATCGGCGCAAAGACGGCGAAACGTCTGAAGATTGCCCTCGCGGATCTTGAAAATGACAGAATGGAAGCGCGGAAAGTGCGTGGTGTGGACGGCACCACCGGCCTGCCGGTGGAGGGGATCGTCACATCGTCTCTCGTGAACGAGGCGGTTACCGGAAGGATGATGCTGATCAGCGAAGAAATCAAACTCGCGCTGGAACGCACGCCGCCGCAGATCCACCGGCACATTCTCTCTGAAGGGATCTACATAACCGGAGGCAGCACCCGTCTGGCAAATATGGATCGTTTTCTGACCAGGCAGCTGGGATGCGCGGTGCAGCTTTCTCAGTATTATGACCTGTGTACCATCTGCGGACTCAAAGAACTGATCACCCACGATGCTCTGCACAAATGGGCCTACACGGTAAAAAAACATAATCACAGATAGTAAAAGGATGTAACATGAACAAGAAAAAAAAGTTTCAGATGAAAAGTAAACACCTGCTGGTTCTGATGACTTTTCTGTGTATCAGCGCCATTCTGCTGACCTTTACACAGGTCGTTTCCGTCGCTCCTTTGCGGGAGGCGGCGAGCAGAATCATCGTGCCTTTTCAGAACGGGATCAATCAGGTCGGCACCTGGATGAGCGGAAAGCTGGATGCTTTTCAGGACGTCGAAAAGCTGGCCGCTGAAAATCAGGAGCTGGAGCAGAAGATCGCGCAGCTGACGGAGGAAAATACCAGGCTGACGCAGAATCAGGGAGAGCTTGAGAGACTCCAGGAGCTTTATCAGCTGGATCAGTCTTATTCTGAATATGATAAAGTTGCTGCACAGGTGATCTCCAAGGATCCGGGCAACTGGTACGACACTTTTGTGATCAACAAGGGATCGGCCGACGGGATCGAAAAGGATATGAACGTTATTGCGGACGGCGGCCTCGTAGGTCTTGTCGTGGAGGTGGAGACAAACTGTGCGACTGTCCGGTCGATCATCGACGATTCCAGTTCCGTCAGCGCCATGACGGTATCCGCCTCGGACACTTGTGTGGTTTCGGGAGATCTCAGACTGATGGACGAGGAAAAACTGGCGTTCTCGCAGATGTCGGCGGAAAATGCCGTGGCTGTGGGCGAGCAGATTGTGACGTCCAATATCAGTGACAAATATCTGAGAGGAATCCTGATCGGTTATATCAGTGAAGTGACGGAGGATTCCAACCACCTGACATACACCGGATACATCACTCCTGCCGTGGATTTCAAACACATTCAGGAGGTTCTGGTCATCAAACAGCTGAAACAGACGGAAGGAGAATAACGTGCGCAGAAAAATTACACTGGCCGTTCTGATACTGGTCACCTTTCTTCTGCAGACGACCGTATTTCAGTTTCTGTCCATCGCTTCCGTAACTCCGAACCTGCTTCTGATCCTGACATCGTCCTTCGGGCTGATGCGGGGAAAGAAGGAGGGGCTCTGGGTGGGGTTCTTCTGCGGACTGGCGATCGATCTGCTTTACGGAAATCTGTTCGGATTTTACGCACTGCTGTACATGTATATGGGATATATCAGCGGTTTCTTTTACAAAGTATTTTATGATGAGGATATCAAGGTCCCCATGGTGCTGATCGCTGCCAGCGATCTGGTCTACAGTCTGCTGGTCTATGTACTGCAGTTCCTGCTTCGGGTGCGCCTGGATTTTCCGGCTTATCTGAGGCATATCATCCTGCCGGAGATGGTATACACGATGGTTTTGTCACTGATCGTTTACCGGCTGTTGTTCAAGATCAATCAGAAACTGACGGAATATGAAATGGAAGGACAGCAATCACCTTGGTTAAGAAGATAAAGAAATTTTTGAAAAAAGCAGGAAACAACCGTACCTTGATCCTGGGCATCTGTTTTATCGGGTTCGCCGCTGCTCTGGTTGCGCGTCTGTTTTCTCTTCAGATTGTTCACGGGGAAGATTACGCGAACAACTTTGAAGTGCAGATCACCCGTACCCGTACCCTGGAAAGCACCAGGGGAAATTTTTACGACAGAAACGGCAAGGCGATCACTCAGAACAAACTGACCTCGTCCGTGACGCTGGAAGATAACGGTACGTATGACACGACAAAAGAGCGTGTGCTCTCTCTGAACAGCGAGATTTACAAGCTTGCAAAGCTGATCGAAGCCAATGGGGATACGGTGGATCAGCATAGTTTTCAGATTGTTGTCGACGAGAACGGCAACTATGCGTTTACCGGAAGCGAAGGTACGAACCGGGACCGTTTTCGTGCCGATATTTACGGACAGCGTTCCGTGGATGATTTGACGGCGGAACAGAAAGCTTCGAGCGCGGATACCTTGATGGAATATCTGTCCGGGCCGGACCGGTTCGGGCTGGACGCTTATTCGGAAAGCGAGCAGTACGCATATACCGCCGAAGATTTTGAAGCGTATGGTCTGCCTTATACGGTAGACGAGAGCGGAAAAGCAGTGCTGAATCTGACAAAGCAGGAGCGGCTTCAGATCATCATTGTCCGCTATCAGCTTTCCCTTGTCTCTTATCAGAAATATCTGCCGGTGACAGTGGCGTCGGATGTCAGCGACGAGACAGTGGCGGCGGTTTCCGAGAATCAGGATGTGCTCCAGGGCGTTGCGATCGCACAGGATTCTGTCCGTGTGTATAATGACGGAATTTATTTTTCTTCGCTGATCGGCTACACCGGTCTGGCGTCTTCCACAGAGCTGGATGATCTGAATGCGGAATACAGTGAACTTTATCCGGAGGAGGAAGAGGACCGTTACAGCACGAACGCGATCATTGGCAAGTCGGGTCTGGAACAGTACATGGAGCTGACGCTGCAGGGTACGGACGGAGAAGAAGAAGTCGTGGTTAACAACGTGGGAAAAGTCCTTCAGATACTGGAAGACTCCACTGTGGAGCCGCAGCAGGGAAACGACGTGACGTTGTCGATCGACTATGATCTCCAGATCACCACCTATAAGATCCTCGAGCAGAAGATCGCCGGGATTGTTCTGAGAAATCTGGTCAACCAGAAGACGGTGGAACTGGATGAAAACAGCAGCAGCGACGATATCAGAATTCCGATCTATGATGTGTACAACGCGCTGATCGAAAACAGTACGATCGATATCAGTCATTTCAGCGAGGCAGATGCGGGGGCGACGGAACAGAAGGCCTATTCCCGGTTCCAACAGAAGCAGCAGGAGGTGCTCGCGGAACTTACCGAAGAACTCACCGGAAGCTCTCCGACACCTTATAATGAGCTGGATGAGGAGATGCAGGAGTACCAGAGTTTTATCGTGGACGATCTGCTGGGAGACACGCTTGGGATCCTCTCAAGTACAGCGATCGATTCCAGCGACGAAACGTATCAGGCATGGAATACGGATCACAGCATCAGCATGAGAGATTACCTTCTCTATGCGTCCAGCCAGAACTGGATCGACGTTTCACAGCTGACCACTGACGACGCTTATCTGGATGCGTCGGAAGTTTATCAGAGACTGGTGGATTTGATCCTGGAGCGCCTGACGGTCAGCACAGATTTTTCTAAAAAGCTGTATCATTATATGCTGCTGGAAGACCGTCTGACAGGAACCGATATCTGCAACATTCTCTACGAGCAGAATCTTCTGACGAAAGAGGATCAGGACTACACAGACTTTATGAACGGAACGATCAGCGCCTATCAGCTGATCTACAATAAGATCAACAAACTGGAGATCACACCGGCGCAGCTTGCGCTGGATCCGTGTTCCGGTTCCGCGGTGATCACGGACCCGGAAAGCGGGTCGATCCTGGCCTGCGTATCGTATCCGGGTTATGACAATAACCGGATCGCCAACGAGATGGATACGGAATACTGGGCAAAGATCAATTCGGATGAGTCGGGACCGCTGTACAACAAGGCGACGCAGCAGAGGACTGCGCCGGGTTCTACGTTCAAGCCGCTGATCGCGATCGCCGGTCTGATGGAAGGCGTGATCGATGACAGCACAGTGATCAACTGTGACGGTGTGTTTGGCGAAGGGCTTTTCGATGAGAGCGACTGGATCCACTGTCACAACCTGAGCGGCCACGGAAACCTGAATATCCGCGGTGCGATCCAGAATTCTTGTAATGTCTTCTTCTGTACGGTTGCTTACCGGCTAGGACTGGATGAAGATGGAAACTTCAGCAGTGACCGCTCTCTGCAGAAGATTGAACAGTACGCGTCTATGTTTGAGCTGGATCAGAAGAGCGGAATCGAGATCTCCGAGGCGGAGCCGAGAGTGTCCGACACGCTGCCGATCGCGTCTGCGATCGGACAGGGTACCAACAACTATACTACCACACAGCTGGCGCGCTATGTGACGGCACTGGCCAATGAGGGGACGATCTACAGCCTTTCCCTGCTCCAGGGCGTCACAGATCCGGACGGAAATGTGGTGGATATGGGTGAAGATTTCGGACCGACGGTTGACAGCACGCTGGATACAGTGACACAGTCTGTGTGGGATGACATTCACGCCGGAATGCGGAATGTGATCCAGTATACCAACGCCAATATTTTCTCTGACTGTCCGGTCGAAGTATACGGAAAGACCGGAACGGCCCAGGAGGACAGGACCCGTGCCAACCACGGTCTGTTTATCGGATTCTGTCATTATGACACAAATCCGGATATCGCGATGGCGATCCGGATTCCAAACGGATATTCTTCCACAAACGCTGTGTATGTGGCGAGGGATATTATAGATTATTACTATGGGCTCAAGGATGTAAATGAAATCCTGACAGGAGTCGCAGATACAGACAGTGTCACAACTGTCTCTGGCGCTGACTGACGCGGAGGCGGTTTCTGTCTCCCGGCATTCTGTGAAACCGGGAGACAGCCGGGCAACCGGTACTGCTCAAACGAATACCAAAGAAAAAGAGTAAGCAGCGGCCGGAAAAAGGAAAATGCCGCGAATGCAGGTCAAGGAGGGTTCGTATGAGTGAAGTAATTGTAGTAACATCGGGAAAGGGCGGCGTCGGAAAAACGACAACAGCGGCCAACATCGGGATCGGGCTGGCACAGCTCGGAAAGAAAGTCGTCATGGTGGATACCGATATCGGACTGCGGAATCTGGACGTGGTGCTGGGCCTGGAAAATCGTATCGTCTACAATCTGGTGGATGTGATCGAGGGCAACTGCAGGATGAAGCAGGCGCTGATCAAGGACAAACGTTTTGAGGATCAGCTGTACCTCCTGCCGTCGGCGCAGACCAGAGACAAGACTTCCGTGACGCCGGAGCAGATGAAAAAGCTCTGCGAGGAATTGAGAGATCTGTTCGATTATGTGATCCTGGACTGCCCTGCCGGTATCGAGCAGGGATTTGCCAATGCCATTGCCGGGGCGGACCGGGCGATCGTCGTGACGACGCCGGAGGTGTCGGCGATCCGTGATGCGGACAGGATCATCGGTCTGCTGGAGGCGAATGAACTGAGGGATATCTCACTGATCATCAACCGGATCCGCCCGGAAATGGTAAAACGGGGCGAGATGATGTCTGTGGAGGATGTGGAGGAGATCCTGGCGGTTCCCCTGATCGGGATTATTCCGGATGACGAACACGTGGTGATCGCCACGAATCAGGGGGAAGCCATCGCGGGCAGTTCCTCCCCATCGGGACAGGCCTTTGATAATATCAGCCGGCGGATCACAGGGGAAGATATTCCTTTCCCGGATCTCACTGCCAGAAAAGGGTTTTTCCATCGTTTATTTCGCAGATAGGAGGGAACAGTATGAGTTTATTTCATTCAGGCAGAAGACAAAGTTCCGGATGTATCGCAAAAGAACGGCTGTCCACACTTCTGGCAGCGGAACGGCTGAACTGCTCTCCGAGAGCCATGCAAATGCTGAAAAATGATCTGACCCATGCGGCAGAAAAGTACCTGATGGTGGAAACCAGTGAAATTTCCGTTACGATCACGCAGTCTCCGGCAGTGCTGACTGCGAGGATCCCACTAAAGAAAAACGAGGAGTCTCATGTTAAAACGTTATAAACTGAAGAATTATAATTTCATACTTGTCATTCTTCTGATCACGATCAGCGTCATAGGGATTCTGTTGGTCGGAAGTGCGGACAAAACATATCAGCCCAGACAGCTGATCGGTGTGATCAGCGGTCTGGTTCTGATGGTAGTTGTATCTCTGATCGACTATAGCTGGATCTTGAATTTTTCGTGGATCCTGTATGTCTTAAATCTCATTCTTCTGATTGTTCTGAAAACCGGACTGGGTCAGAGCACAAAGGGGGCGACCCGCTGGCTGCAGATCGGAAGCTTCCAGTTTCAGCCTACGGAGGTCGCCAAGATCATTCTGATCATTTTTTTCGCCATGTTTTTGATGAAACACGAAGATGATCTGAACACTGCCAAAACGATCTTTACCGCGATCGGTCTGCTTCTGGTTCCGCTGGCGCTGGTAGTCACTCAGCCGGACCTGAAAAACACGATCACGATCACGGTTGTGTTCTGTGCACTGATGTATCTGGCGGGATTGAGCTACAAGGTGATTGCCGGAGTTCTGGGGGTGACGATTCCGCTGGTTCTGATCCTTCTTTTCATTATTACCCAGACAGATTTTCAGCTTCCGGAACCTCTGGACAGTACCATCGGCTATCAGCTGGACCGTATCCGTACCTGGAACGATCCGGATGCGGAGGAAAACAGCAGCGGAGCTATTCAGCAGAACAACTCCATCACAGCCATCGGCTCCGGCCAGCTGACCGGAAAAGGTCTGAACAACAATGATGTTTCCTCTGCAAACAAAGGTAATTTTGTGGCGGAGATCCACAATGATTTTATTTTTGCTGTGGCCGGGGAAGAACTGGGATTTATCGGCTGCTGTGTGATCATCCTGATTCTTGCGCTGATCGTTTTCCAGTGTATTCGCATCGGAAGGCGTGCCAAGGATGAGGCGGGGATGCTGATCGCCTGCGGGGTCGGCACCCTGGTGGCGTTTCAGAGCTTTCTGAACATCAGCGTAGCCACGGGAATCCTTCCGAACACAGGTACCACTCTTCCGTTCGTCAGTTATGGTTTGACATCGCTGTGGACGTTCTTTATCGGAATGGGACTTGTGCTCAATGTTGGACTCCAGAACCGTAACTTTGTAACACGCAACGACGAGCTGTTGAGGAGGAAAACTGTCTATGAACATCGGATTCATCGCGCATGATGCGAAAAAAACTCTGCTTCAGAATTTATGTGTTGCCTATCGGGGGATCCTTTCACGGCATACCTTATATGCAACGGGAACCTCCGGAAGACTGATCGAGGAAGCAACAGGACTAAATATCCATAAATTTCTCGCGGGACATGTAGGCGGCGTTCATCAGCTGGCGCTGTTGATCGAACAGAACGAGTTGGATCTTATGATCTTTCTGTGTGATCCGCTGAAGCCCAAGAAGCACGAGCCGGATGCGCAACAAATCGTCACACTGTGCGATGTTCACAATGTTCCTCTTGCCACGAATCTGGCGACAGCGGAGCTTTTGATAAAATCACTGGAAAGAGGAGAGATGGACTGGCGTGAAATCTACCGATAAAATAAAAAAAGCGAATAGAATCCTGAATGTGCTGATTGCGGCCGTTGCGGCTCTGGCGGTGGTCCTGGTGATCATTATTGGGGTAAGAAACTATATCGACAGCCGCAGAATGGATTTTTCCTACAGTTACCAGACAGATCGTCTTCTCTCCACAGATCCGCTGGAAGAAGCGTCATCGGCTCTTGCGCCGGCGTTTGCGGAGGATCTCTGTGTCGGAGAGGCAAATACAGCGCTCGGAGATATTGTGCTGGACGGAGAAGAAAAAGGCGGTCTGTTTCAGCTGGACAGCCGCGCGGTCCTCTTTTCACAGGGGATCTATGATAAAATCTATCCTGCAAGCATCACAAAAATCATGACTTCCCTGCTCGCGATCGAGTATGGAAATATGGATGATGTTGTGACAATCCAGGCGGAGGACGTTACGCTGGAAGAAGGCTCTCAGATGAGCGGCATGCAGGCCGGGGATCAGGTGACCATGGATCAGTTGTTCCATGCCCTGATGGTTTATTCGGCCAACGACGCGGCCATGGCGATAGCGAGACACATTGGCGGAACCGTCGACCAGTTTGTCGAGATGATGAACCAGGAGGCGCAGAATCTGGGAATGACAGGCACTCATTTTGTCAATCCTCACGGACTGCACGACGACAATCACTACACGACGGTGTATGACATCTATCTGATGCTGAACAAAGCGTTTACCGAGCAGAAGTTTACGGATACGATGAGTCTGTCCTCTTACACCCTGACGGTGACAGCTGCCGACGGTTCCCAGCGCACCCGCTACCTGACGGCAACCGACAGATACCTGACCGGTGAAGTGACTGCTCCGGATAACGTGACTGTCCTCGGAGGAAAGACAGGAACTACCAGCCAGGCCGGCAACTGCCTTGCCATCGTAAGTCAGAATGCCTATGGAGAACCGTTTATCTCCATTGTTGTCAACGCACAGAATAAGACCACATTGTACAATGACATGAACATATTGCTGTCTCAGATCAATTAGCACTCAGGAGAACAGAGGAAATCTAATACGTTTTCATCGGGGCTGCGCAGTAAATGCGCAGCCCTGGTTTGACTTTTACAACAATTTTATAAATTGTCATTTTTAGCATTGAAATTTTTGGTCAAATATTCTATAATTAGAACATGAACTTTAGAGTTTTTAGTGAAATTATCTTATTCTAATCTAAGGAGGAAACGGCTATGGTTCAATTAATTGTAGGAAAAAAGGGAAAAGGC
>DXEK01000082.1 GCA_019115005.1 Candidatus Fusicatenibacter merdavium | reverse complement strand
TCCCAGCTGCTGTTCCGTGTCATATCTGACAGCTATGAGAGCAAGAGCCTGATCCTGACAACCAATCTGGAATTCTCAAAATGGGGAGGGATCTTTACGGATGACCAGATGGCTGCTGCAATGATCGACCGGCTTGTCCATCACGGACATTTACTGATCTTCGAGGGAAAAAGCTACCGAATGGAGCACGCCCTCATGCGCAGGGATGCATAATGCCCGCTGAAGGCAGGGAAAATCCCTTGCTGAAAAAAGGGAATTCCGACGCTTTTTGACGGTCTGAATGGATTAGTTCAGGCTAATCGCCTTGCAAAAACATTATTTGTTTCTATAAGCCAAAGCCAATAGTTTCTTCATATACGGTCTCCACCTGATTGTCCATAGCCATTCTCTTTGAAAGAAGCGCCAGATAAAATCAGTCTCATGAATCTCCATGCCATGGCGTTTTGCACTGTAGACCATGGCACATATTTGCTCTATTTTAATCGGGCCTTCCACATCGCATAGATTCTGATTGTCTCCCACAAAATAGACAACATTGTCTTTAATCTTATATATACGGTGGAGAATATATTGTCCATTGTTACGTTTAAACAAAGCAATATCTCCCTTTCTCAGCATACGGCTAACCGGGGACAGCAAAACAGTATCTCGCTCGTGGACCAGAAAAGGTTCCATGCTGTGTCCAACGACTAACAGCGGAACTTCCCGTCCTTCCTGCAGAACAGATATGAGTGAATCAATATATTCTTCTGTGTCAAATATAACCATCTCTTTCTTCTACCATCCTTTTTCAGGATCATCCATTTCTATAAATCCATGCTCCAACATGGTATTTGTAAAGCCCACGGTATCCTTTTCGGCAGTTTCCCGGTCAACTTCAAATTCATCCAGCACCATCTGGATCAACTCCGCAATTCCCTGCGTATTCTGATAATTCTCCAGAAGGAATCTGCCTACAGGCGATACAGTCAGCAGACCATTATATTTCATGGCTTCCTTCCCAGTCGCAACAATCACGTCCTGACCGGCAACTTCTCTTATCATAAATTCTTTTTTCAATCTCATTCAGATCTCCTCCTAGCTTTGTGTACTTTCCTGTTTCAATATTTGCATAAATGCCTCTGTCATTCTACACAAATATTCCGGACTTTTATCCCAAGAACTGGTTTCCGCCATACTGGACGCAGAACATACATTGCATAGAGGACGCATATCACATGCACAGCATTTCTCAGGATTATGGATGTTCTTTCCTAACTCGCCAATCTTCTCCCAACATTCAGAAAATCCCTGTTCCAATACCTTCATGCCGTTTATGTTCAGCATACCGCAGGGAAGCATCTCCCCTTTCCAATTTATCCAGAAATTGTTCTTTGATGCGAAGCAGGAGAAACCACATTTTCGATCTATATAGGGATTTTTCTTATATTTTTCATATTCATTAAGTTTGCTTTTTATCCATTCGTGATACAGTCCAGGACTTCTGAGGCTTATTTTTGCATTTTCAATTACCATTTGTGCCGCTTCTTCTGGTGCGAAACGTATAAAATCCATGGTATCAATACCGTTTTTTCGAACCGGCGGAAACATATACGGAGTAATCTGCAGCGGAACTTCTAACTGATCTGCTATTCGATGCATTCCTTCTAAATCATGACAATTTAACGGTGTCAGAGAAGAGTTTAACTTGACCGGTATGTTCCGTTTCCTCAGAAGGCGGATAGCATGTAAAGTTTTTTGGAATCCTTCCGGACATCTGCATACTTCACCATACGTTTCCTCACTGGCGCCATACAGGGAGATATTCACCTTTCGGGGCGGATATTTCAAGAGAAGATCCGCACGTTCTTCCGTAAGCAGCGTACCATTGGTATTGAGCATTACTACGATTCCACTTTCCCCCAGCCAGGAATACAGTTGTTCAAATTCCGGATAGAGAAATGGTTCTCCACCTGTCAGCAGCAAATATAACAACCCTTTTTCCCTGGCCTCTGAAGCGATTTCTATCCATTCTTTAGCTGTAAGCATGGGTCCCTGGCTTTTCAGTTTGGCGTAGTGCGGATATAGCACATCCTGCAATCCATGTTACAGACAGGTATTAATTCAAATGTACCAGCAAGCGGGACATGCATTGCCGCCGCCCGCAAAGCCAATATCTTTTCATTACTGTTAAGTTCCTTAACTATTTCCATACTATTTTTCTCACAATCCAAGCATATTTCTTGTACAAGCTACTGCACGTTCATCCGGTGTACAGCATAACTCATAAATCGGAACATCCGATGCGATTTCATTAATCAGTTCCAATGCTGTACTGACAAATCCTGCATCCCATTGATTAATGGTAAACTGCGACCACAGTCTCTTTCCGGCCTCTATAGGATCAAGTCGGAAAATCTTGTTCTCTTTGGCTTGACTCAGAAAAATAATTCCTTTCAATGGGCTAGTTACATTGTGGCATATTCCAGATGTCCCTGAAAAAGGAAAACCAAAAACATACCAGCATCCATCCTTTTTCCCGAGAACCGCCCGGTCTCCGTTTACCACAGACGCTCCCATATATTTCTCCCAGAGCGCTCCCTGTGTACTCTTCCCAATCCCTGAATCTCCGGAAAAAAGAATTGCATTTTCATCTGTTCTGACATAACAGCAATGGAATACAGCTTTCCTGTTCCTGATCAGAAGTTTTTCAACTGCACATATGTTAAACACATAATTCGTGTGATAATATCGCTTCAGCCAGTTTTCATCCGCCCATACATGGATTCCATTTTCCTGGCTGTCGCTGTAGATTGCATAGGGACGTTTTATAATTCCATCATGGTAAATACGTATTTCTACTCCTCCAGAGAGTTTCACTGTACATATATCAGTCTCCCATACTGTCTGTCCGCCAACCGGTGGTAACTGTAATGTTGGATAGATGTTGACAATTTTTGCACCCGATGTTTCCCCGGTTCTCCAGTATTTATTATTGAGATAATCTTCAATTTTATTCTCATTAACTTTATCATCATCACACCTAAGTGTCTGATTCTGCTGTTTCAGAATCAGTTTCAGACACGTGTCAGCAACGCATAAATTCATTTCACTTTCCTTCTTCATTCATATCAAAGACAGCGTGTTTATCTTAATAAAAAACTGCCCTTTTCTGCATCCGAAAAGGACAGTTCATAATAATCATGCATAATATCTGTTATGACTGGAAAAAATTGCTGTAATCCGCTACTTCAAAAGATCCTGTATGCTGGTGAGAATCACCCTTAAAACAGAAATGCTTTCCATCACTACAAATTCCGCCGGAAATCGTAGATCCACTTCCCATGCTCCGTGCCACCAAAGCAACATAATCAGCCTGTGAATACACATCATGTGTACAACCGCCTTCTTTGTTTCCGTCCGCAAAAATAGTTCCATCCAATTGAACGATCCATGTATGTGCGCCATTAGAACAATTCTTAGATTCATTCTTCTCAGCATTCCAGCAGTGAACTTTCGTTCCTGCAACCGTGATCGGATCCACATCTCCAATCGGTGTCTTTCCTGCATCCGCACACGCCCCAGCAATCTGGCTTGTCAGGCTGTATGCTTCAAATTCTACAACAGGTGTTGAATATGCTCTTTTCATATCGCTTCGCTCCCCTTTTTTATTCATATTTTTTATCAATAATAAATTACTGTAAGCCGTCCTTCTCAAAAAAACTAAGACTTAAATATGTATTGCCTCACCGTTTCTAAGTCTTTTATCTGTACCTAATTATACTATATTAATATTCTCTATACAATGTCTTTTTGACTAAAAATATACGTAAATCGCTTATAGAATTTAGATGATTTTGTGGGAGTAGCAAATTGCAGAATCTCATCTATCTGTCTTCAATATTTACGCAGTCTTATCAAATCCCCGGTAATAACTAAAGGACTATCTCTATCCTTCCCCCGTACCTTGAAAATCTCATATCAAGTATTCCAGGACATACTCTTACAGGAAGCTGCAGAACCTATCGCCGTGACCGGGAAAGGAGGCCTTGATCATACGCAGCGATATACATAGGTATCTGAAGGAAGATCTGGCACTCTTCCTGCGATAATCTGTAAGACGATAATGATACTTCCGTAATAGCTTGAGACGGCGGCTCGCAACCGATCCGACAGGGATATGTACCTATTGCCATAGGTAACTGGAATATGCCTCGATTCAGGGCGTGAGATAATATGAATCCAAGTGAATGAAAATAAGCCAAAGTCTATTCCAGGTAAACACTGCCCTAAAATTCGACTCCTTTGGAAATAATAGGGACAAAATTTCATATCGTAGGATATATTAGGGACAAAATCAGCATTGAGTAAGACATGGATGGCAGAAGGTTTTTATTAATTTTATACAAAAAGAAGGATAAAAAATAGCACTCATTTATGAGTGTTGAATAATGTAAAAATTTTTTTGTTCCTTACTTGACAATAGGCTAAACGGAAAAATAAATTGGCAGTCTTCCGATAAAAATTCCACTTGTAAACATAGAAACCACGTATAATCCAGAAGCCGCAATTGACATATTTGTACAAATATTTATCACAGAGTCATCAGCTTCTCGAATATATTTAATCCCAAGCAGAGAAAATATAGCTGGTACACTATAGACGAGTACTCTGAGGATATTTGTCCCATCATCATCCCAGCTTTCCCAGTCAGATACAACATTCTGGTACTGTGTATCCGCCAGCATATTGTCCAGAATATCTGTAAATCGATCTGCAAACAAAACCGCAACAATAACTGCCAGAATAAAAAGCAAAGTTTTTTTATTCCATGCCTTTCCCTGTGCGATAAACACAAACGGTATCACAAGCAAGGCACTTTGGTGAAATAAAGATGCAATCAATATCACCACAACAGTACGAACATACTTTTTTTCAATGATCCACGGAAAGCAAGCCATTGTGATAGTTACTGCTACAAACTGGCGCATTCCGTTGAAGATCCATGAAATATAGTCAGTCGATGCAATAAAAAGGAAAAAACTGATAACATATGCAGATGAATATTTCCGATAAATTCGAAACATTAAATAGCACTGCACTACTGCAATAATAATTAAATATATCTTATCTTTGTTTCCAACAATACATTTGATGATTGCAGAAACAAAGTAGAATCCGTAGTCTTTGGTAATTGAAGACATATAGGTGCCTATTCCAGACAGAGAAGAAGGCATTTCTCGAAATCCCTGAAGATAGGCATTGGTATCACCAACACTCCCTCGGAAACCGGCCCAAATTACCAGTGGAAAAATTGACAGCAACGCAAATATCGGCGTTACTCTTCGAACTCTTTTGCCGTTAACAAATTCCATTCGATAAACTAATCCTTCCAAAAGCACAGATAAAAGTCCAATCATTCCAACCCATATTAATATCAGGATATATCCGTTTGAAAGCATATCTGATCTCCTATTTCCTGCTTATAATCTCCGCTGTCTGCTCCACGATTTTTGTTTTGTCGAACAACTGTCTCATGCGCTTTCGTGCAAGCTTTCCCATATCTTCCAATTCCTGGTTATTCATTTCCACTATTTTCTTCATGTTCTGATACAGCATTTCTGAATCGCCGACTTTACACAAATATCCGGTTTTCCCATCTTCAACTGCATCCCGACATCCTGGAATGTCACTGGTAATTACAGGGATCTCCATGGAAGACGCCTCCAGTAAAACATTACTCATTCCTTCATGATATGATGGCAAAACCACACAGTCAGCCATCTCATAATAAGGTCGCGTCTCTTTCTGGAATCCATAAAACTTAACAATTCCCTGTTCTTCGAGATTTTCTACCTGCTCTTTGTATTCATCTTCGAAAAAGCCAACCATATCCAGTACGACTTTATCTCCATATTCTCTGTAAAGTTTTTGGGCGGCCCTGAAAAGTTCATCTATTCCTTTTTCTTTCATGATCCTGCCAACATACAGAAAATGCTTTTTATTATCCTGCCCTCTTTTTCCCAGCTCCATGCAGAACAACAATTTTTTTCTGATTCACCAGTTTTCGTCTGATAAACTCTGCCGCATTTCCCTGATTTTCAAAAAAGACCGCCTGTACTTTGCGAAAAGCATTTCGATACAGGAAGCCTGCAAACTGTGCCATTCCCTTTTTCTGGAATGCAGTTCCAAGCCCCTGAACATTGGCATAATACGGAATACGTCTTAGTTCGCAAAGGAAACCTCCATACACATTCGGTTTAATCGAATACGTAAGTACCTTATCCGGCCTCTCCTGTGAAAGCATTTTCCAGTAAAAACGAAGCAAACGAAAATCCGTTCGTGGATTCATACCTCTGCGATCAATCTTCGTCTCAATACATTTACAGCCCATTTTTCTAAAATCATCTTCATGTCCGACAAACGGCATACTGAGAACAACTTCATAATCCTCCTGCAGCCTTTGTATCAGTTCTTTTCGAAACTGATATAACATATATGAATGATTTGTAAGAATCAGTATCTTTTCCATCCTATTGCCTCAACGCTTCCATTCCGTGACAGTTCAGCCAGCTGAACATCTATGAAACCTTCTTCTCTTCCCCACGTTCCTGCGCCATCCTTCCGGTTCCGCCTTCCACGACTCCGTCGCTTCGAAGCACAGCGCCGATCGTCCGCAGGAAACATTTTACATCCAGACCGAAGCTCAGGTGCTCTGCATAATATCCGTCCAGCTTCGCTTTCTCCTCAATCTCCAACTCATCCCGGCCATGGATCTGCGCCCATCCGGTAAGACCCGGCCGGATATCGTTGGCGCCATATTTTTCCCGCTCCTCAATCAGGTCAAATTGGTTCCAGAGGGCCGGCCTCGGCCCCACTACCGACATATCGCCTTTCAGGATATTCCAGAGCTGCGGCAGCTCGTCCAGCGACGTTTTTCTCAGGAAACGTCCGGTCCGGGTAATAAACTGATCCGGATCCTGCAGCAGATGTGTCGGCATATCGTGCGGCGTATCGGTCCGCATGGTCCGGAATTTCAGGATCTGGAAGTGACGTTTCTTCTTTCCGACCCGTTTCTGCCGGAAAAGAATCGGTCCCGGGGAATCCAGCCGGATCGCCACAATCAGGATCAGATAAAGCCAGGACAGACATACAATTCCGCCCAGGGACATGACAATATCAATCAGTCGTTTCAGATATTTCTTATACATACTTCCCCTCACTGCTTTCATTTCTCAGTGAAGCCGCCTACTCCGCCGACTCCCCCTGCTTCGCACTCACACTCTTCTCAGCCGCTTTCCCGCTGCTGCTCTTTCTCTCCCTGCTGCCGCTCCGGTCCTCATCGTCTTCATCCTCCGCATGCCGTCCGTAACCATACCTGCTGTAGCCGTACTTCCCGTACCCGTAGCCATATCTCCGGTACCCGTACTTGCCATAGCCGTACTTTCCGTAGCTGCTGTAACCGTATCCCATTGCGCCTTCTTCCATGTAGTTCAGCACATAGCCGATCACCGGGATATCCGCGTCGGCGAGTGTTTCCATGCCTCTCTGCACCTGCTGAGCGCTGGCAAAATCCTGGCGGACCACCATTACCGCTCCGTCCACAAGCGCCTCGTACATTGCCGCGTCGGACAGCACGGAGCTGGGAGGTGTGTCGATGATAAGGAAATCGGACTGTTCCTTCAGTGTCTGCATCAGGTTCTTCATCTCTTCCGAACGGATCAGAGACGCCGGATTGGAGATTTTCCCGGAGCCGGGCAGGAGCTTCAGCCCGGTTTCCCTGTATTCCATCAGGACGTCCTCCAGGTTTGCCTGTCCGCGGAGCACCTGGACAATGCCGTTCTTTTTCTTCGGAAGGTTCAGCGCCTGCAGCACCGAAGGATTTCGCAGGTCGCCGTCGATCAGTACGACGCGGTACTTTTTCTGAGCCAGCGCCAGCGCCAGGTTTACGGCCACTGTAGTCTTTCCTTCCTCAGGAACCGCGCTGGTCACAAGGAGCGCCGGACACTCTTTCCCCTGAAGTTCCGCTTCCGTGCGGGACCGCACCAGCCGGATTCCTTCCTTGAAGGCCGGCGGCACTTTGGAGTTTGTGATGGTCATCGCCTGATCCTTTGCGCTGCTTCTCTTTTTGATCCGGGTTTCCGGAACGTTTCCGAGAAACTTAGTGCTGGCGATGGCGTTCATATCCTCGCCGCTGCGGATGGTTTTTCTGCCGGCAAGGTAAACGACAAGAAACAGGGCGGAGATCACAGCGCCGGCAAGGAATCCCACCGCTGCCGCCTGTCTCATATTTCCGCTGTTTGCGGGCGTGGTGGGAACGCCGCTCTCGTCGACGACAGTCAGCGTCGTTCCTCCGATGATATACTCTGCGACCACCGGATAGTTTTCGATCACGGAGGTCATAACGTCGTAAGCGGTCTGAGGCGAACTGTCGCGCACGGTGATCGTAAACAGGTTGGTTCCCTCCATAACTGTCGCCTCGATGGACGAACCGAAACTGTATCCCAGATCCTCCCGGACCACGTCCATCAGCACGCCGCTGGTGAGAATATAGGGAAAGGTTTTTCCCAGCTGTTCTGCGGTCGTGTTGTCGTAGTAGGAACTGTTGTAAGTCTGACCGGAGGAGGTCACGACGAAGGAGGTGTACGCCTCATACATCGGGCGATAGCTTCTCCAGCTCCAGAGACAGCCGCCGGCCGTACAAAGCACAAGGACCAGAAGCACCAGCCAGAAAAACTTTCTGAGTGCCTTCATAAATTCATAAAAATAGCTGAACAGGTCGATTTTTTCCAGTTCGTCCGTATATTCGTTTGTCTCTTCTTTTCTCATACTGCTCCCCTTTAGCGATCTGCCTTGCTGTATTTTCCGTAGCCTTCATATCCGTAGGCTCCCTGGCGGAGACGCTCTCCGATCGGCGGATAGACATTGCTGAATATGCAGCCGATGACTTTTTCTTCTTTCTGATTCAGCGCGTCGATGGCGTCGTTGATGTCCTGGGTCAGGACGGCGTCCTGGCGGACGGACAGTACCGCCGCGTCGGCGATCTGGATCAGCTCCTCCGCGTCGACGGCGAGTCCCATCGGCGGGGAGTCCAGGATGATATAATCCATTTTTTTGCAGCAGGACCGCAGAAGCCGCTCCAGCCTGCCGTTGGAAATCAGCTCCGACGGATTTTCAATGGAATGTTTGCTGAAGGCGGTGTACAGCTGCAGATTCTGCACCTTCTCAAAGGTTCCGCTGGCCTTCTCCTTGCCCTGCAGGACCAGAGAGAAGTCTTTCATCTCTCTGTCTTTCACGTCAAAGATCTTGTGCAGCGCCGGACGGCGGAAATCGCAGTCTACCAGGAGCACTTTTTTCTGTTCCTGGGCCAGAGCCAGCGCCAGGTTGGACGCTGTGGTGGATTTTCCTTCGTTTTCCGCCACACTGGTGACCAGGAGGATCTGGGCGTGTTTCCGCTCCATCCTTCCCCGGATTCTCGACGCGGCCATCCGGTAGGCCTCCACATAGCGGAAACTGCGCACGGGATTGGTGATCAGCATCGAGCTCTTTCTCTTTTTCTTTTCATGATAGATGGTGCCGAGAAGATAGGCGTCCACCTTCTGATTGAATTCCTGTTCGTTTTTCACCGTGTCCCGCAGATGGGAGAACACTGCGATCAGCGCCGCCACCACGGCCGCCGCAGCCAGAAACGCGTAAATCATATACTGTCTGACCGGAAGCTGATTGCTCGGGCTCCCGGAAATCTGCGGCTGCTCCAGAGTCTGCAGAACCACGTTGGGAATAATGTAATCCGACAGAGTCGGATAATTCCTGAGCACGGATTCCAGGATCAGATAGGCGTGCTGAGGAGAATCGGCCGTCACCGACAGCTGCATCAGGTTGGATTCCTGAACGATGGATGCGTTCATCGTCGCCGGAAAGCTGTCCAGTCCCAGTTCCTCCATTACGGTTTTTTTCAGTATATTATTATCCAGGATCACGGAAAACTTCTGCGCCATCTCATATGCGGCGGAAAGATTCGTAACCGCATTGGATTCTCCGCCGCCCTGGCTGACGGTAAACGTCGTGCTCACTGTATACCGGTCCTCATGGGTAAAGGAGATCACGGAATAAGTCAGCAATGAAGCGCTCAGGGCAACCAGAAGGATCATCCACCAGGATCCTGCCAGATCCGACAGAATGCTCCGCAGATCCCATGCTGTTTTTTCCGAGTTGATATATTTGTTTTCGTACTCTCGCATGTCAGCCTCCTCAACCGTTTACTGATACAATCAGGCGTATCGTGCCCTGTGTGCCGTCTTCGTCGTAGGCGCTGTAGACCACCTCGTAAACGCCCGGCGTATTTGTGTCCACCGGATTTTCGATCTGGACGGCGGAGGAATCCAGAACCTCTCCGGTCAGAGTTCCGTACAAAGCTCCGTCCTCTCCCCGGACATACTGATAGTTGTTGATCGTCACGCTGTCCAGGTATCCCCAGGGATCAAAGCCCTCTCCCACGGAAAGGTTCACCAGATACTGGTTCAGGGTCAGGGAAGGTCCCTCCGTCTCCTGAGCCGGATCGTAAAGCTCCAGCGTCACCGGAAGGTTTTTCACGTCGCCGGCGCTGTTAGCCACCGAAAAGGTTACCTGATATTGTCCTGCGGAATAATAGGAAATATCGTCCTGGAAACTCATCTGAATCTTGCTGGTGATATCTCCGTCCAGACAGTCCTGGGCATGCAAGCCTTCCGTCAGACTCTCAGCGTCCATGGAAAACCTCAGCGGGGCGTCCAGCGTGAACGTCGGGGATGTGTAATCGGTGTACACGATGTCCCTCTCGGCTCTCGTCACATGGTTGTCGCTGTCAAAGGCTACAATGCTGACTTTCCGTCTGCCTTTTTCGATAAAGTTGGAGATGCTCTCCACCACCAGAGAATCTGTCACATCTCCGTCTTTTCTGTCTGTCGCCGTCACTCCCTGAAGGAGCGTGGCGTCGTCTGCGGCGATGCTGACCTGAATCTCCTGCTGATCCATCTGAATCTCGGGACCGCTCTGGTCCTGGCCGCCTTCCCGCACAAAAATGCAAAAGAGGAACAGCGCCAGTGATACTGCAAACAAAAGGATGCTTGCTGTCTTTGCTTTACTCATTCTGTGTTTCTCCTTTTACCAAAACCATCGTATTTCCTGTCTGACCGGAACCGGCGGCGGACCAGCGGCCGGCAGACGGTTTTTCAGTATCTGCTCCGGATTTTTTCTCAGCAGGATATCTGTATACTCTTCCGAGTAATGTTTTTCCAGGAACTCCCGGATCGGACCCATATCCGTCGTTCTGTATTCCACGCCGTGGGCGTCGCTGGCAATGCAGCTGACCATCTGATGGTCCAGAAGAATCCCGGCGGTTTTCTCTGTCTTCGGTCCGAATCTTCCAAAAATACTCCCCTTATTCATCTGAGCAAGGACGCCCAGCATTCTCCACTCAAACAGCCAGTTGGGCCTGTCCTGCACGCAGTAATACCGTTCCGGATGTGCCAGAACCGGCACCTTTCCCAGATCGAGGATCTCAGTCAACCGCGCGCGGATCTCCTCCGGTTCGGCGTCGAACGGGACTTCCACCAGAAAAAAACGTGACCCGTTCAGAGGAACCAGCCGTCCGCTCCGGATCTTTTCTTCCAGCCGGCCGACGGCCCAGATCTCCATGCCGCGGACGATCTGTACGGGAATCTGTTCCCGCTC
>DXEK01000081.1 GCA_019115005.1 Candidatus Fusicatenibacter merdavium | reverse complement strand
AGTTCAGAGGAACCCTGGCCGTCATCTTCTGTATCTGTCTCCGGGTCTTCCGGCTCTCCGGCTTCCGGACCGTTATTGACAGAGCCTTCTCCCGGTGTCGGGGCAGTCTCCGTCTCTTCCTCCGGATCCTGCGCCGGTGATTCCGTCGGCGTACTTTCCGGAGTTTCTGTCGGAGTCGGCGCCGGTGTGCTCTCTGGAGTCTCTGTCGGCGTTGGCGTCGCGGTGTTTTCCGGAGTTTCTGTCGGCGTTGGTGTCACGGTACTCTCCGGAGTCTCCGTCGGAACAGGAGTTACTTGCTCCGATCCCGAAGTCTCATCATTTTCTGTCTCCTGAGAGGGATTCTCCGGTACCGGAGTAGTCCCCGGCACAGGCACAATGCCGCTTGCAGACCCGTCGGGAGACGGAACCGAGCCCGGAACCGGTGTGGCCGTCGGTCTGGCCTGCTGCTGCGCAGCCAGGATTTTATAAGCATCCTCCGTCACGGCATCCGTACCCTGTGGAAACAGGGCTTCACCCTTTCCAAGGCTTTCCTCCTTGTTTTCTATCCAGGTTTTAAGTTCGCTCTCTGTCATACCGCAGAAAACGAAATATCCCTTTGTATCACTCTCTGACGTTTCCGCGGCAAACGTCTCCACGCTGACAACCGTATCCGCCGCCTCTGTTTCTGTCTCCCCGGATCCGGAAGCTTTCATCTCCTGATACAGTGTCAAAGCCTGTTTCAGAGTCTTCACAGCAGTCTCCGGTGTCGTTCCGTCATTCTTGTCGTTTCCGTTTTTTGTATCTATGTAACAGACAATGGCAGTTTCCTGTTCTTCCCGGGATTCCTGTTCCTGACTGCTCTGAGCGGCCGCAGACGCCGCACGTACGGAAACAGGAGCCGCCTCAGAAAGCACCAGGGAACCGGCAAGAACCATCCCCATTACTTTTAAGACTTGCTTTTTTTTCATTTTTACCTCTTCCTGACGCATTTGCTGTGTCATAATGGTAGATTTGGAAGTTTATTTCCAAACTTCCGCTCCTTGTAGGTCATATGTTTTTGTGGAGCTTTCTGCATACAGCATATATTATATCACAAAAAAAATCAATGGAAAAGTCGAAAAATGACGAATCATAGTTACGCTTCCGCCAAGTCTGCGCATTTACTGCGCAGACCGTATGAAAACATAGTACCTGTGAACATTCGGCCATCGAAATCGCTTCGCAATGGGCCGGACGCACTCCCATAAAAAATACTCAGCGCGGTTTTCGTGCGCTGAGTACTTTTCTGAAATTCAGGAATTACACTGTGGGATCGGAAGCTGATTCAACAGGTGCGGAATCTGCATCGTCGGGATCCGTGTCATCGAAGCTCTCAATCTGCGGCAGCTCCCGGTTCAGAATTTCCATAAATTCTTCACCGGTGATGGTTTCCCGTTCGTACAGGTATTTTGCCAGCTGATGAAGTTTCTGGATATTCGTCCGGAGCAGTTCCTCCGCTTTCGCGTATTGCTGTTTCACGATGGCAACGACTTTTCCGTCAATGGATGCCGAAGTCTCGTCGGAGCACATCAGGGAAGTGTCGCCGCCGAGATACTGGTTCGTCACCGTCTCAAACGCTACCATTCCGAACTCATCGTTCATTCCGAATCTTGTGATCATCGCGCGGGCCAGTTTTGTGGCCTGTTCGATATCATTGGAAGCTCCGGTGGTAATGGAGTGGAAGACAAGATCCTCCGCGACACGCCCGCCGGTCAACGTCGCGATCTTATTCTGGATCTCTTCCTTGCTCATCAGGTTATGTTCGTCTTCATCCACCTGCATGGTATATCCCAGCGCTCCCGAAGTACGCGGAATGATCGTGATCTTCGTGACCGGAGCCGAATGGCTCTGAAGCGCCGCCACCAAGGCATGTCCGACTTCATGGTAAGCCACAATCAGCTTTTCTTTGTCTGACAGGATCTTATTCTTCTTCTGGTATCCCGCGATGACTACTTCCACGCTTTCTTCCAGATCTTCCTGTGTCACGAATTTTCTTCCGTCGCGAACTGCGCGGAGCGCCGCCTCATTGATCATATTTGCCAGCTCGGCTCCGGAAGCTCCGGAGGCCATGCGGGCGATCGCATTATAGTCTACATTGTCTCCCACACGAATATTCTTTGCGTGTACCTTCAGGATCTCCTCGCGGCCTTTCAGATCCGGAAGTTCCACCGGAACCCGCCGGTCAAAACGGCCCGGCCGCAGAAGCGCCGGATCCAGAGAATCCGGACGGTTGGTCGCCGCCAGGATCACGACGCCTTTTCTGCCGTCAAATCCATCCATCTCCGAGAGCAGCTGATTCAACGTCTGCTCGCGTTCATCATTTCCGGAAAATCCGCTTCCGTCACGTTTCTTTCCGATCGTATCAATCTCATCGATAAATACGATACACGGCGCTTTCTCGTTGGCCTGCTGGAACAGATCCCTTACCTTTGCGGCACCCATGCCGACGAACATTTCCACAAACTCTGAACCAGAAATAGAGAAGAACGGTACATCCGCCTCCCCGGCAACTGCCTTCGCCAGAAGCGTTTTTCCGGTACCCGGAGGTCCGACCAGCAGTGCGCCTTTCGGCATCTTTGCTCCGATCTCCGTATATTTCTGCGGATTATGAAGGAAATCCACAATCTCCGAGAGGATTTCTTTCGCCTCATCCTCTCCGGCCACGTCGGAAAACTTGATCCCGGTCTCAGACTGAACATATACTTTCGCATTGCTCTTTCCGAAACTCATCGCGTTTCCCATGCCGCCGCCCATTTTTTTTGCCATATAATTCATCAGAAACTGGCCTGCGGCGATGATCAAAACGATCGGCAGCACCACGCTGATCAACATGCTCAGGATCGGCGACATCTGCTCGACAATCGGGCTCCCAAACTCCGTGATCCCTGCGTCATACAGCCGGTCGATCAGTTTGTAGTCGTTCATGATCCCGGTTTTGTAATAGTTTTCCGGCTCCGCATAATCTCCGAAAATGATCTGGTTGCTTTCAATCTGTACTTCCTTTACCTCGCCTTTGTCCACCATCTCAAGGAACTGTCCGTAGTCCACCTCCGTGACCTCCGGGGACATCAGGCGCGGAAAAAGGACAAAATTCAGAATCAACAATATGATCAGGGCGATCACATAGTAGGATATCATAAATTTTCTGGGTTTTTTTACCTCTTTCATCCGCTTAATCCTCCATTCCGCGCTCCGCATCCGGCCTCGTTCCGGAAACCGCCCGCAGAACGCCACATTCTCTCTTTTTATTATACGTTATTTTTCCCTAAAATCAACAACTATCTGACAATTCATGAAATTTTAATACTTATTAAAAATCTGTTATGATTCACGAATGTTTTTTCATTTGCAGCAAGCAGTTTTGCCGGTGTGCACAGCGGCTGAGCGTTACGGTCTGCGCAGTTTTTTCAATGGCTGCATATAGACTTTCCACGGAGGATGTGATAGAATCTCAGCAGCAGACACACCACTGTTTTGCCGGCTCCGGGAATCGTTTTTTCCAGCAAAGCAGAGAACGGCAAAAGCCATGCCTGGATTTTTGATCACCGTACAGCCGGCGGAACGGTGACAATTTTTGAGCTTTCATGGAGTCTGAAGAAAATATGGAAAAAGAACATAACAGCAGCGGAATTACAGAACATTTCATGGAAAGGATTTTCGAGTACCCGTTTCCTTCCGATGAGGAAGGCGTGACCATCGAGCAGTTTCTCAGGGGTCACGGCTATTCTCATCATATCCTGACACATTTAAAAAGGACAGCCAACGGTATCTGTCTGAATCACGTGTGGGCTTATGCCAATCAGAAACCGGCAGCCGGAGATCTGATCACCGTGCGGCTAACCGAGAGCGGATCCGACGCAATACCGCCCGCTCCGGTTCCGTTTTCCATCGTCTACGAAGATCAGGATCTCCTGGTCGTCAACAAACCGGCGGACACGCCGATCCATCCGTCCCAGAACAATTACACCAATACGCTCGCCAATGGCCTTGTCTGGTATTTTCAGCAGAAAAATGAGACGTTTACGTACCGCTGCATCAACCGCCTGGACCGCGACACCACCGGTCTTCTCATCATTGCCAGGCACGCTCTCAGCGGTGCCATTCTCTCCGCCCAGATGAGACGCCGGGAGATCTCCCGCACTTATGAGGCGCTTGTGTTCGGGTCTCTGCCGCCTTCCGGAACGATCCGGACGCCGATCGGCAGGAAGGAAGGCTCCTCCATCGAGCGGACCACAGATCCTTTGCACGGAGATCCTGCCGTCACACACTTCCGTACTCTGCGCTGCGGAACCGAAGCTTCCCATGTCTGTCTCAAACTGGAAACAGGGCGCACCCACCAGATCCGCGTTCACATGACTTCCATCGGCCATCCGCTGCTTGGCGACACCCTGTATGCCCCTGACAGAGACCACCCCATCGGCCGTCAGGCGCTTCACTCCGCTTCTCTGGAGTTTTGCCACCCGATCACAGGCAAACGGATGCATTTTGATGCGCCTCTTCCGGAAGATATGCAGGACTGTCTCCAAAAAATGAAATAACAGGACGCTTTGCCAGGCGCACATGGCACAAAAAATCCATGGAAACAGATTTCATTCTGTTCCCATGGATTTTTCTCTGCCTGGATACAATCCTGCATGCAGACCTGCAGTATCGGCGGAAATTATACCTGCCGGATCCTCGGAACCTCATCAATATGGAGATATTTTCCGATGCATTTCACCAGAAGATCATGATCGGAAACCTGTCCCAGACCGGACACCACGATCGCACCGATCACACCGACTTCCTCCACACGGATCGGGAATGCGCCGCCCAGCGCAACGTATTCCGCAGGATCCAAAGCCATCTGCCGCAGGCTTTCCTCGCTCTGAGTTCCCAACATATACAGATGCAGCGAACTGTGTTCCGTCATCTGCACCGTATTGCACTTTTTGCGCATCAGCTCCTGATT
Source organism: Candidatus Fusicatenibacter merdavium (assembly GCA_019115005.1). Taxonomy (GTDB): domain Bacteria; phylum Bacillota; class Clostridia; order Lachnospirales; family Lachnospiraceae; genus Fusicatenibacter; species Fusicatenibacter merdavium. The sequence continues at coordinate 9,533 of DXEK01000081.1, read as the reverse complement.
ATATCTGGTCATCCCATCGTCACAATACTGGAAAACCGTAAGGCCATTGTTCAGCCGGATACTCACAGCGGCGGAAGCACCTCTTCTTCTGGCCTCCAGGACGATCAGATTGCCCAGCTCCCAGGCGTCTCCATTCGTAAAATGGGAAAACTGCAGGATCTCCTCCTGCATCTCGATCACCTTAATCAATTCATCCATTGTCATAAACATTTCACCCTGCCTTTCTGTCTCTGCATTTTTCCGCAACAATTCCGCCGGCTGAACTGTCATTTTCTGCGCTGCATCTGAAATAAGTTTATCATCGAAAAAAATATCCGTCAAGCCAGCCAATGAGAGCAACGGCTGACAGTGTAACTGTTCCGTTGGCTGAACGGTTCCTGCCAGCCGGACCCACGCCGGCGCTCCTATTTCAGGCGCTCCCGTCCCCGCGGAATACGGACACCTTTTGCGGAGAAAGGGAATCCCTGACGCGCTCTATGACCGCTGATAGAAAACCTCTTCCAGCGTCAGTCCCTCCGCAGGCGCCAGCGGACCCGCCGCCTGTCTGTTACACGCCTTCAGCACTTCCTCCATGGAATCCGGACTTCGTTTTCCTTCCCCGACCTCCAGCAGTGTTCCCACCAGGATCCGGATCATGTGATACAGAAAACCATCTCCGGTAAATGAGATCGTCAGAATGCCGTCCGTCTCCTGAAAGGTGATACTCTTGATCGTGCGTACCGTCGATTTTTTCATCCGACGGTTTGCACAGAAGCTCCGGAAATCATGCGTTCCGACAAAATACTCCGCCGCCCGCTTCATGGCTTTCGTATGCAACGGTTTTCCGTACAGATACAGAAACCTCCTCTCAAACACATGCTTTCCGCCATCCACTGTAAGCCGGTAAGCATAAGTCTTCCCGACTGCGTTCAGACGGCTGTGAAACCGCTCGGGAACCGGAACCGCCTCCCGCACTTCAATATCCTCCGGAAGATAATGATTCATCAGGTTCTTCAGTTCTTCCGCATCATATACCCCGGCAAGACGCACATTCGCTGTCTGTCCTTTGGCGTGAACACCCGCATCCGTTCTCCCTGCGCCGTGAACCTCAACTTCCTCACCGGTCAGCCGTGACAACACCTGCTCCAGTTTTCCCTGTATCGTCTGGCTGGTATTTCCCTGCTTCTGCCATCCGTCATATCTCGTCCCGTCATACTGCAGCACCAGCTTATAATTCATACTGTTTCCTCCCATTTTCCCGAAAACCGCCCGGTCGGACCGCTTTCCCATGTTTTTGCAGACATTTTGCAGACAGATCCCAAAGCCATGCTTTTTCACGCAATCATGACCTTTTGCCCCTGGCAATATTATAAAAAAAAATCAGAATTCTGTAAACAGAAATTCCGCCGGCAGATGACCCGCAGCATAATGGCAGTCCCGGCGGTGAATCCCTGCGCAGCGGATCTTCCGCCTCACACCGGACACGCCTCCGGGACTGTCGTCCTCTCTGAGTTCTTATTCTTCTACAATATTATAATACGATCTGGCTGTGACTGCATATACCAGCACATACACCACCGCAAATACCACGATCGTAACACCTGTAGCCGCCATAAACAGATACTCGTTGCTGAAATTCAGCATTCTCATGATCTTGAGCACGAACGGAAACGCAACCATCGTATGGATCACCGCTGTGATCAGCGGCAGGAAAAATACCGTCAGCACCTGGGAATGGATACACTGTTTCACTTCCCGTTTACTCATTCCCACTTTCTGCATGATCTGGAACCGTTTTCTGTCGTCATAGCCCTCCGAGATCTGTTTGTAATAGATGATCATTACCGTCGCCATCAGGAACAGCAGACCCACAAAGATCCCGAAAAACAGAATTGCGCCGTACATCGCCTGAACACCCGGGCGTTCCTGCTCGCGGATCTCCACCCAGACATTTAACCCGGCAGCGCTGAGTGCGTCGCGGATCTTACTGCCCGCCTCGATCTGCTCTTCCTGTGACAAATCGAAGTTCATATAATATGTCCAGCTTTTTCCAAGATACTGCGTCCGTCCCAGATCATTCAGCGCCTCCTGCACTTCCCCGTCATCACGGAAAATCAGGTAGGTGCTCTCGATCACGTCCTCTCCGTCCATCTGCATGACATCATCCGTCTTTTCCTCGGCCTTCCAGGTTCTGCCTCCAATCTGAACGGTATCATAAGGGAAAGAGTCCTTTCTGCTCTCCGGCATGACAGCCACTGTGCCTTTTTCCAGAAACAGTGCTTTTCCTGTCCAGCGGGTATAGTCTTCCAGAGTCAGCAGATAGATGCCCTGGTAACTTCTCAGCTGTACCAGATCTGCGCTTCCCTCCGGGACAGAAAAGGAATTTCCTTCCCGGTAGACAGTCGCATAGATTGCCCGCGCATCAGCAGTATCTTCCAGGTCCACGCCCTGATCGGAAATGCTCTGGCGGATCACCTGAAGACCGTTTTCAATCTGCTCATCCGTCATGTCATTCCCCTGGATCGTCACCTGTGCAGGATAACGGTTTTCCAGCGCATTTTCCACCCCAGCCCACAGGCAGACGGTGATGGAAACTACCAACAACACACCGGTAGAGAGAATGCAGATATTCGCCAGTCCCGCGGCGTTCTGCTTCATCCGGTAAAGCATGCCAGAGATCCCGGTAAAGTGATTCAGTTTATAGTAATACCGTTTGTTCCTCTTCATGGCCTTCAGCAGCGCAATGCTTCCGGAGGAGAATAGAAAATGTGTTCCGATTCCCACCAGGACGACCGCGACAAAAAAGGTGGTAAATGCCTCCAGGGAACTCTCGCAGGTGACAGCAAGATAGTATCCGGCTCCCAGGGTGATCAATCCCGCCAGGACACTGAGAACTTTCGCTTTCGGCTCCTTCTCCCCGAACTGATCTCCCTTCAGAAGTTCGATCGGTTCTGATTTCTGAATCTGGCGAAGACCCAGCAAAAAATTGATCAGATAGATGGCTGCCAGAAGAAGGGCCGTATCGGACAGTGCCGAACCGTAAAAATGGAACTGGAACGTGCCTTCGATGCCAGTCAGCTTCACCAGGATCAGGAACATCAGCCGGTACAGGAGAATTCCCAGTCCAACGCCTGCGGCCAGCGCGATCACTCCCATATACAGAGATTCAAAAAACAGGATAAATGCAATGTGTTTTTTCTCCATTCCCAGAATATGGAAAAGTCCGTATTCTCTTTTTCTCCGCTTTACCAGAAAGCTGTTACTGTAAATCAGAAACACGACGGAGAACAGCCCGATGATAAAAACGCCGAAATTTGTGATCGTTGTGATATAGTCGGCGCCATACAGTTCATTCAACCCCTCATTTTCCGAAATAGATGCCATGATGAAAAACATCATGACTGTTCCGATACAGGACAGCAGATACGGAAGAATATTCTGGCGGTTTTTCCTCAGATTACTGGCAGCCAGTTTTGCATAGAGAAGTTTATTCATGACGTTCACCACCTGTCGCTATGATTGTCAGGGTATCCGAGATCTTCTGATACATTTCTTCCCGGGACAGAGAACCGCGGTACAGCTGATGGAATACCTCGCCGTCCTTGATAAACAGCACCCTTCCGGCGTGGCATGCAGCGCTGACGCTGTGGGTCACCATCAGGATCGTCTGACCGTCTCCGTTGATCTCCTCGAAAAGCCGGAGCAGATTGTCGGACGCCCGGGAATCCAGGGCTCCCGTCGGTTCGTCTGCCAGGATGATCTGCGGATCTGTGATCAGCGCCCGCGCAACGGCAGTCCTCTGTTTCTGCCCGCCGGAAACCTCGTAAGGATATTTGGAGAGGATCTCCCCGATGCCCAGCTTTTTCACCAGCGGTTCCGCCTTTTTCTTCATCTCAGGGTAGGACTTTCCTTCCAGAACAAGCGGAAGATAGATGTTGTCCTCCAGGGAGAACGTGTCCAGCAGGTTGAAGTCCTGGAAGACGAATCCCAGGTTTTCCCGGCGGAACGCAGTCACTTCCTTTGCCTTCAACGTGTTCAGGGAGCGGCCGTTCAGTTTCACCTCCCCACCGGTGGGTTTGTCCAGCGTCGCCATAATATTCAGGAGCGTCGTCTTTCCGCTTCCGGATTCTCCCATGATCGCGGTGAACTCTCCTTTTTCCACTGTAAAGTTTACGTCTCTCAGCGCCTGTACGTGGTTGCTTCCCAGACGTGTCGTATATACTTTCTTTAAATGATTAACTTCCAGAATTGCCATTGATTATGCCTCCTTGGTTTTGATGTACTCATTATAGCAGAGGCACAGATCGGACACCTTAGTTTTCTCTTACATTTTCTCCAGCAACCTTACAATAATGTAATTTTAAGTAATTGTTTTCAGTTTCTTTCGGAACTCATGCCAGCTGCTCAGGATAGAGTAGCAGACGGCGACGGTCTCGGAGATCCATACGGAGTACCAGACACGGGTGATCCCCTGGTATTTTGCAAGGAAATAGGCCAGCGGTACAAAGATAATGAACTGGCGGAGGGCCGTTCCGATCATGTTGATGAGACCGTTTCCAAGCCCGGAAGCCGCGTATCCTAATACAATGGTCATCGTCGCAAACAGGAAGGTCACGGAGATAATCCTGAGCGCAGGGACTCCCAGCGCAAGCATTTCTTCGCTGGCAGAGAACAGCTGGAGCAGCTGCCGCGGGAAGATCATGAAGATGGCCGTTCCGAGGATCGCGATCCCTCCGCCGATCGGAAGGATCGTCCGCATGATCTCTTTGACACGTTTTCCGTTGCCGTTGCCATAATTGTATCCGACGATCGGGATCGCAGCCTGTCCCAGGCCGTTCATGGGCATGAACAGAAAGTTCTGGAGTTTATAGTATACGCCGAAGAATGCGACTGCGGTACTGGAAAAGGGCATCAGGATTCCGTTGAATGCGGAAACCATAATACTGCCGAGGGCCTGTGTGACCGCTGTCGGCAGACCTACTTTGTAGATTTCGCCTGCGATGCGCCCCTGGAAACGGTATTCGCGGAAAGTGACCTTGATCTCCGGATTTTTTTTCATGTGGATCAGAAAAGCTGTGACCGCTCCGACCCACTGGCCGATCACAGTGGCGATCGCCGCTCCGCGGATCCCCAGTGCAGGAAATCCCAGCAGTCCGAAGATCATGATGGGATCCAGGATGATGTTGGTGACCGCCCCGGCAACCAACGATACCATGCTGAGGACGGTGCTCCCGACTGCCTGCAGGAATCGCTGGCACATGGTTTCAATAAAGGTTCCGGTGCAGAAGATCATACAGATCGAGAGATATTGTTCACAATAGACACTGATTTCCGGGTCGCTCGTAAAAAGAGAGACAAACGTTTTTGCACAGAAAATTCCGAGCAAAAGAAAAACAACAGAACTTGCCGCCGCCAGGATCAGACCGGTCGTCGCTATTTTTCCGGCTTCTTCGTATTTCTTTGCGCCGAAGGTACGGGACAGGAGCAAGTTCACGCCCACGCCGCTTCCGACAGCGACAGCCACCATCAGAATCTGGACGGGATACGCCAGCAATGTGGCGGTCAATGCGTTTTCACTGAGCCTGGCGACAACAATACTGTCGACGATGTTATACAAGGATTGTACGAGCAGCGAAAACATCAGCGGAAGCGACATTCCCACCACCAGTCTTCCGACCGGCATACTTCCCATCTTATCAACTGCTAATCTTTTTTGTTCAGACTTTTTTACCTCCTGAAAAAAAATAAGACACGTGCAAAGTACGAAAACTTGCACGTGCCTCCGGTCGCGACTTATATATTATATAATACCATCATTTTCCGGTTTTTTCAAACAACTGAAATTGCTTTCTCGGCTGATAAATGCCCGGAACCGTCAGGACAGTTCCTCTGTCCGGACTAAATATTGTCGTTTTTCAGGTCCTCGATCAGTGAATGTCTGCGCAGGCGCGCCCTGGCATAACAGGTGGAAAGCCAGACCAGGATCCAGACCAGAAAAACGGCAGCAGGATAAATCTGCCAGGCGATTGTCACGGTCTGTAAGTCGGCCTGCATCAGGACCATCTGGATCAGGCATGCCATGAGAACCCCCAGCGGAACGCCGTAAATCAGACACTTGACGCCGTAAATCAGACACTCATAATTCAACATACGGTTCATCTCTCTCGGAGTCATGCCCACGGAACGGAGCATCGCGAAATCCCTGCGGCGCAGAGTCAGGCTGGTGCTGATCGTGTGAAATACATTTACTGCGGTGATCAGTGTCATCAGAACCGTAAATCCGATGGAAAATACCTCGAGCATGGCCACAATATTGCGGCTGTCCTGTTCCTGCTTGTACAGGTCGCTGATATATCCGTCTCCCTTTCCCATATTGTGTTCTTCCAGATACTGATCCAGGGAACGCAGGGCTTCCTGATAATCCTTTACGGTGATACTGATATTTCCGGTAGTCTCTTCCTTCAGACTCTCCGGACATGCGCTCATGGGATAGATCAGGGCACCGCTGTCCGCTCCAAGAGGCAGATCATCGATCAGCGCTCCCACTGCGATCTCATGGGTTGCGGCCGGTTCCTGCCTCTGTTCACCGCTGTTGATGTTCTCATAATTCATCATCCATCTGCCCGTCGTTTCCTCCCACAGCATATAGCTGATCCATTCGTCCTGCTCCGCTTCCGGTATTCCGTCCGGCAGGTTTTTCCGCTCCACCACGGTCAGGTGATCGGTACCCTCTCTGACATACTTGTACTCCACCATGCTTCGGGAGTTTCCCTCCCCGTAGTTCAGTGTTCTTCCATAATTGACAAGGATCGCAGGCGGATTGTCCGTATCCAGGAAAACAGATTCATCCAGGCGATTTTCCCTGACCACTTCCCGGTAAGTCTCCTCGTCCATATAGCAGACTCCCGCCACCCAGCAGCCGTCTCCGTCGTCGAGGACCTCCATGCCGTTATCCAGATAATACTGCTCTTCCACATAGTTTTCATCTTTTCCGATAAAGAAATTGTCCCACCGGCTCCATGCAGTCTTTTCCACCTGAGGTTCCTGACGCAGCCATGCGTTCAGCTGCTCCATCTTCGCTTCACTTCCGTAGCTGTATACAAGATCCGCCTCATGGACATAGATTTCTCTCTCAAACACAGAGGAGAGCGCAGTTCCATAAGCAGCGGAGGCGATAAAGATCATCACGCTCAGCGCCATGGAAATAATGGTCGCCCGGTATTTCTTTTTGCTTCTTCGGAAATACTTCTTTGCAAGCAGGCCTTCCAGGCCAAACAGCCGCAGCATGACTCCCGAAATATGCACCGGCCGCCCCTGGGTCCGGATATCCTGATTCTGACGGATCGCCTCGATAGCTGTCACTCTCATCGCCCGCTTTGACGGGACCCATGCGGAAATCCAAACGGTCAGAAATGCCACGGCGGCAGCAATTCCGATCGCCAGCGGTTCCACCTTCATCTGTATGGAAAGCTGCGACGCCGTCAGACTCCGAAACTGTTCCTGAACGGCCTGCAGGGTGATCCAGATCCCCGCCAGACCGCAGACGATCCCTGCAGGGATGCCAGCCGCTGAGACAAGAAGCGCTTCCTGGCGGACACATTTCCGCAGCTGTTTTCTGCTGGCTCCGGCCGAAGAGAGCAGTCCGAACTGCCTGGTCCTGTCGCTGACAGAAATGGAAAACGCACTGTAGATCATGGATACAGAGCCAAGCATAATCAGCAGGATCAGAATCCCTCCCATTCCGTAAAGGATCATATTATAGTTCGTATATTGGCTGGCTCCTTCGATGGCCAGAAGGGAGTTGTTTATACTTGAGATCACTCCGAACTCTTCATAGTCCGCCAGAAAGGATCCGAGGTCTTTTCGGGGATTTTTCAGCAGGATCCAGGCGTTCCGGCTGTCTCCGGCCGGAAGGTCACTGTCTTCCATCGTCAGGGATATATAGCCCGCGGAATCAAACTCTTCGAATGACGGCCACTCATAGGTTCCAACCACAGTAAACCGGTAAGCCTCTGTGTCTTTCAGCAGCTCGCCTTCCTCATAAGGATTTTCCCCGTAAAGCACCTGACCGCCGGAGATCCTCTGCCCGACCTGCAGATCCATCGTCTGCCCGATCTCCACCGTGACGCCGCCACGGGTAGTCAGATGATCCGGCAGTAGAAGCTCCTGGCTGTTTTCCGGCAGACGGCCTCTGGTCAGATGTACCGGCATGGATTCCAGAAACGCATTGTCCACAGCATCGATCTCCAGATACGGCTTATCGTCATTCTCATTTTCGATTTCCGCAAACCCCAGAGTCCTTGAAGACGCAAATTCCGACACCCGGCGATCACGGGTCATCTCCTCATATTCCTCCTGGGTCAGACCGGAGCGGCTCACATGGTAATTGCCGTAACTCCAGATATAGGATTCTTTCAGATAACTCAGTGTGCTGACGCACATTGTCGTCACAGCGACAAACATTGCCGACGACAGAATCACGCCGACGATCGACGCTGTCGTCCGCACCCGGTTTGCCTTCATCGTTCTTCCCGTCAGTTTCCAGAAAATGTTCATCCGCGAATCACCTCATCTCTGACGATCTTCCCGTCCTCAATAGCGAGGATCCGATCCGCCTGCAGGGCGATATTTTCATCATGCGTAATGACAATCAGCGTCTGTCTGTATTTCTGATTGGACATTTTCAGAAGTTCCACGATTTCCTGGCTGTTATGGGAGTCGAGATTGCCCGTCGGCTCGTCGGCAAGAACTACAGACGGAACATTCATCAGCGCTCGGCCGATGGAGACTCTCTGCTGCTGGCCTCCGGATAGCTGATTCGGCAGATGGCGTTCCCGGCCCTTCAGCCCCAGTACATCCATCAGTTCCGCCAGCCATTTTTTATCCACCTTCCTGCCGTCCATCAGTACCGGAAGAGTAATGTTCTCCTCCACATCCAGGACGGGGATCAGATTGTAAAACTGGTAGATCAGACCGACTTCCCTTCTCCGGAAAATCGCAAGCTGCTCCTCATTCTGACGGTAAATATCCTGCCCCTGCAGATAGACATGGCCGTCGGTGGGACGGTCCACACCTCCGAGAATGTGGAGCAGCGTGGATTTTCCGGAACCGGAGGGACCGATGATCGAGAGAAATTCTCCTTTGTTCACGGAAAAAGAAACGTCATCCAGCGCGCACACTTGGCTGCTGCCGGTCCCATATACTTTTTTCAGGTGCTCTGCCCGTAATAATTCCATAACGTTCTCCTTTGCTCTTTCAGACTTTCGGCCATTGCGGCCTTTTCTTTCTTGTTCTGCTGACAGTATATCAGGGGCAGATGACGGCGCGATGACTTTTCTGTGACTGTTTTGTCATTTTCAGGGGGTGGGACGGCGGCGAAGCGCACCGCGCGCCCGGCGGGGAAATGCAGATTCGCTTCTCACTCCGGCATTCGGACAGCGGCGGATATTTGTTCGCCGCTGTCTGTATGCCGGTGTCTGCGGCTGGTCCTGCCGCGTCGGACAAATATCCGCCGCTGTCCGCCTGCAGTCGCAAGAAGCTGAATTCTGCATTTC
>DXEK01000080.1 GCA_019115005.1 Candidatus Fusicatenibacter merdavium | reverse complement strand
CGTCCAACATCAGCAAGGAAATACATCTGTCTGTCTCCGCGGTCATCGAGAGGATCAGAAAAATGGAAGAGACCGGCGTGATCAAGGAATATACGATCATTGTCAATGAAAAAAAGACGGGCAATGAGATGACGGCAATGATGGAGGTCAGTCTGGAGCATCCGAAATATTTTGATGATTTTGCGGAGCAGATCCAGGGAATGGATTGTATCGTTTCCTGTTACTATCAAACAGGAGATTTTGATCTGCTTTTGAAGATTTCCTGCCAGTCCTCCGACGAGCTGGAGGAGATTCACCGTCAGGTGATGAGCCTGACCGGCGTCTCGGCGACCCGTACCCATGTGGTGCTGAAGACCGTAAAAAATATATATTCCGCGATTCGCAGACCGGAGTGAAAGGGAAAGAAGGGAAGAAACGTGGAATATTTACGCTGCTATGCCCAGGTATCGCTTTCTGCGATCGGGCACAATATCGGAGAAGTCAGGAAACGCCTGGCGCCCGGAGTAAAACTGATGGCCGTGATCAAGGCGGACGCCTATGGTCACGGAGCCTGCCGGGTCGGAAAATATCTGGAACCGCAGGTGGATTACTTTGCGGTGGCGACGCTGGAGGAAGCATTGGAACTGAGAAAGGGAGGAATCACTCACCCGATCCTGATTTTGAGCTATATCTCTCCGAGCCAGTATTCGGAGCTGGTGGAGCATGACATCACACAGACCATCGACAGCCTGGATCAGGCAGAGGCCCTGGAAAAAGTGGCTGCGCGGTCCGGTAAGCGTGCAAAAATCCATATTGCCGTGGATACGGGTATGACCAGGATCGGATTCCAGGTGACGGAGGAAGAGGCAGACCGGATCGCGCAGATCGCGCAGCTACCTCATCTGAAACTGGAAGGGATCTTTACCCATTTTTCCTGCGCGGATCAGGCGGATAAAACCTACTGCGAGATGCAGTTGGAAAAATTTGAACGGATGTGCCGATATCTGGAGGAGCGCGGAGTGAAGATCCCGATTCGTCATATTTGTAATTCCGCCGGAATCATGGAGTTCGACGGTCACCGCTTTGACATGGTGCGGTCTGGAATCGTGACCTATGGTCTGTACCCGTCGGAGGAGGTACAGAAAGACCGTCTTGAACTGATTCCGGCGATGGAGTGGAAGGCCCATGTGATCCATATAAAAGATGTGGAGGCAGGCGTGAGCGTCGGTTATGGCGCGACCTTTACGACCAGCCGCCCGGTGACGAAGATCGCCACAGTGAGTGTCGGTTACGCGGATGGCTATCCACGGGCGCTGTCGGGGAAGGGGTCCGTCCTGATCCACGGAAAGCGTGCGCCGATTCTTGGACGCGTCTGTATGGATCAGATGATGGTGGACGTCACCGGGATCCCGGATGTAAAGGTGGAGGACGTCGTCACACTGGCAGGCCGGGACGGTGAGGAGAAGATTTCCATGGAGGAGATCGCCGATCCGGCGATGCGGTTTAATTATGAAATGGTCTGCGGCATCGGAAAACGGGTCCCGCGGATCTACACAGAGAATCCGGAGTAACAGATCGGAGGGTTGAACGGTTACATTTACAGACCGGAGAATCATCACATAAACCTTGCTTTTGAGAAACTGATGGGTTATACTAGCTTTGCGGAAATACGGCATCCTCTGCACGAAACACGCGGACGATGTCGTATTCCATGAGAACAGAAAATCCCCGAGAGAATCCAAGGGCGGTCCCCGAGGATCTTAGGAGGGAGTATCCGAACAAAGAATAGGAGAAATATCTATGAGCCAAACAGACAGATATCAGAGTCCCCTTTCCGAGCGTTATGCGAGCAAAGAAATGCAGTATATTTTTTCTCCGGATATGAAATTCCGTACCTGGAGAAAGCTGTGGATCGCTCTTGCGGAGACCGAGAAAGAACTGGGACTTCCGATCACACAGGAACAGATCGATGAACTGAAAGCCCATGCGGACGACATTAATTATGATGTGGCGAAGGCGCGGGAAAAGGAGTGCCGCCACGATGTAATGTCCCATGTTTACGCATACGGTGTCCAGTGCCCGAAAGCGAAAGGAATCATTCATCTGGGAGCTACCAGCTGCTATGTAGGAGATAATACGGATATTATCGTGATGAATGAGGCGCTGAAGCTGGTAAAGAAAAAACTGATCAATGTGATCGCTGAGTTGGCAAAGTTTGCAGATAAATATAAAGATCAGCCGACCCTGGCGTTCACCCATTTCCAGCCGGCGCAGCCCACGACGGTCGGCAAGCGCGCGACTCTGTGGATGCAGGAGTTTCTGATGGATCTGGAAGATCTGGAATATGTACAGAGTACCCTGAAGCTTCTCGGAAGCAAGGGAACCACCGGCACACAGGCAAGCTTTCTCGAACTGTTTGATGGAGATCAGGAGACGATCGATAAGATCGATCCGATGATCGCTGAGAAAATGGGATTCAAGAGCTGCTATCCGGTATCCGGACAGACCTATTCCCGAAAAGTAGACACGAGAGTTTTGAACATTCTGGCGGGAATCGCGGCCAGTGCGACAAAATTTTCCAACGATATCCGCCTTCTGCAGCATCTGAAAGAGGTGGAAGAGCCGTTCGAGAAGGGACAGATCGGTTCCTCCGCGATGGCGTATAAGAGAAATCCGATGAGAAGTGAAAGGATCGCTTCTCTGTCCAGATACGTGATCACCGATGCGCTGAATCCGGCGATCACCTCCGCGACCCAGTGGTTTGAGCGGACGCTGGATGATTCCGCAAACAAACGTCTGAGCATTCCGGAAGGTTTCCTGGCCATCGACGGCATTCTGGATCTGTGTCTGAATGTGGTCGACGGACTGGTGGTATATCCGAAAGTCATCTACAAGCATCTGATGGCGGAACTGCCGTTTATGGCGACGGAGAATATTATGATGGATGCAGTGAAAGCCGGCGGAGACCGTCAGGAACTCCATGAGAGGATCCGTGAACTGTCCATGATCGCTGGAAAACATGTGAAGGAAGAGGGACGCGACAATGATCTGCTGGATCTGATCGCTCAGGATCCGATGTTTAATCTTTCCAGAGAGGAACTGGAGAAGACGATGGATCCGTCCAAATATACCGGACGCGCAAGCGTACAGGTAGACGCTTTCCTGAAAAATGTCGTACAGCCTGTGCTGGACGAGAACAGCGAAGTGCTCGGAATGACAGCGGAAATCAATGTATAAGGCCGGTGATTTATAACTGCCGGTAATAAAGGAAGAAAATTTATAAGTAATTATAAGTTTCCCTAATGACAGAAATGTGTTACAATCAGTAAGGGAATCCCGAAGAACAGTAACTGTGAGATAGCGAAGATTATAGAACTGTTCAGGCTGCTGAACGGTTACCGACAGTTACAAAATGACAGCGGTCAAAGATCCGCTGTACAAAATCAAATGTGATTAGGAGGATGTCAAATGATTAAGGCTGTAGTGGGAGCAAACTGGGGAGACGAGGGAAAAGGCAAGATTACCGACATGCTTGCGAAGGAAGCCGATATTATCGTACGTTTCCAGGGCGGAGCCAACGCGGGGCATACGATCGTGAATGATTACGGCAAATTTGCCCTTCACACCTTGCCGTCCGGTGTTTTCTATGACCATACGACCAGTGTCATCGGAAATGGTGTGGCGCTGAATATTCCGGTGCTGTTTCAGGAAATTAACGATATTGTCTCAAAGGGCGTTCCGATGCCGAAGATTAAAATTTCCGACCGGGCACAGATGGTAATGCCTTATCATATCCTGTTTGACCAGTATGAGGAAGAACGTCTGGGGAAAAATTCCTTTGGTTCCACCAAATCCGGAATCGCCCCGTTCTACTCGGATAAATACGCGAAGATCGGTTTTCAGGTCAACGAACTGTTTGACGACGACCGTCTGAAAGAAAAACTTGAAAACGTGTGCGCGACGAAGAATGTTCTTCTGGAGCATCTGTATCACAAACCTCTGCTGGATCCGGATGCGCTTTATGAGGAACTGATGGAATATAAAAAGATGGTGGAGCCGTATGTCTGCGATACGTCCGCGTTCCTTTGGAATGCAATTCAGGAAGGCAAGGAGATCCTGCTGGAGGGACAGCTTGGCTCCCTGAAGGATCCGGATCACGGAATTTACCCGATGGTTACTTCTTCTTCCACATTGGCGGGATACGGAGCGATCGGAGCAGGCGTTCCGCCCTACGAGATCAAGAAGATCATCACGGTATGCAAAGCGTACTCCAGTGCAGTGGGCGCGGGCGCTTTTGTGTCTGAGATCTTCGGCGACGAGGCGGATGAACTGCGCCGCCGCGGCGGAGACGGCGGAGAGTTCGGCGCTACTACCGGACGTCCGAGACGTATGGGATGGTTCGATTGTGTGGCTTCCAGATACGGATGCAGGATCCAGGGAACCACAGATGTGGCGTTTACGGTTCTGGACGTTCTCGGCTATCTGGATGAGATTCCGGTATGCGTTGCCTATGAAGTAGACGGAAAACGCGTGGATGATTTTCCGCACACAGGACTTCTGGAGAAGGCGAAACCGATCCTGAAGACTCTGCCGGGATGGAAATGCGATATCCGCGGAATCCGTACCTATGAGGAACTGCCGGAGAACTGCCGGAATTACATCGAGTTTATCGAGAAAGAGATCGGATTCCCGATCACAATGATCTCTAACGGACCGGGAAGAGACGATATCATCTATCGCAACAAATAAGAAAGAACAGCCGCCCGGCCTTGGCCGGCGGCTGTCTGATCTTTCGTGACCAGGCGATTTTCTACGAGAGGAAATGAATGAGACAAAATAGAAAATTTCTGATTCTGTGTACTGCCGCTGCCGTGATGCTTGGTGGTTGCGGAAAGCTGGATGACGTGGACCGGACGACGGTCTATGTGGATCCGGACAACGGGGTGGTTCAGGAAGCCATCGTGGAGGAGTACACGGACGAAGATACTTATTCGGAAAATGAACTGGAGACATTCGTCGAGGAGGATGCGGCTGCTTACAACGAGAAAGCGGGAGAGGACTCAGTCACGGTGTCCGGGGTAAAAGTATCCGGCGACGAGGTGCGGATCCTTCTCAGATATACGGACAGCGGCGCCTATGCAGGGTATCATTTGACAGATTTTTTTGCAGGTACCCTTGCGGAGGCTCAGGAAGAGGGGTATGATTTTTCCGGAACCTTTCTGGATACGGAGGGAACAGAGATTTCCGCTGCGGATGTCCTGGCGGGACATCCCGAATACCATGTGGTGATCTTTGAGGAGCTGATCCAGATCCTGACAGATTCGGAAGTACTGTATGTTTCT
>DXEK01000079.1 GCA_019115005.1 Candidatus Fusicatenibacter merdavium | reverse complement strand
ATGGAATGACCGTACAACATAGTTTTGGTGATCCTGGATCATCGAATAAATTTTAATTATTTCTTTTTCGGTCTCTTTGCTCCGTATTTGGAACGAGCCTGTTTTCTGTTAGCAACGCCTGCTGTATCCAGTGTTCCGCGGATGATGTGGTAACGGGTACCCGGAAGGTCTTTTACTCTTCCTCCACGAATCAGAACAACGCTGTGCTCCTGAAGATTATGTCCCTCTCCCGGAATGTAGCTTGTTACTTCGATACCGTTGGACAGACGAACTCTGGCGATCTTACGAAGAGCTGAGTTAGGCTTTTTCGGTGTAGCAGTCTTAACCGCTGTACACACACCTCTCTTCTGAGGAGAAGACATATCGGTTGTTTTCTTTCTCAGAGAATTGTAGCTTTTCTGAAGTGCCGGAGCGGTAGACTTCTTTACAGATGTCTGACGGCCTTTTCTTACTAACTGATTAAATGTTGGCATTCCATTTCACCTCCTGATTGAATTTCCAAATGTTTTTGGTTTTTTACGGCTGCTATTGATTCGAAAATTGTGCGCACAAAAATAACTGCATTTTCATGCACGCCTGTTCATTATAACTGTGTCCTTTTTTAAAGTCAAGGGGTTTTGGAAATTTTTTATTGCTGCAAAGGGAAGGACTGTGGTCCGCAAAAGAGATGGCAGGCCACCTGATGGCCCTCCCCGATCTCCCGCAGCCCGGGCCGTTCCTTTCCGCAGACTTCCCTGCGCTGCCTGCAGCGGCTGTAAAATGGACATCCTTCCGGAACAGAAAGAGAACTCGGAGGTTCTCCCTCCAGTCTTTCTATCCGTCTGTCGGGATCCGTGTCCAGGTCAATAACTGATCCGGCCAGCGTCCGGGTATAGGGATGCAGGCCGCCAGACGCAAGCTTTTCTCCGGGCAGCACTTCCACGATATTTCCCAAATACATAACAGCCACTTCATGGGAGACAGCCCGGACCAATGCGATGTCATGGGAAATAAAGGCATAAGAAATATGCTTCTCTTTCTGCAGCTTTACCAGAAGTTCAATGACCGTCTTTTGGACAGAGACGTCCAGGGCCGACGTGGCTTCGTCGCAGATCACCAGCTCCGGTTCCAGGGCCAGCGCCCGGGCGATCCCTACCCGCTGTCTCTGGCCGCCGCTCATCTCACGGGGATAGTGCAGCGCAAAATCTCCGGGCAGTTCCACCATCTCCAGAAGTTTCCTCGCGGCAGCTTCTTTTTCTTTCCGTTTTATACGCTTAAAATTCATGAGCGGTTCACAGACAATATCCATCACTTTCATCCCCGGGTGAAAAGCCGCCGCCGGATCCTGGAAAATCATCTGGATCTTCTGCCTGTGCTGCCGGAGCATTTCGCCCTTCAGTTTTGTGATATCCTGCCCGCGGTAAAAGATCTCTCCCTCTGTGGGCCGTTCCAGGGAGACCAGCATACGCATCAGCGTACTCTTCCCGCAGCCGCTCTCCCCGACGATCCCAAGCGTCCTTCCCCGGTAAAATTTCAGGTTTACATCGCAGTCGGCGACAAGACGGCCCTTCCCGGAAACGGGATAGATCTTTGTCACATGCCTTGTTTCCACCAGCAGTTCACGGGATTCAGACATAACGGTCACCTCCCATCGACGGAACACTCCCGACCAGTCTGCGAGTGTAAGCCCCGGACGGGTGACGCAGGATCTGATCCCGTGTACCCGCCTCCGCGATCCGCCCGTCTTTCATGACAAGGATCCGGTCCGCCATACAGGCCGCCACGCCGAGATTGTGGGTCACCAAAAGGATCCCCGTACCGCAGCGGTCTCTGAGTTCCAGCATCTGCCGGACAATCTGCGCCTGCGTCGTCACATCCAGAGCGCTGGTGGGTTCATCAGCCAGAAGCAGTTTCGGCTGGAAGGTCATGGCCATGGCAATCCCCACTCTCTGGCGCATACCGCCGGACAGCTGAAACGGATAGCTTCGCATCACATGGCCGCCGTCCGGAAGGCCCATCCGTTCCAGCATCCCCACGCCCCGCTCCCAGGCTTCTTTCTTCTGGATACGAAGATGCGCACGGATATATTCCACATACTGGGAACCGATCCTTCGGATCGGATTGAGCATGGCTCCGGAATCCTGAAAGATCATGGAAAGCTCCGTTCCTCTGCGCCTGCGCCATACCTCCCCGGACAGACCGGTCAGGGACTCCCCCTCAAACCGTATATCGCCGCCGCTCACATGCCCCTGTCCCGGCAGACAGCCGAGAATCGCCCGGACGACGGTGGTTTTTCCGCTTCCGCTCTCCCCGACGATTCCCACGATCTCTCCCTGCTTCATCTCGAAGCTTACATTCCGCACGGCCGGTTCCGCATTTTTTCCATATATAACTGAAACATCCTGCAAACTCAGCATGGAGTTCCTCCTCTCACTCTGCCGGCTGAATCTTTGTTGTGATCCAGTAATAGTCGATCGGCGTAATGTCCGCGCCGCTCACCGCAAAGACACGGCTGGCAAAGGTACTGTTGTAATATCCGTGTACCAGTGTTGCCGCATCATCGATCAGGATCTGCTGCATCCGGACGATCAGCGCAAGCTGCGCGTCCGAATCCGCCGTCTCAAGCAGCTGCTCATAGAGCGCGTCGTACTCATCATTTGCATAAATACCATACGCCCCGGAATTTCCCGAATAAAAATTTCCAAGAAATCCGGCGGGATCACCGGTCGGCACGACGATGGCGTTGGATGTGATCATGTCAAAGTTCCCTGCGCTCTGATTAGCCAGCGCCGTATCGTAATCCTGGACGGTCACCGTACAGCCGATCCCGATGGACTCCAGTGTGATCGCCACCGCCTGGGCAAACTCGTCCAGATTCCGGCTGGAATAAGCCAGATAATTCAGGTTGATCTTCTCTCCGTCCAGTTCCCGGTACCCGTCTCCGTTGGTATCCACGATACCGGCTGCATCCAACACTTCCACGGCTTTGTCCATATCGTAAGGATACGTGTCCGTAAGCTGATCGTATCCGTAAGGCAGAGACGACGGGAGCACCGAATATCCCGGCGTATACATACCGGCCACCGTCACATTGCACATCGTCTCGTCGTCCACTGCATACTGGATCGCCTGGCGGAGTGCATCGTTTCCGAGTACCCCGTTAAAATTAAAGTAAGAATTCCCGAGACGCATACTGGCCGTCGTGGACACATAGTAATCCGGATTTTCTTTCAGTTCCTCCAGATCGCTGGCCGTCGTTATGTTTTCCACAAGATCCACATCTCCGCTCTTCAGCGCCATCGCTTTCGTGGAACTGTCTTCGGTCAGATATATAGTAATGGAATCATAGGGAACCTCTCCGTTCCAGTAATACTCATTTTTGATCAGATTCACCGTCGTGTTCTCCTGAACAGACGCCACACAGTAGGGCCCGGTTCCGATCACCTCGCTGTCGATCACACCGGTATCCACAATAGCGTACCAGGGATATGCGAGGATCCCCGGCAGATTGACCGTCCGGCTGCCGCACACCAGAGTCACTGTTCCGGCCTCATCATCCGCCTG
>DXEK01000078.1 GCA_019115005.1 Candidatus Fusicatenibacter merdavium | reverse complement strand
AATTATTCTGATGCTTATTATCTTATGCGAAAACCCACCCGTCTGTCAACCTTCCCTACGGCCGAACTGTTACCCTACAAGTAATGAACCGTCACACAAAACAGTAATAAAAACAGAACCCGGCTCCACGGGTTTCCAAACTGCGCGCGCAGCTTTATGCCGTTACTTTTTCGAACTGTGAATTGTAAAGTTGTGCGTAAAAGCCGCCTTTTGCCAGCAGTTCCTCGTGGGTTCCCTGCTCGATGATATCGCCGTCCTTCATCACCAGGATCAGATTCGCATCCCGGATCGTTGAAAGCCGGTGGGCGATGATAAAGCTGGTACGCCCTTTCATCAGATTGTCCATGGCCTTCTGGATCAGGATCTCTGTTCTCGTATCCACCGAGGATGTGGCCTCGTCCAGGATCAGAATCTTGTTGTCCGCCAGGATCGCACGGGCAATGGTCAGAAGCTGTTTCTGGCCCTGGGAGATGTTGCTGGTCTCCTCGTTGAGCACCGTCTGATAGCCGTCCGGCTGCTGCATGATGAATTTATGTGCATGCGCCGCCTTCGCCGCCTCGATGACCTCCTCATCGGTGGCGTCCAGCCGGCCGTAACGGATATTTTCCATAATGGTTCCGTTGAACAGCCAGGTATCCTGCAGAACCATTCCGAACATCTCCCGCAGTTCGCTGCGGTTGAAGTCCTTGACATTGTGTCCGTCGATGAGGATCGCACCCTTCGTCACATCGTAGAAACGCATCAGCAGCTTGACCATCGTGGTCTTTCCTGCTCCTGTGGGACCTACGATCGCAATCTTTTCTCCGAATTTCACATCCGCTGAAAAGTCCTTGATGATCGTCTTATCCGGATTGTACCCGAATCCCACATGATCGAAGGTAACATTGCCCTCCAGATTCGTGATATCCACCGGATTTTCCACGGTCTGATCCTCTTCCTCCTCGTTCAGAAACTCAAAGACACGTTCCGCAGACGCCGCAGACATCTGGAGCATGTTGCTGACCTGAGCGATCTGCTGTACCGGCTGTGTGAAGTTCCGGATGTACTGGAAGAAAGACTGAATGTCTCCGACCTCGATCGATCCGCGGATTACCATGAACCCTCCAAGGAGCGCCACCAGCACATACCCCAGGTTTCCGATGAAAGACATAATCGGCATCATCATTCCGGAGAAAAACTGCGATTTCCATCCGGATTCATAGAGATTTCTGTTTGCTTTTTCAAACTCTCTGATCACATCGTCTTCTTTATTAAATGCTTTCACCACATTCTGTCCGGAATAGATCTCTTCCACCTGGCCGTTGACCACACCCAGATAGCTCTGCTGATTGCGGAAGAACTTCTGGGAATGTTTCATCACCGTTCCGATGATCAGCATGGACACCGGCAGGATCAGAAACGCCGCCAGAGTCATCCATCCGTTGATGGAGATCATCATGATCAGCACACCGATCATCGTCGTCACAGAAGTGACCAGCTGCGTGATGCTCTGGCTGATTCCCTGCTGGAGCATATCCACATCGTTCGTCACACGCGAGAGAACTTCGCCGTAGGTTCTGTTCTCGAAATATTTCATCGGCATCCGGTTGATCTTCTGAGAAATTTCTTTTCGCAGGCTGTAGCTGACGTCATTGGAGATCCCCGTCATCACAAATCCCTGGATCAGCGAAAATACCGCGCTGACCACATACAGCGCCATGACGCTCAGCAAAATCTGGCCAATCTTTCCGAAATCAATGCCTCCGGTTCCCTGCACCTTTGCCACCAGGCCGTTGAACAGTTCTGTCGTCGCTTTTCCAAGGATCTTCGGGCCGACAATACTGAACACGGTTCCCATGATCGCGCACAGAAGCACAAGACCCAGGCGCACCTTATATCTGCTCATATATTTTATCAGGTTCATGATGGAACCTTTAAAGTCTTTTGCTTTCTCCTGACCCGCCCCACGGTTCGGGCCATGAAATCCTCCTCTGCTCATGCTTTCAACTCCTCCTCTGACAACTGACTTCTGGCGATCTGCTGATAAACCTCACAGGTTTCCATCAGTTCCTTGTGAGTTCCGCATCCTACGACGGTTCCGCTGTCAAGCACCATGATCTTGTCTGCATGAAGGATGGTGCTGATCCGCTGTGCGACAATCAACGTCGTCGCGTCGGAGGTCTCCCGCTTCAGCGCCTGACGAAGCGCCGCGTCCGTCTTATAATCCAGAGCGGAAAAACTGTCGTCAAAAATGTAGATCTCCGGATGTTTTGCGATGGCTCGTGCGATGGAAAGACGCTGTTTCTGACCGCCGGATACATTCGTACCTCCCTGAGCGATCGGCGAAGCCATACCGTCCTCCTTCTGGGAAATAAACTCGGTAGCCTGAGCGATGTCCGCCGCCTTGTTCAGGTCGTCCATCGACGCATGCTCCGCCCCGAAGCGCAGATTGCTCTCGATCGTACCGGAGAACAAAACGCCTTTCTGCGGCACATATCCGAGACGGCTGCGCAGATCTTTGAGATCCATCTCCCGGATGTTCACACCGTCCACACGGATCGCACCCTCGGTGACGTCAAAAAATCTCGGGATCAGATTGACCAGCGTACTCTTTCCGCTTCCGGTGCTTCCGATAAACGCAACGGTCTCTCCCTTTTTCGCCGTGAAAGTGATATCATGAAGCACTTCCTCCTCCGCACCGGGATATCGGAAGGATACATGAGAAAATTCCACTTCGCCTTTTCTGTCCTGCTCCGGCAGTTTCGCCTGCTCCGGCTCCCGGATGGATACGTCCGTATCCAGAACTTCCACGATACGATTTGCAGAGACGCTTGCCCTCGGCAGCATGACTGAGAGCATAGAGATCATCAGGAATGCCATAATAATCTGCATCGTATACTGGATGAACGCCATCATATCACCGACCTGCAGCGCTCCCTCGTCAATGTGATGCGCACCTACATAGACGATCAGTACAGAAATTCCGTTCATGATCAGCATCATCAACGGCATCATAAAGGTCATACAGCGGTTGACAAACAGGTTGGTCTTCATCAGCCGGTGGTTGGCTTCCTCGAAACGTTCCTCCTCATGTTTTTCCGCGGAGAACGCGCGGATCACGGAAAGTCCGGTCAGGATCTCACGGGTGATCAGATTCAGCCGGTCGATCATAGACTGCAGCTTCTTAAACCGCGGCATCGTCACCACCACAAGCACCAGGATCAACACCGCCAGGGCGCAGACTGCCACTCCCAGGATCCATGTCATACCCGATTCCGTCCGGAGAACCTTCATGATTCCTCCGATCCCGATGATCGGCGCGTACAGAACGATACGGAACACCATAGTCATCAGCATCTGAACCTGCTGGATATCATTGGTAGAACGCGTGATCAGCGATGCGGTGGAAAAATGATTCATCTCTGCGCTGGAAAAAGAGATTACTTTCCGGTACACCAGATTTCTCAGATCATGGCCAAGCAATGCAGCCACACGGCTGGCAAGGAAAGTCACAAGCACTGCCGCGATCATGGAAATCAGTGCCAGTCCCAGCATCTGAACTCCCGAATGGAGAATATAATTCATCTGGATCCGGTCCAGATCCTCCCCGATGGCTTCATATTCCTGCTGTACGAAGGTGACCGCCATCTGAGTCACGATACTGTCCGACAACTGTTCCGTCTGCTCATTGGCCTGATCCAGCATCGCCTGGATCTGTTCCGGAGGAATCTGCGTCGGATCGATCCCCTCCGAGGACAAAGCCATTGAGATCATCATTGCCATTCCCAGGGAATCGTTCAATTCCTCCCGCTCGGATGTACTGACGTCTTTCAGCTGACAGACACCGTCCTCCGCTTCTGTATACGCATCCGACACCTGCGAAGCATCGTCCGCGTCCATCAGCGCCGTCAGTTCATTCAGCGTGGTCTCCCTGATTTTGTCCGGAACCGCGTCCGGAATTCCTTTCTGCTGAATTCCGGTATCTACGATCCGTGAAGTATATTCAGGCAGCGCAAGGTCACTGTATGCCTGAACAAACAAAAGAATAACGATCAGCAGGATCCAGCCGATGCTCTTCTTCATGTATTTCAGCATTTTCAACATATCATAACTCCTCCTGTCCGCAGCATCTGCTGCCCTTTTCTGATTTCTGTACCTGCTCCAGATTTCCGATCATTCGCTGCAGATATTCACACATCTGCTCTTTTTCTTTCTCGGAAAATCCGTTCAGCAGAATGCCGTCGCTTTCTTCCAGGACGTTTTTCAGCGTCCGGTAGCATTCCCGCAGTTTCTCCGTCACATACACTCTCACGATCCGTGGATGTCCTTCCTCCGGTCTTCTTGTGATCAGGCCGTTCTTCTCCAGGCGTTCCATCGATACCGATACGGTGGATGGCTTGATCCTGAGCGCTTCGACGATCTCTTTCTGCCGGCAGCCATCGTGATGGTACAGGTAAGCGCAGATCGGAACCTGACCCGGATGAATGCCGAGATCTTTTGCTTTCAGAAACATCATTGAGAAACTCATGTGCCCCAGTTTTGCCAGCATAACATTTACCGGTTTGCGGCCATGATCCTCTACACCAGACATTTTTATCACCTCACTGTTATTTAGTCGACTAACTAAAAGTCTAATCTTTTTTACAAAAATGCGCAATAGATATTGTGCAATTTTAATAATTCTTTAAGAATTTTCCAGATACAAGAAAATGCCGGACGAAAAAAGCAGACGGGAAGATCTCCGGACAGAAAAAGCGTATGTACCCGGCGGGTGAAAATCCGCCGGGTACATACGCACTTCCGCCTCTGATCCGATCTGTTCCGGAACCGCTTCTGTCCTCCTTTCCCGCTGAATTACCGTTTCCGGATCTTTTTGAAAATAATTCCGCTAAAAGAATCGATCTGCGATCTGCCCGAAACACCAGGAGAAATCAATCTCTTCCACCGTGCCGGCTGTATAAACGGGGTAGACGGCAATCTGCTGATCGTCCAGGGTATAGACGACTTCTCCGACCTGCTCACCCTCGCTTACCGGAGCGCTGAGACTTTCCGGGAGGCGGGCGGTCACTTTCACCTGTTCCTCTTCCCGCAGCAGCAGATTCAGGGTCTCCGCCGCGGGATCCACAGACAGCTTCAGGGGAACGCTGGCTTCCGTCTCGCCGAGGATCCCCTCGTACTGTCCCTGCAGCACAGGCACCTGACCCGGGCTCCAGTCGTGCAGGAACACATCGCGGTACTGGTAGTTTTCCAGTCCATAGTTCATCAGCATTTTCGTGTCCGCCCATTTATAATCTCTGTTATTGGGCCAGCCGCAGGCAAGCAGCGCGACGATCAGACATTTTCCATCCCGCTCCAACGCGCCCACATAACAATAGCCGGCTTTGGATGTAAATCCTGTTTTTCCGGAAATCGCGCCGTCCATCATCTGCAGGAAGCTATTGTGATTATTACAGGTATATACCTGCGTGTGTTCTACATCCCAAAAGGTATAAGATTCTGTCTGCGTCACTTCCAGGAACCCCTGTGCGCAGGGAGACAGGCGGATGCAGTAACGCATGATCCGCGCGAGATCGGAAGCTGTTGTGTGATGTTCTCCCTGGTCATCCGAGGCGTCCAGGCCGTTCGGCGTGACGAAATGGGTATTTTCGCACCCGATCTCAACCGCTTTCTGATTCATCAATCCCGCAAAGGCCTCCACAGAACCGGCCACGCCCTCCGCGATCATTACTGCTGCGTCATTATAAGATTCCAGCATCAGCGCATACAGAAGGTCTTCCATCAGAAACTGCTGGCCTTCCTGAATGCCAAGATGAACCTTCGGCTGTCCTGCGGCGCGGGCGGACGCGGTCACGGTCTGCTGCATGTCTCCCGACTCCAGCGCCAGAATACAGGTCATGATTTTTGTCGTGCTTGCCATCGGCAGCGGCGTCTGCTCCTCTTTTCCATACAGAACTCTTCCGGAATCGCCGTCCAGAAGGCAGGCGGACTTCGCATAGAGTTCACTCGGAGACAGTTCCTCCGCCCGAATCGGCTGCACGTCCCACAGGACTGACCCATACATCACCAAAACCGCTGTCACAAGCGCAGCGATCCATTTCTTCCATTTGCCTTTCCTTTCCACTTTCCACCTCCACACATCTGCCATAAAAACCGCCGCATACAACTCTCTTCTATTTTATGAACTGAATCGTTTCTTCATACCCTGCAAATAGCCGCCTGTCTGCAACAGTTTATCCGGCTGAACTGTAACACGATCCTCAAATATTTTCATTATTTTTATTGACAGATTCTGACAGGATTGTGTATACTGCTATGCAGTCTGCAGTATAGTAAAACTAAACTCGAAGTTTATCACATATAACAGCAGCGATACGGTAGCCGTTCCGCCGTTGAAAATCATTCCACGATGGACCGAACGCCCACAGACAGTACGTTTTTATACGGTCTGTGCAGCAGATATGCAAACCCGACGGGACTGCTGCTCTTTTTATCAGAAAGGGTTGCAATGAAAATTGGAGAAAAAATCAGGCGGCTGCGCCTGCAGTACGGACTCACACAGAAAGAGCTGGGTGACCGGTGCGAGCTTTCCAAAGGCTTTATCTCGCAGCTGGAAAACGACGTCACTTCGCCCTCGATCGCAACGCTGGTGGACATTCTCACCTGCCTGGGAACGGATCTGAAAACTTTTTTCGATGACGACAACGAACAGAAGATTTCTTTCGGACTCTCGGACTATTCAGTCAGTCAGAACGAAGAGCTGAAACACGAAATCGCCTGGCTGGTTCCGAACGCTCAGAAAAATTCGATGGAGCCAATCCGGCTTACGCTGGAACCCGGCGGGAGCACGGCGCCGGACTCTCCCCATGAGGGCGAGGAATTCGGCTACGTGATCTCCGGACAGATCCTTCTTCACATTGGCAGCAAAACCTGCCGGGTACGGAAGGGAGAGAGCTTTTATTTCACCGCTTCCGCCGTCCATTCCCTGGAAAATACGGGGAAAACCAGGGCAATCGTGCTGTGGATCAGCTCTCCGCCAAGTTTTTAACCGGCTGCGTTTTCGCCGGCTGAATCCGCATCACTGTGGGAACGAATCTTTGCGCCAAAGCAAAAAAGGTCATACCTTTATAATTTATATATCTCAGGAGGAATTCCGCCATGAGTAACAAACTGATCAATCTGGAAAACATCACAAAGATTTTCGACGGAGTCACGGTTCTGGACAACCTGAATCTTTACATCCGCGAAAACGAATTTCTGACTCTGCTGGGACCCAGCGGCTGCGGAAAGACAACGACACTTCGGATCCTGGGCGGATTCGAAAATCCCGATGAGGGCCGCGTATTCTTTGACGGAAAAGACATCACAAAGCTTCCGCCGAACAAACGCCAGCTGAACACCGTCTTTCAGAAGTATGCGCTGTTCACCCATATGACCATCGCCGAGAACATCGCTTTCGGCTTGAAGATCAAAGGAAAAAGCAAGGCTTACATTGACGACAAAATCAAGTACGCACTGAAGCTGGTAAACCTGGAGGGATACGAAAACCGCTCTCCCGCCCTTCTGTCCGGCGGTCAGCAGCAGAGGATCGCCATCGCGCGGGCCATCGTCAATGAGCCGAAGGTTCTTCTCCTCGACGAACCTCTGGGCGCGCTGGACCTGAAGCTGCGCCAGGATATGCAGTACGAGCTGATCCGCCTGAAGAATGAGCTGGGCATTACTTTCGTCTATGTCACCCACGACCAGGAAGAGGCATTGACCATGTCCGACACCATCGTCGTCATGAATCAGGGTTATATTCAGCAGATCGGAACTCCCGAGGATATTTATAACGAACCCCAGAATGCATTTGTCGCAGATTTCATCGGGGACAGCAACATTATCGACGGCCTGATGCTCCAGGACCGCCTCGTGGAGATCCTCGGCGCGAAATTTCCCTGTGTCGACGAGGGCTTCGGCGTCCGCAGACCAGTGGACGTGGTAATTCGTCCGGAAGACATCGATCTGGTGAAGCCGGAGGAAGGCACGATCACCGGCCGGGTGACCCATCTGATCTTCAAGGGAGTTCACTACGAGATGGAAGTCGCGGCCAACGGCTATACCTGGCTCGTTCATTCCACCGATATGGTTCCGGTGGGCGAGGAAGTGGGGATCCATGTGGATCCTTTCGACATCCAGATCATGAACAAGCCGGAATCCGAGGATGAGGAGGCGTCTGTCATTGAAGAATAATGCGAGAAAATGGCTGGCCGCGCCCTACACGGTCTGGGCGGCCGGATTTATCATCATCCCTCTGTTCGTGATCCTCTATTATGCGTTCACTACAGAGGATACTGCGGGGCTGACCCTTGCGAATTTTTCTTATGTGCTGACGAAAGAAAACCTGAAAGCGCTGGGACTTTCCCTGTGGCTCTCCCTTGTGAGCACCGTGATCTGTCTGCTTCTGGCTTACCCGCTGGCGATGATCCTCGCCAGCCGGAATGTGAGCCAGACCAGCTTTATCGTGCTGCTTTTCATCCTGCCCATGTGGATGAACTCTCTTCTGCGCACGCTGGCATGGCAGACACTGCTGGAGAAAAACGGAGTGATCAATAGTATTCTCTCCTTTCTCCATCTGCCAACCCTGAATATTATCAACACCTCCGGGGCCATCGTTCTCGGCATGGTATATAATTTTCTGCCGTTCATGGTGCTGCCTCTTTACAATATTCTGCTGAAGATCGACAAAGATGTGATCAACGCCGCGCGGGATCTGGGAGCCAACAGCGTGCAGACATTTTTCCGGATCCTTCTGCCATTAAGCATGCCAGGGATCGTCAGCGGCATCACGATGGTCTTTATCCCGGCACTGACAACCTTCGTCATCTCCGATCTTCTCGGCGGAAGCAAGATCCTTCTGATTGGAAATGTCATCGAGCAGGAGTTTAAACAGACCAACAACTGGAATGCCGGCAGCGCGCTGTCTATGATCCTGATGGTCTTCATCGTTCTTTCCATGTTCGTGATGAACAAATATGACAAAGAGGGGGGGGAACTGTATTTTGAAACGGAAACTTGAAAAAATTTACATGGCGTTCATCGTTTTTCTGCTGTACGCGCCGATCCTGACGCTGGTGGTCCTCTCCTTCAATTCCTCCCGGACGAGAGCAAAATGGGGCGGATTTACCCTGGACTGGTACCGGTCGCTGTTCGCCAACAAGGACATTATGAACGCCCTTTACACGACGCTGGTCATCGCACTGCTTTCCGCCGCAGCCGCTACCCTGATCGGGACGGCTGCTTCCATCGGCATCTCCAGTATGAAGACCCGTGCACGGACTGTCTTTATGGGCGTGACCAACATCCCGATGCTCAACGGCGAGATCGTCATGGGGATCTCCCTGATGCTGCTGTTCATCATTGGACGGGTGGAACTGGGATTCGGAACGATCCTGCTTGCCCATATTACATTCAATCTGCCCTATGTGATCCTGAGCGTCATGCCGAAAATGAAGCAGACCAGCCGCGCCACCTATGAGGCCGCGCTGGATCTGGGTGCGTCACCGCTGTATGCCTTCTGGAAAGTGACATTCCCGGATATCATGCCCGGCGTGGTCTCCGGTTTTCTCCTTTCGTTCACCATGTCCCTGGACGATTTTGTCATCACTTACTTTACCAAGGGACCGGGGATCGACACACTTCCCACAAAAATCTATTCGGAAGTGCGCAAAGGCATCAAGCCGGAGATGTATTCTCTGTCCACCATTTTGTTTGTGACCGTTCTGCTCCTGCTTCTCCTGGTAAACTTCAGCCCCTCCTCCGAAAACGCAGAGGCAGCCGCGAAAGAGAAAAAGAGACTGGCAGGGCGAAATCCTCGCAAATTTCACAGAGTTCCGAAGGTCTTTTTCGGCCGTGTGCTTCCCGTGATCATGGCAATCGTGATCATCGGCGGCGGGATATACTATGGAAGCACGAACCTGGCTTCCGGTTCCAACCAGGTGATCGTTTACAACTGGGGAGAATACATCGATCCGGAGGTTCTGGAAATGTTCGAGGAGGAAACGGGGATCCATGTGATCTATGAAGAATTTGAGACGAACGAGATCATGTATCCGAAGATCCAGTCCGGGGCCATCGCTTACGACCTGGTCTGCCCATCCGACTACATGATCCAGAAGATGCTCCAGAATGATCTTCTGCAGCCGCTTGATTTTGACAATATTCCAAACGCGAAAAATATCGGGGACGTATACTTCGAGAAATCACGGCAGTTCGATCCCGACAATCTTTATTCCATTCCCTACTGCTGGGGAACCGTCGGTATTCTGTACAACAAAACCATGGTAGACGAACCGATCGACTCCTGGAAGGTACTCTGGGATACCAAGTACAAGGACAGCATTCTGATGCAGGACAGCGTCCGGGACGCTTTCGGCGTCGCGCTGAAAACCCTGGGATACTCCCTGAACTCCACCAGCATCCACGAACTGACGCAGGCGAGAGATCTCCTGATCCAGCAGAAGCCGCTGGTACAGGCCTATGTGATCGACCAGGTAAGAGACAAGATGATCGGAAACGAGGCGGCTATCGGGGTCATCTACTCTGGCGAGGCAATCTACACGCAGTCGGAAAACCCGGATCTCGTCTATGTAGTCCCGAAAGAAGGATCCAATATGTGGATTGACTCCTGGGTGATGCCGAAGAACGCGCCGAACAAGGAAAACGCGGAGAAATTTCTGGACTTCCTCTGCCGGCCGGAAATCGCCCTGATGAATTTTGAATACATCACGTACTCGACGCCGAACGAGGCGGCCAGGGAAATGATCGAGGATCCGGAAATCCGCGACAGCGAGATCGCCTTCCCGGACGATTCGATCCTCAGCCGCTGCGAGACCTTCACTTATCTGGGAGAGGACGCCGACGAGGTTTACAACCAGCTCTGGCGGGAAGTGAAGTCGAGCTGACTGCATACGCTGTTTGTTATTCGGAAAAGGTGTTGCTGTTCACAGCTGTGAACAGCAGCACCTTTTCTGTTTCAAATCGATTTCCCTTTCAATACTCTTCTTTTTCTACCATAACACGGCATTGTTTTTTACAGCAGGCTATACCATATTTCAAAATCAAATGGCAGCCATCTTCTACCAGTTCATTTCTATAATTTCTTGTCTCAATCTGACTTAAAGCATTTCGGCAGACTGTATCCGGCGATTGGCTCCCGGCATAATACTTTCTCTGGCAATTCTAAGACAGCCTGTCAAGACTGCGAAAAAAAGACTGTCATTCGTTTTGAGCACCTGCTCCAGAATATTGCGGATCAAAAGAACCATCTGATCATAATATCCCTGCTCATTGGCCTTGGACAAGGGTACATCATATTCATCGACCAGTACGATCACTTTCTGCCCATAATGTTTTTCCAGAAGCATCGATAAGGTTTTCAGACTTCCCATCAGAATATCATCCGACATCAGAAAACGTCCCCCTCCGCTCTGATCGATATTGACAATTTGCTTATATAATGCCTTTTCAATCTCCGATAACCGATCGTCATGCAGCAAAAACTGAAAACGCATAGCTTCATTTCCAATTACAGAACACAAAAGCGCGCGTGCTGTTGAATAATCAGCACCGTTTACACCTTTCAGGCTGATCAGGATCACAGGATACCTACCCATATATTTTTCACAGAACCCTTTATCCTTTGAAATTTCCAGCCCGTCAAACATTTTTCCGTCACAGCCGATTTCAAAAAAGCATTTGAGCATGCTCAAATGCAAAGATTTTCCAAAACGTCTCGGACGGGTAAAAAGATTTACTTTTCCACGCTTCTGAAGCAGTTCTTTCATCATCTTTTAACACAAAAGAAGGACCCTGGGCTTATTTTTGACCCATGGTCCTTCTTTGTTTTTAGGCTATGCTTTTTTCACAGCCGCTTTTGTGAATTTCTATTGTTGCTCTGTCTCTGAATGATCCTTCAGAAGATTTGTCATGCTGTTCATCGCGATATACAATGTCGAACAGTTGTGGAGCAATGCGGAAGTCGCGGGCATCAGGATTCCTGCAACTCCGAGAATGATCAGACTGAGATTAAATCCGATGACGAACCGATAATTTCTGTTGATCCGGCGCATCAATTCTATGCTGATCCGGCGAAGAGGAATCAGATTGTACAGGCCGTCTCCGGTGATCATAATATCGGCCACCTCTCTGGTGATCGCCGCTCCGCTGCTGATCGCTATCCCCGCGTCCGCAGCCGACAGCGCCGGCGAATCGTTGATGCCGTCGCCGATCATAACGACCTTATGGCCGTTTTCCTGCTGTGCTCTGACAAAACCGGCCTTCGCCTCAGGAAGGACCTCCGCGTCAAAATGATCCGCACCGATCCTGGCCGCGATGGCAGCCGCTGTGCGCTGACTGTCTCCCGTCATCATCACGAGATTCCGGAAACCGTTTTCCCGCAGTTTCGCGATGACCTCCGCAGCCTCCGGCCGCAGCGGATCCTCGATACAGATCACCGCAGCCAGAACGCCGGAAACCGCCAGATACAGATGAGAATATTCATCCGGAACCTGATCGAATTTTTCTTTCTCTCCTTCCGGAACGACGCACTTTTCATCCTCAAAAACAAAATGGTAACTTCCGATCACCACCTTGTCCTCTCCGATCGAGGAGGCGATTCCATGGGCAACAATGTAATTGACCTTGGAATGCATTTCCTCGTGAAGCAGTCCCCGCTGTTTTGCCTCCTGGACCACCGCGGTCGCCATCGAGTGGGGAAAATGTTCCTCCAGGCAGGCTGCCATCCGTAGCATTTCGTTTTCCGGATTTCCGCCAAACGGGATCACTTTCGCGACTCTCGGCTTCGCTTCCGTCAGTGTTCCCGTCTTGTCAAAGACCATTGTATCCGCCTGGGCGACCGCCTCCAGGAACTTACCGCCTTTTACCGTGATCTGATACTGACCTGCCTCGCGCATCGCGGAAAGAACGGCAATCGGCATCGCCAGCTTCAGCGCACAGGAGAAATCCACCATCAGGATCGACAGGGCCTTCTGCACATTTCTCGTCACCAGCCAGGTGAGGATCGTCCCGCCCAGACTGAACGGGACAAGCCGATCCGCCAACGCCGCGGCTTTTCCTTCCACAGAGGATTTCAGCTGTTCAGAATCTTCGATCATATGAACGATCTTTTCATACCGCGTGGAACCGGAGGTCTGCGTGATGCTGATCGTGATCTCACCTTCCTCCACGACCGTTCCTGCGTATACCACAGACTCCTCTGCCTTCCGCACCGGAAGAGATTCCCCGGTCAGAGACGCCTGATTCACCATCGCCTCACCGGCCGTCACAACGCCGTCCAGAGGGATCAGATTTCCCATCCGCACGACAATCTCATCCCGGGGCTGTATCTCCCGGACAGGAACCAGCACTTCCTGGTCCCCTGTTTTCTTCCAGACCTTTTCTACCTGCAGGCTCATACTCCGCGCAAGATCGTCTACAGATTTTTTGTGGGTCCACTCCTCCAGGATCTCGCCGATCTTCAGCAGAAACATCACCGAACCCGCAGTTTTGTAATCGCCCCGCAGCAGTGATACGGTGATCGCCGTTGCGTCCAGGACCTCAACCTCCAGCTTTTTCGCCGCCAGAGAACGGATTCCTTTTACGATATATCTTACCGACTGAACCGCCGTATACACCGCCCGCACCGGACCCGGCAGGAAGAGAGAAGTCGCCGCTTTTACGAGAACAGTCTCGATCAGCTGATCCTGGTAATGCATGGCCAGACTTCTCCCCGACTGCTCAGGGACACTCTCTGCCAGTCCTTCGATCCCATAATGGAACTCCCGAAGACGCTTCAGGACTTCCCCTCGCTCTCCCTGATACCAGACCGCCACATCTCCGGTACGTGGATACGCTTTCACCCTCCGGATACCAGGCGCCTGCTCCAGCCATGCGCAGAGAAGATCCGCTTCCCGGCAAGTCATTGCGCCCTGCGCCATATGGACCCGGATCCGCCCTTCCATTTTATGTTTGATTTGAAATTTCATGATGCCTCTCTCCTTAGAATCTTTCACCAGCAGACAGGCTGAAACCGTCTTAACCTTGTGCTGTTTCTGAATATCTGCAGCAGTTCTGCCAGCAGAACTGCTGCCTGTATTTTTATTCCGTCTGGGCGGTTTCTGCGTCAGACTCGGTTTCTTCTTCCGTTTCTTCCGCTGCTTCCTCGGCTTTTCTTCTGGCATTGATCGCTTCCGCCTCAGCCAGGATATCCTCTGCATTCTCCTGAACTTTCGTTGTCGTCTCGAGAACGCTCTCCTTTGCTCTCAGAACCGCCGCCGTACAGTTTGTATATACTTTTTTGGCGTCCTTGCTGGCCAGCACCTTCACTCCTGCCGTGCCGAACAGTACTCCGCCTGCAAAAATCGCCGCTTTCTTCCAATCAATGTTTACCATAATCTGTTACCTCCGTTCGTTGTTGATATGTAGTTTCACTGCTGCTGTCCGGTCCGCCGGACGGCGCAATCACTTTGTAACAGTTCCGTCTGCGGAACTGTTATGCTTCGCAATGGCGCGAAGCAATCGTAACAGTTCAGCTGGCTGAACTGTTACAAGCAATTACTTGTGCTTGTAGCCGGTATAGAACACCATCGCCATACAGACAACGGCTGCCCATGCCCAAAATCTGTGCTGCTTCATGACGTGCCTCCGTTTCCCTGAATTAGTTATCTCTAACTGCTAACATCTTACCCTTTTTGCAGATAATTGTCAAGAAAAAGAGAGACTAATATTACAGGGCAGGCCGAATTGTTATCTCATACGTCGTGTCATCCACTTTCGTGTAACCGCCATTTTCACCACGGGTCGCGTCCACCAGTACAGGACACAATTCTCCGGATCCAGATCATAGAGGGATTCATAAACGCTCCATAACAATGATTTCGTTCCCTTATCCGTCTTAAACGGAGATACATCTTCAAAGGAAGAAGCAATAAAGCGATCAATGCAGCTGCCAATGCAATGGTACCTTTTGTTCCTTTCATAGCATTCTAGCCTCCTTTTTTTGTGTAAGTACTAAAACATCCTCAGATTCGAACCGGTTCTTTTCTATTTCGTACCTTGATTTTAGCATCCACATATAATGAAATCCAACATCAAAAGGTTTTACACTCCACAAGTATTTGCTTGTGAACGATCGGCAAAAACCACAAGATTGTAGCATAATATCATCTTTATTTGAAAATAATTACATTTACTGGAACTTTGTTTTATGGGATTTTTCGTGATTTTGACATTTTCCATAGCTTCCCGTCCGTGACAGACGTACTTTCAGAACAGCTACGCCGAAAACAGATAAGAAAAGAAGGATGACGGAACAGTCCGGCCGGCGGAACTGTTCCATGGTGACAACTTGAAACTTTATATGATTTTAACAACTTTACTGGCAGCAGTACCGCTCTCTGCCGCCGCCTACGTAAAAAAACCTGCTTCTCAGTCCGCATCGCAAACTCCATCCGCATCACAGGAAAGATCAGCCTTCGATACAAAACACATTCAGGTACTCAGGCGGAACACGGTCTGTCAGCCAGATTTCATTCTCCGAAAGGTAGAACACATATCCGTCGCGGGCCATTCCCGCGGCGTCGATCCATAAAATAACAGGAGCTCCCTGGTTTTTCCACCGGCCGGCAACCTGTCTCGCCGTCGCAGTATCCCACGACAGATGAACTTTCTGACGCGTCATTGGCTTCAGTCCCTCCTTCAGGATTGAATCCAATACAGCAAAGCCGGTTCCGTGATATAAGATCTCCGGCGGCGTTTCCTCTCTGTAATCCATCTCCAGCCAGGGAATCGAATGTCCCTGGTTGCACCGGATCATCAGTTTCCCGTTCTCCCATTTCAGACCATATCTCTGCTTGCTATCCGTCCGTACCATTTCCATCAGTACAGGGAGATTCAGATAAAACATCGGTCGGTAAAATGCTTTGTTGAATCCGTCGATCAGTTCTCCGGCGCTGACCCATCCCTGACAATTCATGGAAATATGGATCATATCCGGATCGTGGCGGAGAATCTTACAGAGCCGTCCTCCAAGCTTGCTTCCACGCGTTTTCAGCATCCGTCGGTCCTGCTCCGTCAGTTGATCCAGTGCACACGTCTGTGCAATCACATTACTGTTGTCAATCATCTGTTTCTGCACCTCCTTAAAAAACTGTGACCGTTC
This sequence comes from Candidatus Fusicatenibacter merdavium, assembly GCA_019115005.1. GTDB lineage: Bacteria > Bacillota > Clostridia > Lachnospirales > Lachnospiraceae > Fusicatenibacter > Fusicatenibacter merdavium. The sequence goes on along the minus strand of DXEK01000078.1, from coordinate 5,145 downwards.
AGCAGACGGAACTGTCACGAAAACTCTTCACATAGTTACGTCAGTTCTACGATCTCATCATACAGGATCTGTACCGGCGCTTTTCCATACATCGTCCTGTTGACGTGATAATGGCCCGCGAACCATTTCCGGAAGGTCGTCATCTCATAAATATTGTCGAGCACTGCATGGATATTGATATATTCAGGGCCATAATACGTCAGCATATAAGGCAGCACCCCGGGATATCCCATCTGCATATTAAAACGGGTGGGAACATCATGCGTGATACAATAATCAACCGAGAACTTGTACCTTTCCAGATTTCTCATACAGTTGTCAACCTCCGACTGTACAGGCAGTTCTCTCTCAAACCAGTTATAATCCTTTGTTCGAAACTCGATATCCTGGCTGAACGCCCCGCCGAAGAAGAGAAATGTCCGCCCGTCTTCCAGCTCCATGATCTCTCCGCGGAGGATGTGATACACAGACGCTCCGATCTGATGGGCTCTCGCCCCGTGAAACCAGGTTTCCGGGTACTCCTGCAGTCTCGCAAATCCTTCATGGTTTCCGTCACAGTAGACCGTCGTCCACGGACAGCTGTCATACCACTCGATCAGTTCCCGGTCCCTTTCCTCGTTCACCCAGACAATGCCCGCATCACCGCATATGATCAGCAGATCGTCTTTACACAACTCATTGCCTGCGGCAAAATTTTCTGCGCTCAATTTCTGAATATCCTTCCGGACGTGCGTATCGCCCGTTATAAAAATCCTGCGCTTTTTCATATACCCTCCTTCGCAGAACATACATCGGCAGCCGGCCCTGCATTCCATTCAATGGTTCCGCCGTAGATTGTTTTTGGCCTGACCAACGGCAGACAAATGTTCGTTAATGAGCATGGCTTCATCTTCCCTGCTCTCCTTTCCGGTGTCAGTGGTATCAACCAGCTATTGTGATTTCACTATATCCTAAAGCCACAGGTCCGTCAAGTTTGACTCCTGCAGGTCATAGATCCTGTAAATTGTCTTAATCTTCCGGCATTTCTTATTGGCTGCAGAGTCTACAGCGAATTCCCCTCCCGTAAGATCAGGTCGACCGCATCCGGCTCCAGTGTATTTAAATGCGCCAGGCGGTTCCTCGCCTCCCGGAAAGCGGCAAGAGTTTCATATTCCCGGCTCTCCAGCGGAATTTTTCCGTTTCCGGCCAGATACACCAGCGCTCCGATCTCCACATCTTCCGGATTCGCAACCTGCTCCCCATAGGACGTGATAATGGGGAGCGCGCCGGCGATATGTTTCCGGTATTTTTTGATGAAAGAACTCCGGTATTTTTCGATCACTGGGAAAATAGTTTTCAGTTGTGTTTCCCAGATCTTTATCCTAATCTCTTCCTCCGTTCCCGGAAAGCAATAATTCTTCCCATTGCTTCGGCATTTCTCCCGGACAATCTCCCGGATAACCTGAATCGGGTCTTCCAGAAAAGCATTTCCCAGCGACACGCATTCTGCGCACAGTTCAATATCCTGATTGCATACCGTAGAGACCAGATCCGCAAGATACGGCCGCAGATACTCCCTGCAGTGGCGGTCTGAAGCGGCGAGTGCACAGAACGCAAATTTATCATAAGCCCCTATCTGATGATCAAAGATCAGTTTTTTCATTCCCTTTCCGGCTCTGTTGGCAAAACCGTCGTCCTGCGTTTCCAGAATAAAAACCCCGGGAGTCTTATTTCTGACGTTTTTCCTGTATTCCACAATAAAACTGATCCACTCGTCATATCTGTTCTTTGGAATCCCCGACACCCACAGATATCTGTCATTCAGCACCGTATCCTCACACTTTCCAAGAAACTCCGCATAAGTCATACCGAATCTGTAAGTGGCACGCCGCTCTGCTTTACAGTATCTGTTCAGAAGAAACAGCCCGACTTCCTCTTCCGGACATTGCATTCTGTCCAGTGCATTTTTCGGATTTTCTAGTTTCAAACGGTCTTCCACCAGTTCCAGAAGCGTATCTCTCCAAGGAACATTTTCCGGAAGACATAAAATCATACTTTTCCCGTCCAACGCAGACGAAATGATATCCTCCAGAAATTTATGTGCCCTTGTAATATGATTCCACCAAAGTCTGTCCATCTCAATCCTCCATATAAACAAGGAGTTCATCCTCGATCTGCTGCACCGTTCCCATCATCTGGCAGAAACTGTGACGGGTAAACCGATACCTTCCGTCACCCGTATGCTGAAGCACTCCCAACTCCTGCATTTCTTCCATGAGAGCGGTGATCTTCTCTGTGTCAAGAGACGTCAGCTTCCTGATCGAAAAGGTATCCGCAAGGGCCGAAAGTTCCTCTGCATTACAGCCGCTCTGGGATTTATTTTCATGATAATAATAAGCGGCCAGCAGCGCGATAATATAGTAATAATCATCGTCACCGACTTTCAGAGTGACAAAGAATTTTTCTCTGATATCCTGCTGCAGAGACTGTTCGGCAAGGATCTTCTTGATATGCTCCTTGCGCACATAATATGGCGGAGTCTCACTCTCAAAATATCCCGCATAGTCACGTTTCATCGCCTCGATCAGCTTCGCACAGTAAAGCTGGATCAGACCCGGGAAATAGTTCGTCGTCCCGAAAATCGTTGAGATCAAAATCTCCGTCTCATTATCTTTCGGGAATCGGAATCCCAGATAATACAGCGGTTCTTCCAGCAGTTCCCTCGCCTCCATGGACCGGAACGGCTTCACTGTAAGAGAGTCCAGGTGCGTCAGGACACTGTTGTTTCCCAAAGCAGCCGCACGCTTGAATCTTACGATATTGCGCAGGCCAGCAACAACAAACTTAAACCTTCCGTTTCCGACACTCTGAATGTCCTTCAGCGCGTCAAACGGCTGATAGCCGATCAACTCGCAGCTCTCGATAAATTCATCCGCCTCGTCGATCATCAGCAGCAGATAGGGGATCGGATCCTCCTGATCTCTGAGCCTGTTCTTAATATCTCTCGCCAGTTCATCCCAGTCCTCCGTGATATTTTCCGTCTTCAGAATCCCCTCATCATACAACGCAGCGGAAATCGCTCTTGCGGTATCGCGGTAATCTTTCCTCCAGGCATTGACGATCACTGCCCGATCGCCATTTTCATCCATGTCGATGTCCTTTTTCGCCATACGCAGCAGCGCCGTCTTGCCCAGCTGACGGCCGCCGTATACGATATTGACGCCTGTAGCAGACTCGATCTTCTCCAGTTCATTTTTTCTTCCGATAAACATTTCTGGCGGCATGACGTCGGCAGATTTCTCGATATACGGCTGGCAGGAGGCAAACGGCATGATGACAGCCACCAGCATCCTGTTTACCGCAGTTTCCGTATAATGTTTTGCGAGGTAAATCAAAACGACTCGATCGATCACTGCAAAAATTTTACCGGTCAGATCTGTCTTGGTCTTTCTGGCGAGCGTCCGCCGATCCGCCAGCGTCAGGGCGTAATCCAGAAGAACGATCGTATTCTTTGCATTTCCAATCTCCTTAAATGTATCGATCAGGCGGGAAGCATCTGTTTTGCCAAACAGACATACCACACGAAAACCTTTTTCTTCTGCCTCTGAACCAAACGCCGCGATCGGATGCTTGTAATTACTTTTCCTGCCATTTTGAGGGCGTCTCAGTGTAATGAGATAACTCTCGATCTTTCCCTGCAAAGGGGCCTCCATACGGATGGTATCCGATACGAAACCAAGTGCTTCGAGCAGCGCCCGCAGTTTTGCCTCCCCGACTCTGGCTCCGCGGGGCCAGCTGTCCAGCAGCTTATCCGCGCCTTTCGTATCCTTATTGATCTTGGACGTATAGACGAGCGCCTTCAGCGTCGTGCCGGGATTAGCCGTTCTCCGGTAGTTAATGTCATACTCATCCAGAAATTCCTGAAGATAATCCGTCTGGTACGGATCCCAGTCAAAAACAAGGTCATTCGTCAGGAGACGATTCAGCAGATCTTCGGCGGCCGCATAATTCTGCTCTTCGATCCGTTTCCGAATCTGCTCCACAGCGGCGGCAACCTGTTCTTCCTTCTTCCACTGAGGATTTCCTTTCACATAGATTGACAGACTACGGTTTAACTCAGCGGCTCTGGCCTCTGCATCTCTGTGGATCTTTTCACGAAACGCCTCCAGGATCCTTGCAAAAAATCCATAATTTTTCGTCTCCACTGCCCATGCATACCAATTTTCCATCACCTGGATCATCATTTCCTTGACATTCTCAACCGTATTGTCGATCTGTCCATAACTCTGAGCCAGTTCCAGATCCTCAATGAATTCCTGCCGTTTATTTTCCATGTCATTCCGCGAAAATACGATTGCTCTGTCAACAGAGAACAACTGCTCCTCCTCACTTTCCATCGGAATCTTTTTCGCATTCAGATATTCAAGGATCCGTTCCGCCGAACCATAGTCGTCTTCTCCGCTGAAAATCTCTTTCAGTCTGTCTTTCCACTCTTTCTCCGGTTCCTGACAATGACGCAGGATACGGCGGCGCACAGAGAGTTCCGGCAATTCCGGGATCTCGTCCAGAACCGGGAAAAATTCCTCATCCAGAAGCACATGGCTGTTTCTCAGAAAATCAATATAGAAAAATCGGCTGCTGTTCTCCTGATAACTTCCTTCCAGGCGCTCTTTCAGTTCCTCAAGAGTCGCCTGCAGCACCGCCTGTCCCGCATACTCGGAACGTTCTGCGCCGGACATCTGCGCCAGAGAACAGAGCGCAGTGTCAATCTCACCGAGCAGACCGCTCCGGATCTTTCGATAATCGTTGAAGGCAGGATCATCGTCACTGGGAACAGCAGATTTCAGCAGAAAAACGTAGTTGCACAGAACCACAACGACCTTCCGGACACGCTTGAAAAGATTCATCCGAAGACTGCTCATCAGATCCGAAGTTTTCTTCACCAGTCTGATATTTTTAGCAGCCAGATCCCAATAAAAATCCAGTACATGATCGATCTTGGACGGCTCGATGTTCTCTTCACAGATCGCCGCCTGATCTTTTACATAATTCAGCGCCAGAAATTCCTCCAGAAGTTCCAACATCTCACGATCGTCATTTATGACAACCTGCAGATATTCGCTGAGCTCACTGTGCGGTCCAAGCAGAAGTTTTCCCGTCTCAATA